>JAJDCE010000044.1 GCA_029260985.1 Patescibacteria group bacterium | reverse complement strand
ACCTCAGACAATCACTTAAAAACTATTTTCCCGAAACCTACAATGCACTGCCGAATGAATTTGGAAAAGACGATTTAGAACCTCACTTGAATAAACTAGAAACCATTCTTCAACCCCTAATGTCCTAATTCCCATGAACCCAAATCCACAAGAAAACATCGACGACGATCAGCAACCACCAGGCTTTGAAACCGCTGACCGTCAAGCAAACTCGGAGGAAAAAGTGGTAGAAGAGGTTCGAGATAATGTAGACACAACACTCGACGAAGAAAATGAAAAACGAAGAAAAAAAGCCGTTGATATGGTCAGCAAATTTGTCCCTCAGCAAGCGAACAGTGGTTTAAAGGAAGCCATTGCATCAAGTGTAATAAAAAATCTGAATAAATATAGAGACACTAATAAAAAAGCGCTTTCAAATGAGGTAAAAGATGATTTCCTATCTGAGCTTCAGCAGTTTTTAAGCGAAAGAGTATATGAAACAGACAAATTGATAGGAGTTAGTGATGATATTGCTTCAGGGATTGAAGCCGAAATCAAACAAGACGGAAAAGAGACTAAATTACGCAGTCTTCAGGCGGAAATGAAACAAGCTAAACAGCAAATTGAAGATTTAGATGAAGATATATCAGCACAAGAAAAAATATTAGCCGGCTATAATATCCCAAAAAAAGGTGAAGGAGGCGCTGTGCTAGAAAAGAGAGGCGAAATTGAAGAGGAAATTAGTAGATTAAGAGGGGAAAAGCAATCAGCAAAAACATCAGTACGAGATTTAGAGAATAAAATAGCAGCAACTGAACAAATCGCCGCAAATATAGATAAATCCAAAGGAAAAATAAGACCGGAAACATTAATGGTTCATATTCACTACCAGTTTCTAAAATATGTAGCCATCCATGGCTCCAAAGACAAGAAGGCAATAAAACCAACAGAAGTGGTAGAAATGGAAAGCGATATGTATCGACAGGCTATGGATTTGGCCGCTCAGGACATGAGCAAGCATAAGCTGTCAAACCAAGACAATGTTGAATCCAGTGGATTCGCAGTTAAAAAAATATGGCTTCGAACCTTTGTTGATTTTGTAGCCCAAAGCGAAATATTAAACGACTTTCCGGAAGACAAAAAAGATAAAGCACAAGAAACTTTAAAACAGCTAAAGGGCGTTGATCCTGATACCGAAAAGGGTAAAAAAGGCTTAGAAAAAATTGTTAGTCACTTAGCCACCCTACTACCCGCCGAAAATAGAGAGGAAAATTTGCAAAAAATTGTAGCCAAAACCATTGCAACGCTGGAAGGAACGATGGATCGATCAAAGTGGCAAGCAGGAATAAGCAGAAGGAATATTGAAAAGGTGGTAAAGCTCAATTCCGGTCTTCGCCGAGCCTACGAAAAACGCCTCGCAGCAAATGAAGAAGGTGATTTTAAAGATCTGATGGCAAAAGTAGAAAGTTTTAATCGTTCAGTTCAGGAGGCAAAACAAAATGTTAACCCGGATTTGCCTGATGAGCTGAAAGAATATTTCAGTAAAAACTCCTGGCTATACCGCGCTGCAAGATTTATGGGAGCTAAAGGCTGGGCCGGAACCAAAATTGCAGCCCCTGCAATTGGCAAAGGAATGGGCAAGGCAACAGCCTGGTCTGCCAAAAAAGGATATAACACCATCAGATCTCACCCTTGGGGCACTGCCAAAGTAGGCCTTGCAGGCTTAAGCGTTGCCACTGGATATATACCAGCCGCCCTCACCCTATACCTTGGTTGGAAAGGGGGCAAAAGACTCTTTGGCTGGGGTAAAGGCAAAACAATACCAACCAGCGCCCCTAAAACTAAAGAAAAACCAAAAACAGAACCTGCTCAAACTGATAAAGGCGGGGAAATAGATAAAAAATAAATAAATCCTATGAATTATACTGCAGCACATTCAACATTTGACCTTTCTGCCTACATCAATCATGTAGTTGCAAAGCTGCCTGAAGGCCAGCAAACGGATGAACTCCGAAAAACCATCGAAGTTCATGTGGTCAGAGTAATCATGGAAAGTATAAGAAATTTTATGTCATATGAAGATCTGATGGATTTGATGGAAAAAGTCGAAAGCAACAACGAAAAGGCAAATGAAATCATGGTTGAATACATCAACAATAACTCGGAGCTACAAACACAACTCAACGAAGAATTAGACCATTTTGAAAGCCTAACAGCTAAATTTAACTAAACCTATGCCTGAGACAATCGACCTCTCACCATCGGAAAATGAACGACTGAAAGACGGCATGGAAGAAGTGCAAGATTTATTGGAACGAAACGGAAAGGTGAATTCAAATGACCTAACTATAGAGTCTCAAGAAGCGCTAAATAGCGCTGGAGTGAGCATAGAAGTAGTAAATGTGATGGCCTTCAAACATACAGCCAATACACTAATCCTCACCACATTAACCGGACTACCGAATAATATAGTCAACAGCACCATTCAGGCCTTAAGAGATCAAGGGCTTATTGAACAAGATAAAATGGGTGAGTCAGCAAAATTGAAACTACCCTTAAATCAAGAAGCTGAGAAGATAAACCTGGTTATTCAAACACGTGCCAAACGAGCCAAAAACAATCAGCATATTAAAAAATTAGCAACCGAGACACCTGATAATCCTGAAGAAGTTTTGAATCTATACTCAGCATACGAACGGCTTAAAAACAGAAAAATCAGTGAAAACAACGATATTTCAAAGCTAAAGGACACTTACCATGCTTACAGCACACTGCTAACCCAGATAAAAACCGAAATAGAAGCTGCAATAACAATGGCAGGCACCGATCAGACTCGTATTGATCAGCTCGAAAGCCATTTAAAAGCAATTAGTGAAGAAGTTGAAGCCATTCAGCTCTCCATCAGTGAACCCATAGCAGCCATATTAAAAAAAGAAGAAGATAAAAAACTCACACACTATACAAGCGAATATAAAGGAGTAGAGGAAGAAGAGTTGGAAGAAGAAATTCACGAATTACACGCTCAATTAGACCACTTATATAGCACTCAGCCTCCAATTGATTTGGTGTTTACCCCCTATCTTGAGTATTACATTAGGAAAATATATGAATTAGAGTTGCGCATTCAGGTGGTTGAAATGTATATTAATAATCCAAATGCAGAAATAGTCAACCAAGAACCACCTGAAGAATCACAAACCACTGAACCTAACGAAGCAGAACCCGAAACCGATCAAAGCAATGATGGACCAACTGAACCCCCGCTCCCCCCTCACATCGGACGTATGATGCAAATTCACAATCCACCAGACGAAGAACCAACTGATAATGAACCTATGAGCATTGAAGATATTGAAAGAGAAGCATTGGCACAACCTGAAAAGCCACCAGAGCGTCAACCCACACCTGAAGAACAGGCAGAAAAGGCTGAACGAGAAAAAGAGGATACTGCACGAATGTCCCGACGCCGATTTTTAGGGCTTGCCGCCATTGGAACTGCGGCCGCAATAGGCACGGGGGGAATGATTGTACACAAAGTTCTCAACCCCGATGTAGGAGTTAGTACACCAGACATTGATTTACCGAATTTTGGAGGAAGTTCAACTGAAACAAGTACATCTAGATTCAGAGCAATGTCTCCGCACGAGCTTAAATTCGGCAAATTCTCAGACCCAGAAAAAGAAGCGAGATACCAAGCAGCGCTTAAAAGGGAAATAAGAAGAAAAAAATCAGAATTGGATGATAAAACTCAAAATTGGCTTGCTGCCGGCACTTATCGAAAACGTATTGATGAACACATTGTAGAACACAGCATAAATGGACATAAATTAATGCTTAGAGAATCGGTAATGAAAAGATTCGCCACCGCCTGGGAACTGTTGGGCAAAGCAGGAATTCCATTTACCGGATTTGGAAAATCAGAAGTAAGTCATTTCCGCCAAAATCAAACCCAATTTATAATAGGAGAAAGAAATGAAAAAAGGGATACAAAAGTTTGGGTTGGAAGCATGACTGGCTCATATCACCTTTCAGGACAAGCAATTGATGTACAACAAATGGGGAATGGAAGAGGTGCTACAGCCAAAAAGATCAAAAGGGTATTAAAAGCATTTGGCTTTCATTGGGGCGTGCAAGGGAGTAAAAAAAGTTTAGTGAAAAAAGGGTTTTCTTCATGGAAAGATATTTATTCAGCTGGCAAAGCCGTTGCGAAAGGAAAAGGTATAAAAGAAGCCTACAAGGACCTTACCGAAGCACTAAAAACAGAGGATCGAGTCCATTTCCGCATGTCTAAAGGAGATCTTGCCAAAGCCCCTTCCATCGAAGCCGCAACAACAAAAGCAAAGAAAGTCTTAGGACTGTAAAATCCAATTATAAGTAGGTTTTTCCAAAAAAACCGTATCAAAATGGTGATAAAACGAATCAATAAACAATAATTGATGGTTTTTTAGGCATTTTTCACATAAATTTTTCACCACTTTTCACCATATGCGTCAAGCATACCGACTGGCTATTTCCCTCTAAATTTGGTATAATATAAAGATTAATTAATGCCATAAATGGACATTGATAAAAACCAAAACAAACAGGACAAGTGGCTGGAAATTGAAAACCGTGTGGTTTACAAGTATTCAAGCGCACCCGAAAAACCCACTGCAGGCTCAGAGGTGTTAAGCAAGAATGAGGCGCTAATCAAAGCAATTGAACGTAATATTTCGCTTAACCCTAAGCGCTACAAACAGTTCGAAAAAGGTAAAAGAGCCAGGGCAATCCTTTTGGCTATTTTGAAAAAACGCCAAAAGATCCATCCTGATAACATTAGTGGTTTATCTAAGAACAATCCAAACTTAGACCTAATCGCTTTGACCAACAGTAATAGTGAAAAGGTTTTAAAAGAAGCTGAAATCGCCGACCGAAAGATCCGAAAGATGCGAGGGGAGTATGCAGCCAAAGCAAATGATATTTATAGCAAGAAGTTAAAGGGATTCCCTGAAGATTTTTTTAGAAGTTCAGGAACTGCATGGCCTAAGATTGATACCGCTGAAGGTGAATTCAAAATTAACAAATATCTTCAAAAAACAAGATCTGGTGGAAAAACAAAACAACATCCACGGGGATTTCATACCAAGGAAAATAATTTAACTAAAAATCCTTTTGCTGGATATGTTCGTACGGGTAGCTTTAAGGGCATGAATCGCTTTTTCAAAACAATTCAGAAAAAAGAAGTAATACAACCCAAAGACTTAAAAGACTTTAGAAAATACTCTGCTGAATTAAGACTCGCATTCCCAATGGTAACTCAGTCAATTGATGTTGAATCAAAAAACATCAGTATCATCAAAAATGTATTAGCCCAATTACAACCACGACCTAATACAGCGGCAAAAAAGTACCTTGAATTTTTAGTTAATAAGCGACTCCCAGCGCTCAAGGCTTATAAACAATACCTTGAAGCCATCAATCAGTATTTTGCCGTTCTTGAATATACAGAATACGATAAGCTTAATGGGGGAAATGCTGGAAAAGTGGATATAAAGGCAAAAAAAGGAACTTATCAGTTCGAATCCCATTTAAGCTCTCAATCAAACTATAAAGAAGGCTTGAATGCAATTGGAACAATAGCTGGCAAATTAGCACCACCAAAAAAACTGAGTATCACTTCCGATCTAAATGGCCTACTCAGCAATAGTGCAGCTAGCCTAAGGCAATATTTAGTAAAACGTGACCCGCTAAGCAAAACGACAGGGTCAATAAACTTGAATATTTTTAGGCTTGATTCCGACATACCAGGAGCCACCACTCAACTAAAAAAAGTGAATGGTAAAAATGTTAAATTCGCTAAATCAACACCTCTTACAAAGGCAAAAAGCAATTTAGAAAGAAATGGAATTCGATTATTCCAGCAAATCCAAAAGACTGCCATCAATTTTAAAGATGTAAATAATGTTCTAAATGACACTTCAGAAAATGCTCTGCGCAACCTAAATCCAAACACCGTTCAGAGCCATATCAATGATTTGAATCGGCATAGTGATAATCTGCATTTCTCCACATCGATCGACACCAGTAATATCAATATGTTGAATGATAAAATTATTAAATTCATTCAAAGCAAACCTAAAGATGCTACAGAAAGAAATTTCTATAACAACTTACTGTTAGTACACGATGTACTCATTATGAGACGACAGTATTATTCGAAAGTTCAAAAGGCTATTGAAGAAAAAAAGGCAGTATTACATGGAATGATCAAGCATAAGAACAAGCTTGAAGGCAAAACAGAAAAAACCCTATCTCCTGCCGAAAAAGTAAGAGCCTATCGAACAAGGTTGAGCATGTTAAGCGGTGATATTTCACGAACCAAAAAGTTACATGAAAATGCCAAACAGTCAGGAAATCATGACTTAGCATCCTTCTACAAAGCACGTTTACAAGTGCTAAGTGACAGTAAATTACATTTAAAACGGGCTTACTTAGCCAAACGTACAGGTGCAGAAAGTTACTTAGAAAACGCCTACAAAGTAATTGATGGTAAAAATCTGAATAACACCAGTAATCTACAGGTTGCGATGGAAGAATACATGGCCATTCGCAAAGAGCTGATCAATCGAGGTAAAATGCCGAATGATCCAGATACACAAGCTCTCATCGTTGCAGCCGCCATGCTTAGCGAAGCAGGAATTGACGGAATCTTGAGTAAAAAATTCCTGAAACCAAGCTTTAAGGTTAGCCCCTACAAAAGACGACCCTTTAATCACAAAGAATTACAAGGTGATGCCATCAAAAAAGCACTCCTTGATTCAAAAGGTGACTTAATTGGAAGGTTGCGAATGAAAGGGGGGATAGAACACGCTTTTCTTTCACTATTCACTGAAAAACAACTCAACGACAATTACACTCAATTTGCTGATTTGGTCAAAGACCTCAGTCAAGATTTCAACAGCTTCCACAACGAAGTTAAAAAGTCGACGATCGACGGCAATAAAAAAGGAATGAATCTAAATAGTGATATCGATTCAGCTCTAGCTCAGGCCAAAAAAACAGATACTGCCTTTCAATCACATATAAACCTACTAAAGGCAGGACGAATTGTAAGTAGGGTAGAAATCGCAAAGCTTGAAAAAACTCACAAGCAATTCC
Organism: Patescibacteria group bacterium; assembly: GCA_029260985.1. Classification (GTDB taxonomy): domain Bacteria; phylum Patescibacteriota; class Gracilibacteria; order UM-FILTER-43-11; family UM-FILTER-43-11; genus JAJDCE01. Next base: position 16,153 of record JAJDCE010000044.1, on the reverse strand, counting down.
GGAAAATGGCGAAGCAGCTATCCCAAATCAAACGAATACCTTCTATTAATGTTTACTATAATGAAAAACAAGAGGATCAGATCGGTATTTCAGCCTATCAGCTTTCAAATCTACACACCCAAGTAGAAAAAGGTGGTCAACCTCACGACGTAAAAGTAAATCGGAAAACAGTTGCACTATATCAGATACTCAACAAAACCAATCCTGCCTTTCTAAAAAGGCAGCTCGCAGGAGCCAATCCAAAAGAGGCAGAAAAAATCATCAGCGATATTAAAAATTACTTTGTAGCTGATTTTAATAAAAACAGTCGAATTGCTCTAGAGCAAAAATTAGGTGTAAGAGCCACAGGAGATACAACTTCAGTGGAAAAGCTTCATCCAATCGTAACAGCGTCTAAAGAGAATTTACTGGAAGGAATTTCAGGATTAGAAGCCACAGCCAGAGCACAGGGCGTGAATTGGGAAGGAGCCTTTGAAGCTTATTGGAAGCTTGGATATTACTCTAACCCAAAAAAGAACGTCAGCACCTGGGAATCAGACTTAGAAAATAAACTTAAAAAAGGGAAAGGGAAAGAAGCTGTAGCAATACAAGTATTGAGTTTCATCATGGCCTCAACCTCTAAGAATAAAGAATTCTTAGATGCCCTGGCAAACAAGAATAGCTCAGGACACAAGAACGCCCGAAAACTGCTCAAGAGCTTTATCGAAGACTTTAAAAAACGAACCAAGCTAAGTGAAAAAGCCAATGCGCTTCGAACCGCCTACAACGAAGCTATCAATGAAAAAAAGGCCACTGTGAGCAGTAAAGTAATGAGAGTTGTTCGAAAAGTTGTGGGAGGAATATTTGATTCAGGACAACCCATAGAAAAACGCATCATGTATGGTGCGGCAGCTTACCTATTTATATTTAAGGGCGTTTTAAGTAAAAACAGCACGATGTCCAAAATAGCCAAGTGGGGAGGAGGTGCATTATTGGCAAGTATGATTTATGAAGATGTCACCAAGAAATCAATCCTTGGTAAATTAGGAGTTGAATCCCCTTTTGAATATTCAAAAGGATCAATTCTAAACCGAATGGCAACCCTTTCGGGCATTGAAAATAACGACAAAGCCCGCTACCGAGCCTTACAAGTTCTTCATTCAAAAAGTATTGAAGATACGCTGAGGTGGTATGACAAACGGGGACAATATGATACCCGAAGCCAACGAAAAAAAGCAGGTCGCTCAGCCCATATCTCACTCCATAAATCACTAGTAAGCAGCAGACTGATCTCATCCAGTGAACTGGACAGCATCGACCCAACCGCAACAGATCAGGAAACCAATGCTTTAATCTTTAAAGACGTAGTCGAAAAACAATTGATGGCATTTGGCAAAAAAGCATCTCCTGGGGAGGACTTGAGCAAAGCTAAGCTCATCCAGCGTGGGAGAGACTTTTTATACAACCATTACACCCGTACTGGACTGGAAAATAAAAACAAAGACAATAAAAAGAACATCGACATGCTATCGCCCTACCAGCAGCAATTGATTGCGAAAGGCGCAACTCACAAACCAACCTGGGAAGAAGTATCCAGCGCAATGACCACTGCTACCGATATTGAAAAAGCAATGAAAAAGGCATCAGGTCTTTCATTTGCGGCAGCCTTAATGTCTGACAGCCTTAAATGGCTAGAAGGCAAAGTCGCAAAACCAGCCTGGTTCCATATATCGGATTGGACCACCGAAAAAGCCGCTGAATTGAAACATGAATTTTTGACTAATTATGGCCCAAAAGGATGGGCTGCTATGGAAAAACTAGGTACACAAGGTTGGCAATTCGCCCGCACCAAAGCCGGCGAACTAAAGATATGGTGGAAAGACAGCCATGATGCTGTTCGAATAAGACGAACCGGCTCAAATATATGGGAAATTGTTAAAACAGGTGTAAAAATACCATGGGCTCTTACCGCACACAGCGCTGAATGGGGAAGTGGCTCATTGAGAGATGTTATTAACGGACTTAAAACCAAGCAGAAAGAATGGACTGAAAATGAAAAGAAGGTTACATACAACATGTTCCCAAGACAAGGTTATGCACGCCTAACCACCAAAGCTGAACGCAAACACAATGGCTTAATACTAATGAACCAAATTGCTAACGGTTACAAAATTTTCGGTAGATTCGAAAGTGACTTTTATCAAACCAATTTAAAGAGGGATAAGACCAAGGGCATTTTATCCAACCGACTATTCCATAGCAACCCGTCACACCCAACCGAAGGTCGTTTTAAAATGAATCCGCATGAGGGTTACGTAAACTTTGTTGGTGTTGGCCCTCGAGATAATCCAACTGCAGCATTTCAAGATGGATTAAAAAACCTAATCGCTTTCCTAAAACATCCTCAAAACTACAACTATATTGACCAAACAAAGCCTGAGGGTCTTAAGCTCGCACAAGCTATTCGAACCGGCAACCCAGGAGATCCATTAGTTCAAAAAACAGTGACCAATTATATCAGTAGATTTGGCGCTTTTAAAACTCAGCACAACGGTTATTTAATGTTCTTACATTTCCCTTTCCCAACCAACTCAAAAGTAACTACTAGCTATAAAGAGAAAATCATTACGCTAGCAGGAGAAAAAGAAGTAACAAGATATGTTAAGTACAAAAACAGATACTTGGATATAGCCCGCAAAAATGAATATCCACGCTTTGAAAAATATAAAAAATCAATTACTTTTTCAGCTCAGGAGGATGTTATGAAGGAAGGCTACATTGAAAGCAAAATTGTAGGCGGAAAACAAGTGCCTGATTTCAAGGGTCACTACGTTAAAGCTTATATGAAAGCATTTAATCTATGGACACCAAAACAAGCCCTTAAGCTAATCCAATTTGCCTTAGGAACTGCCGATAGTGTAATTCTATCGGACTATGGAAACAACGATAATAAAGCTGATGCCTTATTTAAGGCCGTAGTAAATAGGAGTGACATGATCAAAAAACAGCACGTACCTGAAAGAAACTACGTCGAATCTCACAAAGCTCTTACCGCCTTCGGTAGCAAAGCAGTGGCAGATAGGTTTGAAAAATATCATAACTACTTAGACGAATATTTCTCCAGTAAATCGTTATGGACTCATGCAAAACAGATAGCTCATGGGCCGAACCACTTTAAGTTAGAATACAGAAAGTTCGTAATGAAACATCTGAGCGCAATTTATAGAGAGCAAGCACCTAAAAAAATTACTACTAAAGATTTAACTAGAATTACAAAGAAATTTGCTGCTGAAAAAACAGGTCTTGTAGAAGATTTAATGAAACGAGGTAGCAAGGGGTTAACTCAAATCCACGAACTCTTAAAAAAAGTTACTAAATTAGCTACTTTTGAGAACAAACCAGAAAGAGACCTTGATAAGCAAAAGAGAACGAAGTAAGGCATAGGAGCCTTGACAAATCACAGAAAAAAGAATATTATTAAAGTTACATTAGGCTAAAAAAATATTCGACATTTTGTCTGACCCCATTTATTATTGACAAATATATTTTTTAGTGTATAATAAATCTACTTTAGATAGATGTTCTTTTAAACCAGAGCTCAAGCATTGAGCTGTATGCTCCCAAAGTGATTGTAGCGGTAATTGTGCCGCTCATCCTACGGGAGCAGACATGCTCTGTGTTTGTCACAACAACCGGGGAAACCCGTAAACATCTCAAGAAAAGGAAGAAAAACCATGGCAGAAGGAAAAGGAACGTTGGAGATTCTCTCCGACATTGGAAGCGTGCTCGGCGCCATCAAAGGTGCCGTGGTAACGATCATCTACCTACCCCAAACCCTCAGCAAGTGGATCGGCGACGCAGTCGCATCGATAATGCCCGCTTTCCTGCAATGGGAAATCGGCAGAACCGCGGCGCTGATACTCGGCATCGCAGCCGCAGCCCTCTGGATTCGCCACTGGGCTAAGGTCACCGGCGCCATCAGCAAAGTCGTCGGCGTCGTTCCCTTCATCGGTGGCTTCCTGTCACTGATCATTAACGTGATCATGTGGCTCGGCCTCTACCAAGGTTGCCGCGCGTTCGCCGGAACAGGATGGATACAAGCCCTCGCGCTTTTCATCCTTTCTGCCGCCATCAACGCACCAGGCATCGCCAAGTGGATGCTCGTCGTCCTTCGGGGCGGCAAAGATGTCGGCAAAGCTGCCCTCGTCAAAGGCGGTAAGGTAGCCCTAGCTGGCGGACAACTCGCCATGAGTAGCATCAAGGCTATCAAGGACAAGGATCCTGTAGCACTCGCCACCTGGGAAGAGATGAAGAATCTCCTCCGCGAGTGCACCACGGATGACATCGTCGATGACACCCGACTCCTCGCCCTTGCCAACCACCAAACGCGACTCCTCACCGACGAGCTGCCGGACAAGGCCAGCATGATCGAAAGTGTCATTTCCGGCTTCATTGCCACCAATGGCATCATGGTGCTGAAAACCCGCCCGATCACCCAGGCCCTCGCCCATGAAATGAATCTGGGCGCCCTGGCAGCGTGACAACCACAAGCCTCGGCGGGGGACATTCGTCCCCCGCCACACCCCCCCTTAATTAACAAACTTTTATTTACCCCTTATAAGTCATCATGACCAACAATTCACCCAAAACACCGATTCAGGCAATCAGAGACTTCTTCCGAAGAACTCCTCGTGAAGAGCAAACTCAGGACACGCGTGCACAAAGTCAACAAGTGCTATCTGCCCGTGAACGATACCGTGCTGGAGTTGACCCCTTTGATCCAATAAAGGCTATTGTGGAAAAGCTACGAGCACCTGCTGCTAACGACGGAAATTCATTTGGTGCCCCGGAAGAAGATGTTGAAACCGGAAATTACCCATTCAACAAATTCTGGCAAAAACTCCTTGTGCAAATCGCTGAACAAGATGACGGCCAGTTAGCCCTAAGGCAATCAAGACAACTTAAAATGCTGAACCTGGCTATGTATCTTTCTGAAATCCATGCCAGCGAAAATGAACAAGCAATCAACCGATTTTACACCGAAAATGGAATCGGTAATTTTAACCTGCTCCCAAACAACCACTTAATTACAGAGCGAAGAAAAGATGAACAGGGTAGAGTGACCGGAAGTGTGCTCGAAAGAGCTGTAGTCGACGTTTTAAAACATCTTCCTCACCGTAAAGCTATTGTGAAATTTGTTGATGAAAATGACGTAACACTGGAAGAAGTTATTCAATTTGCATACGAAAAATGCGGCGGTAAAACAAATTCAAGGGAAAGAAATGAATTACGTACAAAAATTAAAGAAATGATTCGCTTCTTTGAAGAAGATATTGATGAAAACCCTGACTTAAAAGCCTTACTGGACGAAATATGGGCTAAAGTTGTTGACCACAAAAAAACCGTTTATCAAACTGAAAGTGACGACAACCCTGAAATGAAAGAAGCTCTTGAAGACAACAAAAAAGCAGTCAAAGCCGAATTTGAAGCCCGTGCTCCTCACGCTAAAGCTGCCTTAGAACAACTCTATCGTTTTAAAAAGCTAAATGGTCGTCAAACCTTTCGCTTGCTTCAGAGAGAAAATAACGACCAGGAAAGGGCTTTCTTCGAAACACTTGGTCTCAATGTCGATGAACTGATTCAAGAATTCTTCGAAACCGAAGTAAGGCCAAAAATCCAAACCGCCAAAGACAATGATCGATGGCCAGCAGACCTCGATCAAAAATCACTCCCGAACGAAGATAACGCTACAGGATGGTGTGAATTTCTGATCAATAATCCTTTAGGCAAAAAAATCGCCCAACTCATCCAGCTAGATACATCTACTCTCTCAAAAAACTTAGGAGAAACTGCAGATCAGCAAATCAGAGGAATTTGCCCCTTAGAACAAGCTGCTGAAGCAGGCTCATTTGACGATTTAGTAAACAAACTGGTAGAAGCAACCGACATTGACGTGAGCCGTTATATTGCAGTGATCATGGTGAGCCGAAGCCGCTATTCAGCCCTACAACAAAGAAATCAGGAGCTGTGGAGAAGTCTTGCCGCAATGACAACCACACCCCAAAAACAACGAGGCAAACTTAAAGACGTTGTTGCCAAAATTGCAAAAGGACTTAAATCCAAACCGGAATATGAAAACGTGGAAGGCGCCTTTAACCGCTTAGCCTACGCAGTACTTGGGCACTACGACACCAATCAAAAAAGACAGCAAAGAAGAAACCAGCAAACTGACAAGGAATATATAGACATGTGTATTGATGCCATGGATCGTGGCGGTGAAGGCTTTAACAAAGACTATCTTTACAATATACCAGTCACTGATAAAGAAGCAGTTAACTTCAACGATTTTGATCGTGACGGCTCAAAAGTATTCACCTTCGAACACTTGCTAAATATTTACGCCAAATGCCTGGCCGATCCAGCACTTGTAGATATTGCCTACGAAATCGAACATGATATTTTACTACCTATTTCAATCGAAAGTGGAATTTCATTATCAGAAAATGACCAGTATAACCCTAATGATAAGCGCTACATCGACGAAGCTGACTTTGAATTAGCTAAAATGATGGGTGTCGCTTTGCGAGGGCTAAAAAAGGCTAAATTAGGTCGTTTACCGAAAGAAGAAGATGAAGAAAAACCAGAGGAAGACACCACTGAAAAACAAGACTATGTAATAACAGATCAGGATAAAAAAGCAGCAGCAGCACGATTAAAAATTATCCTTGCAAAAGCGAAGGAGGCAAATCAGAAAAAAGAAAGGTCCAAAACAGCAAAAACAGATGACGATGATGTCATTAGATAATCATTCCTTAATATTTATTAATTTCACAAATTATGCCAGAAAATGAAAATATCATCACCCTACCTGACTTTCCTGAAGAGAGCAGGAAAAGGATAACTGAAGTATTAGGAGCAATTGAAGCAATTAGTGTTCAGGGACGATGGGACTTTGTCGAAGAAACAATTCAGGCTCTGGAGGACTGGTTTGGCGGAAGAAATAGTGTGGCAGAGTCAGCTTTAAAAAAAGCCATGAAAGAGGCCAGAAAAAAGCTGAAGGAACTTGCAGAGGAAAAAGGAGCAAACGCAATTGTCGGCCTGTCTTCTCGTTCCGATTATGACGAAAACCGTGCTTTAGCACATTACGTCGGCACCGCAGTTGTTATTGAAGAAGACTAAAAAAGTGTTATAATAATCTTCTCTTAATGCTAAAAGTGCACACGTGCGCCCTAAGCGAGAGAAAAACACCGTCAAAACAATCCACATCAAAAAGGAGAAAAACGATGAAAAAGCACGAACAGCCATCGATGGTGGTTCAGATCGTCATCGTAATTGTGCTCCTGATCATCATTTCGATCGGACAGTGCGTAAGCGAGCTCAGCAAAGCCGGCTCAGGCGAAGGCGACTACAAAGAGCCTGATTCCTACGGCTGCCAGGGCTGTGAAGGCATCCTGGAAGACGGATGTGAATGAAAGACGGTACAAACCAAGGGCGCACCCGACGAATCCTGAGCATAGTCGAAGGAGAAGTCGGGTCGCCCATTACCTAAAAACAGAATAGAGTTGACAAATTAATTAAATTATTATAAAATATACTACCATTTAATCAACTCATGCTTTTACACCAATTCAACAACAGAGGAACGAAAGATTTTTTCTCCGGTGAAAACCGGCCTGTTCGCCTAATCGGCCCAGATGCCGGAAATGCATTAGGAGGAGCATGGGATAAAATGAAACGGGATACTGGTACTATTAAAGAAAAATACGGTGTTTTTAAAGAATATGCTCGAAAACCTTTTTACGCTCAAAGCACACTTGGCTACATTCTCAAATCCCCATTTATCCTTACCCGTAAAGCATACGAAGGAGTAATAGGTTTTAATCAAAAAAGTACAGCCCTCGCCAGAGGAATTGGTGGTAAAGTAGGAGAACATCTAAAAGACCCTCTTTGGGCAACGGTTGACACTACCAGAGATTTAACGAAAGAAACCCTAGAAGCAGGTTGGAATTTAACCGGTGGTATGGCCTACGAAGTAGGACGGGCCAATTTTTATGAATTCCCCAAAAGAGCCCTTGTAGACCAATTCAGAACTCACTTCAGCACCCTGTTTAAGACCACTGGAACCTTTTTGGGACGCTCTAAAGAAGCTGCAGTTAAAACAGCTATATACCCCTTCAGCGTCGCAAATGGTTGCCGTAAAGCAGTTACAAATGTGCTGTGGAATGCCCCTAAAGCATTATACAAAAAAGACTACAAAGGAGTAGCAACAAACGCTTTTGTGAACCCCTTTAAAAATATCGGGAAAGGTATCGGAGGAGCCCCAGCAGCCATTCTAGGCGTGCCTTATCATACGAGCATGGAAATAGCCCATGGTGTAACTGCAACAGGTGTAAACGCAGGTCGGGCCATGATGGCTCCTGCCGAAGGGTTACTAAATGCTTATGGTTCAATGGCGAAAAGTAAAAAACTTTTTGACTATTTAAGAGGTGAAAAAACTGAAAGATACCGGGATCGATTCAAAGGCCTCTTTGCGAACAAAAGTCCATTTGCCCGCTATCAGGCCATGGCAGCATAAACATAGATTTCAGAGAACAGTGAAGATAAAACTGGATGGGGTTTCTTATTGACATTTTACTATTTTTATGGTATTTTATATGCACTCCAAATTGGCCTGCTATCAATGCGTCTGAACATTTGGAATTGATCCTTAAAAATTAGCTCCTGTTGTGACCAACCCCCTGCTTGTTTTGCAGCTGATTTATCGTTCATTCGATAGGTTATCTGCTCAGGCAAACAGAGTTTTTGGTTACAACACAAAACGTTCTGTGCCCACAAAGCGCAGACCAAGATAAAGGAAAAAACACATGTCGAAAATCATCGCAACCCTGATCACCCTGATCGCACTCTTCACCCTCAACACCCCAGCCTCCGCGCAGGGACTGTTCGACGTCAAACTCGGCGGCGGCAAGGGTGGTGGTGGCCGCGTCAAGGTCACCCTGCCTCAGCTCGTCGACGGCCTGCTCTCGCAATGGGAGCCCCATGGCTTCAAGCGCCGCTATGTCGACCGCACCGGCGGTATCGTCATCGGCGAAATGTCATGGTTTCCAAAAGCAGTCCGCTACAGACTTGGTCGGAGTGCCATTCCTCCCAAGGACATCATCCAGTTCCCACCGGACAAGTACATGATGCCCTTGGCCCTAGCAGTAGGGCACTACAACAACCCTAAGACGGAGGCCAAAGCAAAAGCAAAAGTGGCTCAGCTCATCGCGAAGCACGTCATGGGCTTCAAGCTGAACAAGGTTTTGCTCAAGAAGGCCAAGGGCAAAAGGAGGGGTAAGGTCGAGATCACTGACTTCGAGTATACTTGGAAGAAAGATAGCAAGCTTTCTCCTGAGATGGTTGCACAAGCCCTAAACGCTCGGGAAGTGAAATTCGCCGAGCAATCCTGGCTTCTCTGTCAGTGGGCTCATGCTCCCAAGGCCAACGAAAGCAAGGCCAACGAGAACTTCGACCCTAAGAAGCCGATGTCTTGCCTCATCAAGGTCGCTTTCAGCTTCCTCAACAAGAAGAAGAAGCGGAAGCCGGTCATGGCCATCAACCTGGCCAGCCTCAATGAAATTCCAGACAGTCCCGCCAAGATCTACCTGAAAGACGGCAAGGCCCTCAAAAAGCCGATCACCGTCCCAGGTCCAGTCCACTTCTTGATGCGGCAATACGGCTTCAAGCTGAAGGACGCACTGACCTTCGGCAAGATCTATCCCGCCACGCTGAACTCCCCGGTCCTCCGGGAAGGCCTGATTGACCCATATCGGCGAATCGACGACAACGGTCAGCCGATCGTGAAAACACCTGAGGCTTCAAGCACCAGTAAGGTCTTCACAGTCCTCTACTGGATCGCCTGGTTCCTGATCATGATTGCGCTGGGCATCGCCCTCGCTCTCTTCATGAACTGGCTGGTCAAAAGGTTCTGGTCGTGGAACTGGACCGCGAAGCTCGTCTACGTGGTCCTTCTGGGGGGGGTCATCCTCCTCAGCCTGATCTGGAACTGGCTGATCTGGGGCTGGCTCTTCCTAGCTGTTCTGCTCTTCGCCCTCCCCTCTATCATTCAGCGCCCACCCCCGGCACCTCACAACGCCAACGGGTAGTACGCCAAAAACTCTGGCTCAAAAGCCGCATCCGTCCTGGATCGCGGCTTTTCCCCTTATTAATTTTTTACTCTCTATTTACTATTTTCTATTTTAGACAAACACGTTGATACAATTTTTCCAAATATTCTTGTCAACTGCTCAGCTTCATCAAGAAGCCCACTAACCTCAACCTGAAATCTAGGATTTGAAGCCAGTAGAATCTTTAGCCAATAAACCGATTCCGTAGCCTCTTTTAGTGAAATATTGATTTTATGCTTAAAGTCTTTAATTGACTCAGCAGAGTTAGCCTCCCGATAATTAGCTCCAATGCTCGTACCCGATTTTGATAATTGAAAAATAATATTACGATTAATAGTATCCTTAGGAATCTTTCTCAAGAAACTAATTAATGTAATGCTAAACTGAAGCGTTCTCGCTTCCAATTCTAATTTATCCATTGAAATACAAAATAATTTAATTCAGTTCAAAAAATAGCAAATAGAGAATAACAAATAGTAAATAAAAATACTAATTGGATGATCTTTTTTCAAGAGCTTTTTTCGCCTGATCAATCTTCAACCTCACCCGCTTCCCCTTCTCCACCTTCTGAACCCTCCCCAAATTAAGAATCCGAACATTGATCAAATCCGCAGCCCGTGGGTCAAGTTTTGAGCGTAATTTAGTCAAAAATTCCATATCCCGAGCATATCTAGGATGTTTATCAAAAAGCCGGTTAATCTGGTTCTTTTGACCTTGGAAAGCACTATAAATATTCACTTTAGCCACAAATTCATGTACTTTCTCGTCTTTCGGGAGCATTACCGCTTCTGCCAAAGCCACATCAGGAAAAAGAGGGCGTACCGCTGCAGCAGTGTATTTAATGCCATCATCCAAGCTACGATCAGTAGATTTAACTAGCTCAGCAAACGCTCCATTAACCCCTTCTTCTGTTAAAATTCGGTTAATTTCGGATAGAACACGACGTTCTTCATGCTGAGTATCTAAAATTTGGCTGTAGAAGGCCTTTTTGGCGTCTGTATCAGCAAATTCAGTTACCTCAGCTATAAGACCAGGAGCCAAATTTTCATGCTTCTCAAGGGCCTCCTGTGCAGCCACAAGGTCTCCTGAAGCAATGTAATCCTGAATAGTCACCAGGCTCTCCAAAGAGTTCTGAAGCTGTATTCCAGCCTTCTCAACCGGGTCATCCTCAAACAGGGCTTCAGTTTCATTCAAAACCTGTTTTACGATACCAATATTAGAATCCCCTGGCAGAGCTGCAATAAGGGCTTTTTGATGCACTGCCACCACCTGAGTAGTGATCGCTTCAAGTGCCTCTTCTTCCTTTTCTGCCTCCTCAGCAATTTGCTTCACAATTGATTGATATTCAGCCAATGCCAATTTAGCGCGTTCAGTCTCACCCCTTTCAATCAATACAATCGACTCACTCAAACGGCTATTAGCCATCTCAATTTGAGCCTGAGTTTGATTTTCATCATTAAAACGAATGGCTAAGTTCAAACGCTCTTTTGCCCGTTTAACGGGATAAAAAACAGCCCCTGGCAAACTCCCGGCAGTCGATTTAAGACTCAAAAGCTCACGATCCCGAAGCGTTGCCAAATGGGAGCGATCATAGAGCATATTTTCACTCACCCATTCATCTGAACGATCATCTTCTGAAAGATCAAAAATAGGAGCAAAAGCATCTAGCTCAACCCGGTAATTAAGAGAAGTTGTGGATCTTAGAGTAATTTTTTGATAAGAGTTAAGTTGACCCTCAGCAAACACCTGCCGAGACTCCCGATTAAGCGCCTTAACATCCACATGATGCCTTAGTACGCGAATCGCAGTAGGATCAGTTAAACTGGTTTGAACATCAAAAGAAGCATTTGTAGTGGCTAAAATAGCATCTGGTGTAACCAAGCTGAACTTCGCAAATCCATCATCTACATTCAAAGTTTGTACCCATGCCTGACCCCTATGAAGCGATGCCTCAATCACTCCCTGACGAGCATAGCCAGGACTGATATCTAGACGGCTAAGTAATATAAGAGAATTTTCCGCCAATCGCATCTGGCTATCATCAAAAAAGTGGACAATCGCCTGAGACGAGTCATCCACCTGTATCAAATCACCTTCAGCAAGTTCAGTTTGCTCAGTAATTACATCCCAAATCAATTTATCCGCATGTTTTACGGTAGCAGAACCCTCCAAAATCTGAAGATAAGTAAACTCTGAAGCACTTACAGGCTGTTTGCCACCCACAAAAATAAACGTTGTGGTCACCGCAATCGTCATTACTAATGTGGAAGCAAGCCCCTGCTTAACAAAGCGAAGCCAATTAAGAGTGGGCTGCTTCACCAAACTGACCCGCTCCATTAGCCGAACTCGGGCCGATTGAATAAAATGAGCCGATGGCTGGACAGGTAAAATAGTTTTAAGCAATCGGGCAAACCATGACTCCTGTTCATATTCCTGAATTCGATGCACCAAACGATCCTTTGTCTGTCGACAAAATTTTGCAGATGGCTCTGGTTTCCCCAGCCGATGAAGTTCTTTCTCTAGTTCTTTCATAAGATGTTTTATGGGTCCACTTGAGACTTGAGACTCGCACTCGAGACTCCAAAGTGGACACCCTGTCAAATGTTATAACGCAACAATGTCCATTTTGTTTCACAAATTTTCCTGTTCTGATGAGAGCAAGGATCGAAGCTTTTCCAAAGCACGAAACTGAATAGTCCTCACCGCCCCCTCAGTTTTACCAATGGTATGGGCAATCTCCTTGTTGTCTAACTCATTGATATATTTAAGAATAACGACTTGCTGATAGCTATCGGGAAGCCTACGAATCACCTTGTGCAATCGAATTTGAGTGAGCTTTAAATCCATCTGTATCGCTGGATGATTGGATTCATTCGGATCCGCAACAGTATCATGAATTTCCGAAACAGTTCGGTTTTTTCGGTAATAATCGACCACTAAATTGTGAGCAATTCGATAAACCCATGACGAAAAAGGATTCTTTCCCTTCTTGTATTTTTTCAAATTCTGCCACACCTTAAAAAAAGTTTCCTCAGTCAAATCCTCAGCAATATCAGCATTAACCCGATAATAAATATAACGATAAACCGGCTTCACCATCTCATCATAAATAAGGCCAAAAGCCTTTGTATCTCCACCTTGTGCCTCCACCACGAGTTGATTGATGTCTAACTTTTCGCTCACTGTCAGTAATTAGGGCTTCCAAGTCTACCATTTCCCCTCTAAAAATCAACCACAATTACCCCACGCTCTGAGCTAGTCGAAGTATCAAAGGATATTCCCACAACTAGTCCCACGTTCCGCAGGAACAGTCCCACATCGCAAAGCGATAGTTCCACACGAAGCAGGAACTACTCCCACTCAATTGTTCCCGGCGGCTTATGCGTTAAATCATAAAACACGTGCATCAACTGATCATTTTCAAGAATTTGAGCCGTCATTTTGTCCAACAATGCCCATTCTATACGAGCAAAGCTAGCCGTCATGGCTTCGGTAGATACAACAGGCCTCAGCACAATAGCCTCTTTAGCATTTTCTGTACTCACAGGGAGTAAGACAACGGGAAATTGCCAAATGGCAAAATCATCAGAAGATTCAGACATGGCAGACATCACCGAATAATCTGCAGATTGAAGCAGCTCAACCCGCTCTGAGCTAAGATCGGATATTTTTAACCCAAAACCTCCAGACTCTCCCCCAAGCACCAACAACACCCTGTTCACCTCAGTAAACCGATTAGTGATAGTAGTGGAAGCTTGTTCCAAATCATCCCAATTCCTATTCTTAGTAAATAAGATAACTGGATGACGATAAGTTCTTTCATCACCCTGAACACCTACTGATTTAATAGGTAAAACAATGCTCTCAGCATCAGATAAGGCCGTATGAGAACGAAGGAAAGTTTGAATATTTTCATTCAAAATTGAAAAATCGAGTTTTTCATTCGCTTCCTGCTCGCCAACACACAAAATCCGAACTCCCAAACCAGGCCCGGGAAAAGGCTGACGCCACACCAACTCATGAGGCAAACCAAGTTTTTCACCCAAATCACGCACCTCATCTTTATATAATTGTGCCAAAGGTTCAATCACCTTTCCGGCATCAATCATTTTCTGAACTAAATCCACCCGATTATGATGAGTTTTAATGGTATCAGCATGCTTCGTCCCTCCTGTTTCGATAGTGTCTGGATAAATAGTGCCCTGCCCCATAATCCACTCATCCGGATTAAGCTTTAGCTCTTCAGCCACATCCTCTTTCACCTTCCAGAACAGTTCACCAATTATTTTTCGCTTCTCCTCAGGATCTGTTTTACCCTCCAAAGCTTTCAAAAACTCTTCAGATTTGTCAGCCACATGCAAGTTAGTAAAGCCAGCTTGATTCAAAGCGACTTGAACCTGCTTTGCTTCTTCATGCCGCATCAGACCCGTATCAACCAAAAGCCCATAAACCCGATCCGACCCAAGGGCTTTTTCAAGTAAGGCAAAAGCCACAGTCGAATCCACTCCGCCTGAGCAAAGTAAAAACACTTTCTTATCTCCAATTTTCTCTTTAATCTGCTCAACTTCCTCCTCTATAAACTGTTCAATACTCCAATCACGGGAAACTTTGCAAATTCCCAAAAAATTATCCAACATTTTCATCCCTTCTTCAGAGTGTGTTACTTCAGGATGAAACTGAACACCATAAAAATGACGACTCTCATCAAAAAGAGCAGAATTTTCACAGTCTTCAGTAGTACCTGCCTCCACAAAACCATCAGCAGCCGTAGAGACCGAATCCCCATGTGACATCCACACTCGAGACTTATCTTTAATGCCTCCAAAAAGTCCAACAGGTTGCTTAAGAACAAGGTCTGCCATGCCATATTCCTTCGCCTTTCCACCCTTCACTTCGCCCCCAAGCAAATGTTGCATCAGCTGATGACCGTAACAAATTCCCAAAACAGGAACACCCAATTCAAAAATCCCAGGATCACAATGAGGAGCAGCATCAGCATAAACGCTCATTGGCCCTCCCGAAAGGATAATGCCTTTATATTTCCTGAGATCATCAATCGAAGTTTCTGGATCTTTAATCTCACTATATACACCCAGGCGTCGAATACGATTAGCAATCAAATGGGCATACTGACCCCCAAAATCCAAAACGGCAACTTTTTCGTGCTCCATAGTTAACTTAAGTTATAGACACTTGAGACTCGCACTCGCACTTGAGACTCAATTAAAGGTTTAACTCCACAGAATTGTTCGAACGAATAGATCTACTTCCTCCCTCAATGAGCAAGTCAGGTGATTGAACGAACATAATATAAAGAATAACAGAAGCGACCAACCAAAGAAGATAAGATAGCACGTAAAGCACAATAATATGCTTAAGTTTCACAAAACCAAAGGGGACAGTGTTCTTATTATCTTTCAATCCGTATTCAGTTGCTCTTGTATGAACCCGCCGTAACATTTCAATAAAAAAGGTCAAGGTCGCCAACTGAACAACAATGAAGAGGATAAGATTAAAAGACATAGTACATATTAAGGTAACCTGATTATACTGATTCTTGCACCAAAACAAAACCTCATCACAGGTTGAAAAACCTGCTCTTTGGATTGAGTTATTTTTGAATTATGCAGAGTGGACTTTCCAGTCCGCGAATGCATTTCCAATTGACCAAACGACAGTCAACTGGACGTCAACAGGAAGTCGCAATCCCGACAAAGTCGGGAGAGTGGGAATTTAAGCAAAAAGTGTATATACGTATAAGGTTTCCTCCGCCGTCTTCCTCCAACTAAAATCTTTTGCCCGCTCTTCTCCATTTTTAGATAATTTCCGCTGAAGCGAAGGATCATTTACTAGTTGATGCATCCCATTGCCAATGGAATCAACGTTATTCGGATCCACAAAAAGAGCCTGCCCATCGGTCACTTCTCTGTGAACCGGAATATCAGAAGCAATAATTGGAATACCAGCCGACATCGCCTCAACCAAAGCTAAATTAAAACCTTCATAAG
>JAJDCE010000043.1 GCA_029260985.1 Patescibacteria group bacterium | reverse complement strand
GTTGTGGAAAGTAATATCCTTCATATGCAGCGATTCATATTCGGCAGACTTCGTAATTGCACATTCTTCAGTCTCGCTGACCTGAATCAGGCAGTATGGGAGGCATTGGAGCTTTATAATGACCGGCCCATGCAGCAGTATAAGAAATCGCGCAGGGAACGCTTTGAACTGCTGGATAAACCATATGCCAGAGAATTACCATCACATCCGTTTGTGTTCACCGATGTCAAATACGATGTACGTGTGGCCCCGAACTATCATATTGAATTCGATAAGCACTATTACAGTGTTCCCCATGAAATAGCACGGCAATGTGTAGACGTATATCAGATCAACAATATTTTGGAAATCTATCATAAGGGCAAACATATATGCCGGCATAAAAAAGGCTCACCAAATTACCGGTATACAACAAAAGAAGAACATATGCCCCAAAACCACAAGTTCGTCCAAGGCTGGTCACCTGCGTGGTTCATTGCACAGGCCAATAAGACAGGGCCTGCTCTGGCAGAACTTGTTGGCAGGGTAATGGATAACAGGAAACATCCGGAACAGGGATTCCGGGCTGCAATGGGTCTGCTTAGTCTTTCAAAGAAATACCCAAAACAAAGAATTGAAAAAGCGGCGGAGAGAGCCCTGTACTTTGGAAATCTCACATGCAAGGCAATGAAGTCCATTCTGGATCAGGGCCTTGAGGGGAAAACTGACACTGAAAAACAAATCAAAAGAACTGTTATGCATGAAAACATCAGAGGGCAGGAATATTACAACCATTAATCCAAAGGAGGTATTAAATGCATTTAGAACAAACACTGCATCAAATGCGCAGCATGCGTCTGGCTACCATGGCCGTGTGTCTTGAGCAGAGGCTTAAAAACGGCGATCACCGGGATCTGAGTCATGAGGAATTCATCTCTCTTCTGGTAGAAGATGAGTTTGCCGCCAGAAAGCACCGGCGGCTCTCCCGTATGATCGGCAAGGCAAACTTCAAACCACAGCAGGCCTGTATTGAAAATATCCATTATGATTCCAGCCGGGGCTTTGCCAAAAAGGACATAATGCAGTTTACATCAAAGACCTGGATAGAAAACTCCCAGCATGTGATTATCACAGGCCCAACTGGAACCGGAAAAACCTATATTGCTGAAGCTATCGGCTTACATTGCTGTAAAATGGGCCATCCTGCCGGAAAAATCAGATACAAGAGATTGTTTGAAGAAATACAGGCCGCAAAAGGAACCGGCGTGTATCTGAACTACCTGCGAAAGTTACATAAGATTAAAGTCCTCATCATCGATGATTTTGCCATGCAGCCTATTACCCAGGACCAGCTCTGTGACCTGATGGACATCATTGAAGAACGTGACCAGTTAGGCCCGGTTATCATCACGACTCAATATCCACCGAATAAATGGCACTCTCTGTTTGATGATCCTACGATTGCTGATGCTATATGTGACCGGCTTATTCCCATTGCAATAAAGCTGAACCTCAAGGGGAAATCATTGAGAGGGAAAAACCAGAAAACGAGCAAAGAAACGATTGTTAAGTGACCAGCTTATGAAATGAAAGTATTAATATGGTATAAAATAAACTGATCGGCTCTTGAATGAGATTATTCCGGTCACGATAAATGGGATTCGCCGGTCAACTTCGTGGGATTATGCAATGAAGAGTTGTGCCGAGCAGGCACTGGGACATTCGATATTACGAGCCACTGTGACTCACCCGGCTTACTTCGATCGGGGAGCCGTAGAAGAAACACGCGAGGCAGCAATAGCAGCAGGTTTCGACATGTCTCTTCCTGAGCAGATGCTGATGGAACCTTTGGCTGCGGCACTGGCATATACACGTAGCGACTCTCGCGACCCTCTTCGTATTCTTACTTATGATATGGGCGGTGGCACATTTGATGTTGCTTATTTAGAGCGCCGGGAAGGGGTGATTGATATGCGGGCATTTGATGGAAATCATCTTCTTGGCGGATATAACTTTGACCGAGAACTGGTTCATTGGATACTCAAATGCCTGAAAGAACGGGGTAGAAAAATTGCTTTAGATGAAAATAGTCCTGAAGATAGGGGGCGATTAGCCCGAATGTTACGATTAGCTGAAAGTGTTAAAATTCCTCTGGCCAGTGCACTCACTGTATCATCAATGGTTGAGATCCGCGGAAGAGATATTTTAATTGATGTAGACAATAAACCAATACAAATTAATGAGCGTATATCCCGTGAACAGTTTGAAGACTTAATTAAACATCACCTGGAAGACGCGGTTGAGTGTTGCCTTCGTACTCTTAAGAAAGCTGGAGTAGAGGCCGGAGAACTAGATGAAATACTACTCGTTGGGGGTTCGACATATGGTCCCTGGATTGCGGAGAGTTTGCTGGAAGCCTTTCCGGAAGCAAAGCCTAAGCTTTTCAATCCTGACCTATGTGTTGGTGCCGGTGCAGCCATATATGCGAAAATGGTGCTCCCTCCACTAGTGCAGAGTAAAGAACTTAAACTTATTCTTGATGTGCCAGACAGCTCCGTTCTGGATATGTTAAATATTACCGGGTTTGTGGCTACATTAGATGATAAACCTGCATCTAATATTTTAAAAGCGGTGTTGCAGCTGCCCGACGGGGGTGTTCTGGAGCCTGTAACTTTAGATAAGGACGGTCGTTTCATGTTTGAAGATATTGAATTAACCGAGGAAGAACACAATGAATTTTATTTAGAGATTATGGATCATAAGGGAATTCTGGTAATAAAACATACATTTGAGATTCGTTATGCCCCTGAAACTACTGAAACTTCGGGATTCACAACGGTCTTGCCCAGGCCACTCTTCATAGAGACAATTGACGGGCTTTTTCCTCTGGCAGTCGAGGGAGAAGCCCTTCCAGCTAAATGTAACCAGTGTTTTCAACGATTGAATGATAACCCTAACATTACGCTCAAGCTATACCAGGAACAATATTCTATTGGTGAGGTACGAATCAAAAATATCCCTCCTGAGGGAGGACGCGGTTCTTTTGTAGAACTTGAATTAGAGATTACTGAAAAGAACCATATTCGAGGTAATGCCAAGGTTCGTACTCATGAAGGAAAAGTTGTGGCTCAGTCTAAGATTCTGGTCCATCTTGAAATGCCTGAAATCCTTT
>JAJDCE010000042.1 GCA_029260985.1 Patescibacteria group bacterium | reverse complement strand
AGGCCCCATACAATACCTTTCGGTGTCATATGGGGCCTTAGCTCCAACCGGATAAGATTAGGATTTTTAATGGTCCCACCCATTTTTGTCTCTTACGCCAACCGGTTTTACCGGCAGATAAAAGCTATAGCTTTACTCGCTATGCTATCAAGAACAATAGTCACGTAACGGCTGAGGAAACCTATCCCCTTGTTGATTTATTAGCTTTCCCCTCACGTTTCCGCCATTTAGTCAGTCCTACTAGAGACTAATTAAACGACTTACGTTGAGACTTGGTAACTTACTACCGCCAACAAACACCGCACTACACCTATTCCTTAGGCTAGAGCTAATCCTCGCACGTTAATCCGTGCAATCCTCAGAGCGAGCATTGTCAAAGACAACGCTATCGTGGCTCCCTGTTAGCTTTAATCAACCCCTGATTTTGCGGGAGTCGCAGCTTGCGAGAATAAATCGCTTACGATTTAAGTATGTTGTTCTTTTGTTGATTGTTACGCGGATTCAGAACTAAGTGTTCCGCGCCCTTTCGGGTGTTAGTTTTTAGTCGGTTTTGCCGCCCTTTGTGCTGGAATTAGCTTATGCGAGTGTTATGCCAGTCCCAAGTCGTTTGCCTTCGGTTGTTAGTGTCGCCAAATGGCGTCTTTACGTCTCAAAAGAGTCTCACCGTTTCAGATACGGCTCAACCGACTTGGAATAGGACGCAACCCGTAAGCAAACCCCTAACCGTTGTGTAGGTTTTCCAAAAGGAAACACGAGGAAAGAACCGTTCTTTCCCACAAGCAACCTAGTAGACCCTACTGTGTCCTTAACCCGTCGTGGGTAGGACAGTGAACCTATAGCAAGGGACGTGACATTGGGTTGGAGGGCACCTAACTCCTTTGCCTTCGGCGATTTGAGTGTTTTGTTCGTTTCACGGGTGGGTCGTATTTGAGACGAATAATACCTAAGTACTTGTCAGATATAGACTTACGGCGAGACGAGGTGAGACTGAAATGGGACGTAATGCAGTGCGTCATGGCACGAGACTTGCGTTTTTCGCGCGTTTCTCATATGGGGCAGAAAACGGGCCAGAATCGCCGTTTTACCGTTACATTAGCGTGTCATGGCCGGACGTGCTCGTGAGACGTTAGCTAATACTCTTCATTAGCGTGTCATGTGAAACGAAAGGACTTATGTGTCATATGCGTGTCGCCGTCAATAGCCTTTGTTTTCTATTGACGGTTCGTTTAATTTGCGTTTCAGCTTGATATGAAAAGACTTATGATTATTTGTTTCGTTTGCGTATCACTTTTTCCCCTATGGGTACATAAAGTCTCATTTGCGTCCCTCCCATAACTCCTTTATCCTTGGTCAAGAGACTTTTTCCTATTGACGGCTGGTTCATTTGCGTGTCGCTCGTGCCTCTCGTTCCCGCCGCCGTGTCATTTGCGTGTCGTCAGAACAACTACTACTTTACCTTAATTGGGTTTGATAGGTCGAACGTGAGACGTATGGTGAAACGTATTTGAATAGTCTCATATGCGTGCTACTAGGAGAGACGTATACAGCGGCAAAATTAATCGCCTCGTTTGCGTCGCACAGAATAATCGCCCCGTTTGCGTAGCAGAAAACGACCCTCATACGAGCCTCAGAATAATCGTTTCGGTTGCGTGCCATACTAAAGGTCGTTTTGTTTGCGTTCCGAAATAATCAGTTCCTTTCCCATGCCATGAAACGATTGAGGGAATGGGTTTACAACAGACACGCATTTGAATCAGATTTAATCGTGCCATTTGCGTGTTATTATTTTGACTGACGTTGGCGGATTTTGATTAGTTTCCTTTGCGTTTCGCGCTTTATTTTCTTCCTAGTAGCTTCCCCTTTGCGTTTCACGACGTTTCATTTGCGTCCCATTTGCTCTCCTGCCTTCCCCGCCCCGTGAAACGCAAGTGCTACGCTCGCGCCGCCAATCGTGCCGCCATTGCCGCGCCGAAGTCTATCGCCTTGCGCGCCGCCTGCGCCTTGTCGGCGTCGGCGTCCTTGTTGCGCCCACGTCCCATTAGCGTGTCAGCCGCGCCTTGCGGCTCGTTTCCGTGCCAGATACGTGCCGTGGGGCAGGGCCACTGCGAAGCGCCAGCGAAACGCAAGTCGAACGTACGTGCCATGAGACTGGCGAGCGTCCAAAAGCGCCACTCTTGCGTGTCGCGCCGGTTGTAGGCGTTGGCGAGGAAAATCTCACCGTCGCATATGCGTCCCACTAGGCGATACTCCTGACCGCCAGCCGTGAAACGATTGTTGCTACGCAAGTGAATCGCATAGTCGGCGTTGGGGCTCACAACCGGGACGATTTCAAATTGGGCCCAGTTTTGGGGTCGTTTTAGTGCCACCGCACTCGTTGCTGCTGCGACTGTAATGAAACGAGGGAGGATACGGGTCATAATAGACTCCTTTGCGTGTCAGCCTTATGGTGACACGTATGGTGAAACGAAACAGAAATGAGACGGAAGGTAGTTAGCCACCCGTCCCGTTGGGACGCTTACGAGACGATAACGAAACCGTGTCGCTTACGTTCCACAAGGCGGCGAGCATACGCCACGTTTGCGTCCCGCGTTGTGAGCCCGAAGCCTGCGCATGACACGCATTTGACTAGGCCGCGCGTTCCATGTATCTTCACCTTTACAGTCCCGTGACCCGAGCACGGCACGCATTTGGAAGGCTTGGGACGTATCTGAATCTGAATTGACATTTGAGTCTCCTTTGCGTTTCAAAATAGGGTCTTCAGGAATTGAACCTGACACGCGTTTGACACGCATTTGACCGTGACCCATTTTAGTTCCATGCTTTCGTTTCAACTTTGATTCAATCCACTCATTGCCCGTGCGACGCAAAGTGAGACAAACCCGAAACGAAACTGACACGAATTGTGAAGGAGCGCGTCAAATGCGTAGCACCGGCTGAATCGTCCCGTGGGACGCATTCGAGACCCCGCTCCGCGTTTGACAAGATACATATAGCAAACGCATTGACGTGGAATCGTCGGAAACAAAGGGTTTAAAGGTTTCGTTCTGACACTTGTGACGCTGAAGGGCCACAAAAACGACGTTGAACGTCACCACGCTAGAATCCGCTCATAGCGCGGTTTTCAGAGGGTAGGGGGTGACGCTCAGCGACTAGGCGAAAACGCTCGGTAGTGGGCGATTGCGCTCGGCGGAAACGCTCGGTGGGTGGCGCCAAATGGCGACGAGCGGAATCGCGCGTGTCCAAACGGAGACGTGAACAAAGTGCGCGGGGGGTGGTGTTTTTCAGATTCGCATCATGAAACGAGAGTGAGAAGAAAGGGCGGGGGTCAAGAAACTGTGAGCCAAATTATTCTCAATGTTTTACCCAATCTCTCATTAAGAGCACAACCTAAACCCATATGAGCAACTGAGTACTACGAAATGTTTTACCTAATCCTCTTTCTCCTCAATTTTAATCTTATCTTCAGGTCCGCTACTAGGAAAGAAGGTTGAGGGCTTCGGCCCCAATCCAAAGTCGTTAGTGTCCAGCGCCGACAAATATTCTCTCAATACCCTCTTTTCTTTCTCCCCCACGTCAATCCCTCCTAAAACAGCAGTATCCCAATCAACAACCCCCGCGAATTTTATTACTGTATCCTCCCGTTTTATTGTTTTGCCGTCTGGTCCGAGAAACATCAGAACCCTCAGCGTCAAATCTCTACTATTAATTCCTGTGACCATTCCGCAGGGCAAAGTAGACCTTTGGTCTCGCCTAAGGCGGAAAGAATTATCTTTGTCTTTGTATAGGTATCTAGCAAAACAAGGACACTCATTATCTGTTTCTCTAGCACACAAAACGCAGAGGCCAGCGCGACTTCTGCGAGCAACTAATTCCTCGGCACTAACTGGCTCAATATTATTTCGCCGCATCATTTCTCTTAGTTCTCTATCCATATCGTTTCTCCAGTGCTTTGTTTATTTTTTCGCGGCTTGCCTTTGTCGGCTCTTCTATCCACGCAGTTAATGCAGCCTCAAGTGCAGCTTCATCTTCTTCTTCTCTAGCAGCACGTTCCTCAACCTTTATATAGATTGGAATTGTTATCATGAAAAATAGCCCTATTATAATCATAATTAAAATCATTCTTTGGCCCTTATAAAATATTCCCCGAATACAATTACCCTTGGGATAAAGTACTTGCCGATTTTGACCATTATAGTATCACTACGCCATCTAACAGAATGTTTAATCATTAACAGCTTCCCGGAGGGCGTTCTGGAGAAAGGTCTATACTGGCGTCATTGCCATAACCTTCATATAGGAAAAGATTCTCACAAGTCTTGGCCCCTCCGTCGCTTTGCCAAACTATTTCAGTCCCCTGTGGCTGTATTAAACCGGTCCCCTGTATCTGTATTAAATTGGGGTTGTATGTGAATATTGGAGGGTCGTTAAATACAACATGGCCTGGCCTATCCATTCGCGGTGTTTTTTTATTCAACTCTTCCTTTAACCTAACTTCAATTAAATTGGTTAGAGTCTTTAAATGTGAGGTTAATCTTGTATAGAAAAACTTACTACTTTCTTTATCCGATAATCCAATATCAAAGTCAATTTTCGCGGCATTAAAAAACTCAAGTGCTCCATCAATTCCAGCGACAAAATTGGAGATAGTGGGATTTTCTTTCTTGACCAATTTAATATGATTATCAATCTCTTCTACTTGGCTTTCTAACAAGCAGGCTGGCTTTGAAAGCTCGAAAAATCCCTGTAGCCAAAACAAAAACTCAATACTATTCATAATTCCTCCTCTTTTATTTTCCTGTCCATCTTCGCTCCTCGAATCTATTAAATCTTTTATTTTCCATTTCCCATTGGTTATTGTAAGAAACGATATTAAACACAGCACCAAAAATAAATACTACGCCTGTCATTATATAATTGCCGGTAAAGAACAACACTAAAAGCACCCCATACCATAACCATTCATCTAGAAATGTAAATAGCCTATGAATTAATAGATATTTCTCGCTAGGAGCGTTCCATTTTTGTTCATTTATCTTTTTATTCCTAAAACCATCTATCATCTGCACCCCCTACATCTATCACTTTTCTTGGTACACTTAAAACAAATCGTTATCTTGCATTTCTTACAAATCTCAAACACGCAATTGGGCGTATTCTTTTTACATGACGGACATACAAAATTCTTAACTTTCATTATTTAACTCTTTATCTATTATTACCTCACAAAGGTCGTCCTCCATGTTGAAGATGACCGACGCATGGACACCCCAATCTGGACTACAAGTCCTAGAAAAATTCGCAATAAGTTGACCGAGTCGTTGGTCGGGTTTCCTCTGCCAAATTTTCCTGAGTTTTTCACACATTCTCGCAATTCTCGCTGGGTCTCTCATAGAACACCTCCTTGCCCGATTGTAGTGTCGCAAAAAATCAGGTCAAGGGGCGGATTAAATCTTTTAGGTGCTGCTTTAACTCTTAATACTTTCTTTATTTATGTTATTTTTAGTGCTTGACATCATTCCTTGCCGACAGTAAAATAGCTACTAGTGAGAAAAGAAGAGTATTAGACTGTATTCAGCCCAGGTTCTCTCCACCGGGAAAAATTAATCAGTGCGTTGGTCTACAGTGTATTAGTTAATTACAAGGAGACTCGATGGACTATGATATTCCCTCTCACATTTCGCCACCAACGATATTAAAGGCAGCCAGGCTAGCCAAGAGCGCGGCGTCGATTGAATTTTCCGCCGGAAACGTGTATTGGGACGACTCTGGTGACAACGTTTATTTTATGTTTACTGATAAAGAAGATAATCTAATTCTCGTTCACTGTAACCCACATGCGTATTTTGTAGAGAGATTTTCCCTGCCAGATAATACTATATATTTTTCAATGGTAAAGAATATACGACACATGATGTATTGGCTTAGGCGCGAAGGATACTACGACTGCGAGCACCTGAAAAAGAAAAAGAA
>JAJDCE010000041.1 GCA_029260985.1 Patescibacteria group bacterium | reverse complement strand
GTCGTATACCCGTAAATATTGCTCGTATAATTTAAATTGATTAAAAGATTTTCAGACACCTCATCAGGCATTACGTTAAATCCGGAACTGCCATCAGGATTAATAGAAAGTTCATAAATAGTGCAATTATCATTATCCAAATAGACACCAGAATCAATAAAGTATTCTAAGCGTACACGGTCATTATTGCACCCCTGAACGGTTGTAAATGTATATTCACCTCCATCATCGATCGTAACATCGTATTTGGAACCAGAATATTCCTCAGGAACTGCCATACCTGGATTATCAGTAGATACGGAGGATTCACCTGTTGTGAAGTCTTCCGCAAAATACATCTTGCCGTCTTTCACATAAACTCCAATCCCCACGTCAGTGAACTTAAGACAAGTTGCCAGAATCGTGGTGCGATGATTGTGACACTCATGAGGTTCGGGCATAAATATATTAGTATGAACGTCTTTCACGGCCTGATAAGGGCTTCGGTATTTTGAAACGACCCCTTTTCCCACATTCTCCCCTGCCCTGCCGGGATAATCATAATATCTCTTTATTCTGTCCCAGGATTGACTGCCATCAGAACCCTCATGACTCATATCACCGATATTTTCAGCCATATCCTTTGCATGATCTCTGGCCGACATAGTCAGTTCCTTTTTCAGCCTGAGCTCAGTCGTGACTCCGTTATCTTTTCGTAATCTCAGAAGCAGCAAAAAGGTCTGGAATTCAGCGCCTATTTCATCGGTATACGCTGGATCATCCATATAATCGATCATCATAATGCGGGCCACCATTTCGGCCACCTCCCCCCGCGTACGGGAATTGCTGGGACTAAAATAACTGCCGGCTTCTTCAGTCAGATTTTTTTGTTTAGCCCGCTCCAGATAAGGGGCATACCAGGCATCAAAAGGAGTGTCTTTAAACAGTGCTTTGCTGGGAGTCCCCTGCTCAATATCAAAGGCGTTGAGGATGATCTTAAGCGCTTCTACCTTATTCACATTCTGAGAAGGTTGGTAGGTTCCATCCGGATACCCCTTCACCCAGTCTTGGTCGAGCGCATAACACACATATTTAGCAAACCACTCCTCTTTTACATCCGGAAAGCAGTTTTTGTGACTGCTCTTGGTTTTTTTACCGAGCCCTTCTACCAGAATCTTCACCAGTTCCGCCCGATTGATTTGGTTATTTGGTCGAACCGTACCATCGCTATAACCCCCAATAACACCTTCATATTCCAAATACGACAGGGCACCAAAGTGAGGATCAGATTCAGGAAGGTCGGAAAAAGACGCCTGAGCCACAGGAATAAAAAGGAAAGTAAAGAGAAGAGATAGGAAAGTTTTCATAAGTTTTGTTTTAAGGCCTAACCTAACTATACCAAAAAGGGCGGAAGAATACCTCTTCCGCCCTCCGGATAAAAAACGATTTTAACGGTCTTTTTTAGAATTCCCCCTGTTCTTACCAGAATCTGAGTCGTCAGAACCATCATCATCTTTACTTTTATCATCGTCATCACGCTTTTGCTTTTCAGATTTTCCTTTATCCTCATTACCCTTAACCTCACTCGTTTCGTCAGGTGTAGATCCAGCGACAACAGCCTCATCAGTAGTAGGTGCAGCAACTTCATCGGTTGATTCAGCAGATCCCTCAGCTGATTCAGGAGCGGCTTCCGCAGAAGCATCACTGTCATCAGGGCTTACATCATCATCGGAGCTGTCATCATCTCCATCCTTTTTCTTATCCCTTTTGTGATCGTCACTACTATCATCATCTGCGCCATCACTTAAATCAGCGTCATCCTTGTCGGCCTTTTTCTTATCCTTATCTTTTTTCTTATCATCACTGCTGTCATCATCTGCGTCATCCTTTGAATCAGCGTCATCATCTCCATCCTTTTCGTGGTCGTCACTACTATCATCATCCGCGTCATCACTTGAATCAGCGTCATCCTTGTCGGCCCTTTCAGCCAATTTTTTTGCCTTTCTTACAATGTTCTTAGATTTAGCTTTAATGGCAGTGGTAAGACCATGCACACGACCAAGCTTCCCCTCTTCAAGAGCAGCTTCGACCTTGGCTAATTTACCCTCAAGCTTGCTAAGCGCCTCTGCTTCTAGCCCAGCCTCCTTCAATTCTTCAATAAACTTTTTAGCTTCTTCATACTTCTCATTAGCCTTTGAGAGATCTTCCTCATTATTCTTATCCTCATCATCCTTTGAGTCTTGATCTTCAGACTCTGATTTTGATGCGTCATCAGATTCATCATCAGATCCCTCATCCGCATCAGTCACTGCAATGTCCTGAGTAGTTTCAATGTCAATGTTCACCTCTGCCCCCCCTGCTTCTTCGACCGCATCAACATGATCAATGGCCGCATCAACAAGCTCCTGCTCTTCGGTAGTCGTTTCAAGGGCTTCAGTCACCTCCTCAGTAGCTTCGTCAGATTCAACGGCCTCAACTGCATCAGCTAAAGCATCCACTGATTCATCCTGAACATCACTAATCTCCTCAAGCGCATCTCCTAACTCTTCAGGATTATCTATTTCTTCAGCCTCTTCGATAGCAGCCTCAGTTTCTTCTACCACTTCTTCAACAAGGTCAGTGATTAAATCTTCATCAACCGGAGTTTCATTGGCTAACCCTTCAGAATCTTCCTCAGCACCTTCGTCCTGAGCATAAGTAGTGGGTAGAAAAGTAAGAGAGGTTGGGTTACCCGCCAATACATTTTCTAATTGGTTTAGAGCTACTTTAGCCTTATTTAAATGATAAGCGTATGAATTCTGATTAAAATAGAATAAACCACCAATCACCAAAACCACTGCGGCAAAAGCGGCAACGTATTTTTTAGTATTCGTCATAATAAATTGAATTAAATAAGTAAAATAAGAACGTTCACCTTTTAACGCATCAAAAGCCTGCTCAACCTGAGCATTTTTAAGGGCTTTTACAATTTGCTGATCAAGTTCAGGTCGAACTTTAAATCCTTTAAATTGTTTAAGCTTGCCAATGATGTGTTTAGAATGGTTTGAGTTCATAATAATCACCCCTTAATACACATGAGTTTAAAAACTGTTACACAAAAAATTAAGAATAAATTTTACGATACAAACTTTCAAATCGCTTCAGAGCCCGAGAAAGAGACGTTCGGATAGCCCCTTGTTTCCTGCCCATAATGATCTCCATCTCCGAATAATCCAAATCCTGAAAATATTTCATCGAAATAAGCTCCCGATCTCCATCAGTCAAACGGGATAACACATCAGAAATTCTTCCTTGCTCAAGAATCAAATCCGTATCGTCCTTAAAATCAGTTGTCGCAAGATACAAACCCTCCCCCTCAAGAAAATCGAGAGAGACAGTCTTTTTCTGATCCCGCCACGCATTCATCAAAAGCCGGTAGGCTATGGTAAAAATCCACGTCTTAAAAGAACCTTTGTTTTCATCAAAACGATCAAATTTTTCATAGGCCCGTAACACCACATCCATCAGCAAATCTTCAGCAACTGCCGTATTGTAATTAAGACGCACCATCAAAAAAGTAAAGAGTTGATCTTTTACCTGGTGATAGTGATCAGTAAATTGCTGTTGCCCGGACATAAAAACAGATTAGGTTCAATAATTATACACAAACAGGGTAAATTCGTTACATCAACTTTATCGGCATCAATCTAATTGAGTCTCAATATCAATATTCACATCCGTCTCCCCGCTATCAAGTTCCGATTGCACATGTGACAGAGCCTGCTTCAAGAGCTTCTGCTGTTCCATTAACACCTCAAGAGTATCCAGAAAATCATCAAGGCTAGCGCTGGTTTCACGAGACCAAATGGTCTTTGAAAGCGCCTTATTCACCTCTAATTGGGTCTCCGCAATATCCCCTAATGCCACAAGTAAAGTTTCTGAATGATGAATATTTTCCGCTGCTTCAATCGAATGAGCCAAATTAAGAACCGCCTCATCAATCATTTCACCCTTATCTTGAAGCGGCACACTAGAGTCAGATTCAAAGACCGCCTCAATTTGCTCCAATGAATAATTAACTTTATTCAAATGATACGAATAAGAGTTCTGATTAAAATAAAATATTGCAGCAAAAACGAATGCAAAAGCCACAAAGGCGTAAACGTACTGTTTAAAAGTATTCATAAGCTTGGTAGAAAGTGATGATTTTGCCTGAGCGGATAAAGTCAAAGCAGATTGATTCTTATCAACCTTCCTCTCCTCAGACTTTTCATCTGTTAAATGAGTGGGCGCCGGATAAATTGTGAATTTTTTGAGTAAATTTTTAACAGTCGTCGCGCTCACCCGGGCAGATTTAGAAGCTAAGGATAGCTTATAATACTCTCCGAACCGCTTCACTGATCGAGACAGTGACGTTCTGAGAGCCCCCTCCCGACGACCGATAATCGCCGCCATCTGAAAGTAAGTAAAATCGAGTAAATATTTTAGAGTAATAAGAATTCGGTCCGAAGGCTTCATTTGCGATAATATAGACTGAATCTTTACCTGCTCCATTTTGCGACCTGCCCCTTTGGTGATGGGCAATTCGTGCTGATGAGAATAAGTTGACTTCGGATCATTAAGCGCTTTATCGAGCTTCTCAGTTGCCACCGAAAATAACCCAACCGAATCCAAAACAGAAACCTTCGTACCCATTTTCTTTAGCAATTTAAAATACATCACCTCCGCAGCCGGACGATCGAAATTAAAACAAACCATCAAGTATGTGAATAATTTGTCGTTCAAAGTTGAATTTTGCCCTTTTTTAAGCGATGACTTTCCCACGAACTTGAGATTGATTAATCATAAAAAAGAATCTGGCTGACAATTATACAGGAATATGGCTGAAACTAAAGAGGTAATTACATTATTAATCGCAAATAACAAAGTTCCCGCTTTAGCGCTAAGCAGCTAATCGCAAAAAGATAATAAAAAAAGAGGTTCTAAACATTGAGTTAACTTTTTGATATTAACTATTACATAAGCAAAGGTTTGTGCTAAAATCAGGTTAATGAAAAAATAAAAAATGAACAAAAAATATCAAAAAATAAGATCTGATATTGCGACTAATGAGTTGGCGGGGAAAGTTAAGAGATACCTTGTATTATAATGGATGTTTTTTATGAGCAAAGAAAATAACAAAACACAATTGGATCTGGGGCAAAATCCTTCCGTAAAAGATTTTAAAGCGATGTTGTCTGCCCTCAACGAAACCGCATTAGTTTCCATTGCTGATATTAAGGGTGATATTACCTTTGCCAATGAAAAATTTGTTGAGGTTTCAAAATATTCTCTGGATGAACTGATCGGTCAGAATCATCGGCTTCTGAAGTCCGGTGATCAGCCCGATGAAATGTTCGTTAACCTCTGGAAAACGATATCCAGCGGTAAAAACTGGCGCGGAGAAATTAAAAACAAGGCAAAAGACGGCAGTTACTACTGGGTTGATACTTCTATCGCTCCGATTTTGAATGATAAGGGGCGACCGGAACGATATATTGCAGTTCGTTTTTTGATTACAGATAAGAAAGAATTTGAGCAGGAAAATCAGGAGCAGGAAGAAAAGAGGCGTGAGTTTATTTCTATGATAAGTCATCAGCTAAGAACTCCTATCACTTCAGCACGATGGATTTTACAAATGATACAAGAAACCAGTCCTACGGAAGGTGTACAAGATGCCTTTCACAAAATAGATAACCTAAATAATATTATTGGAACATTGCTTTTCTTCGTTGAAAATGAAAATGTGTTAGGGAAGGTCCAGGGGCAAAAAAAAGAAGTTGATTTAACAGAGATAGTCAGTAGTCAATTGTCTTTATTTGAAGCAAAAATTAAGACAAAAAAAATTATTATGTTAAATAAAATTCCCGCTAGCATTTTTGTGAGTGCTGATGAGGTTTTGCTCAATAGAGTGGTTTATTCTTTAATTGAAAATGCCGTGATATATAATAAAGATCATGGTGAAATAGAAATAACGGCAGAAAAAAGTCATGAGCATATTGTTTTGAAAATCAGAGATACGGGCTATGGAATTCCCGACAAAGAACAAGAAAAAATATTTACAAAGTATTTTCGTGCAACCAATGCTTCATTGGGGGCAAATGAAGGAAGTGGATTGAGTTTGTATATAGCTCATCAAATTATGCAGATTTTTGGAGGAAGTATTAGTTTTAGAAGCAAGGAAAATGAAGGTACAACATTTCATTTACAATTTTCGCTGTAGTGGTTTCAAAGTAAATGTTCTTATCTAATGTTTATCTTTAACAATGGCTAGCGCTATTATTAAAAAGCTTTAACGGCAAGCTATCGTATTAGTAATGGTTAAAGTTTTTTTAAATGGCTCCCCCGACTAGATTCGAACTAGTGACCTACCGGTTAACAGCCGGTTGCTCTACCGCTGAGCTACAGGGGAATGTAGTTGAAATTGCTTATTTAATTTAGCCAAGTCACTTGCTTTTTTCAAGAGCATTTTTTAATGGTATGATTTTAACATGGATCCAACATTCGAATTTAAAGCAGAAGTTTGGCTTTGGAAAGCTAAGGCAGCTTGGCATTTTATTACGATTCCTCCCAAGCTATCAGCCGATATCAAAGGTTTTGATGAAGGCCCTCGAAAGGGATTTGGATCCGTTCCGGTAAAAGTGACTATTGGATCAACCACCTGGAAAACCAGTATTTTTCCGGAAAAGAAAGGTACTTTCGTATTACCGCTAAAAGCCGCTATTCGAAAAAAAGAAGGAATTACCGAAGGAGATACTGTTCAGGTGCAAATTGCATTACAGTAAGTCATACTCAAATTTGCAAAAAACTCAACATTATTTTCTCTGACTAAGAAGCAAATTTATCTGCCCAGGTTACAACAGCTCCAACACCTTCACCCGCAGAAAATTGATGCTTTGCTACATCCGTTGGATGTCCAGGCTCCTTAGAAATGGAACTTGCTATATCTAAATGCAATGTGTCATTAGCCTCTTCTTTTGGAGTATCCGCCGCAGCGTGAATAAAGGCATATGCTTTTGTTACACCTCTTTGTCCAGGCTTGGCGCCCAAATTATTTAAATCAGCTGTAGCGCCTTTCATCGCCTTAGTATCTGTATGATCAGCTGTTAAAGACTGAGTGTATTCACCTGTTTTTGCCGTTTCATCAGCAAGAAGGCGGGCAGCGGAAGTATTAAAACTGACAACAGGAATGCGATGCCCGGAAGAATTAACAGCAGCGCCCGTAAGAGTAGCAACGGTTAAGGTCGAACCAACTTTATCACCGTCTTCATCAATTAATTTATGAGAAACATGAACAACATCTGCTAAAGCTTCTCGTCCTTCAGCATCAGTATGCCCCTCCTCAACAGTTTTACCGCTGGCAGCAAGCATAACATCATCCATACGCCTGGCAGAGTCCCCGTTTTCATTAGCACAAACAGCGAAACAGAAATCAATATCCCTCTCCGTACCTGCCTCCGCAATCGCTGCCATGGCGCCCAGCACAGTTGCGCCGCCTCCCATATCCGCCTTCATATCCCCGGCAAATTTCCCCTTATTAGCACGTCCTCCGTCATCAAAAATCATTGTTTTACCCACTACTCGGCTTACAGTACTTTGGCCGTCAGCCTGACCGCCTCGATACTTAACCCGAATCATGTAAGGACCTGGCATAGTTGAGCCCTGATGAACGCTGTTCAATAAACCCATCCTTAAACTTTTAGT
The DNA here is from genome assembly GCA_029260985.1 of Patescibacteria group bacterium. Taxonomy (GTDB): domain Bacteria; phylum Patescibacteriota; class Gracilibacteria; order UM-FILTER-43-11; family UM-FILTER-43-11; genus JAJDCE01. Next base: position 22,475 of record JAJDCE010000041.1, on the reverse strand, counting down.
TGTTCTTCCCGATAAATCCTGATCGGGACCAAAAATCTGTAACTCTAATTTATTGTCATACTGAGCATTAAGGGTTTCAACAACACGAGACACTGTGTCAACAAAAACAGAGGTTGTAAGAATATTAGCTGGCAATTCGGTTAAAAACCGTGTTAACGCTTTTGCCCTTGCCAACCCCTCACCTTCCTGTAAGCAGGAAACCATTTCACCTGCACCATCCACAACGGTATCGCTATCACTAAGAACGCCGATGCTTCTGACTTTACTTCTAACTTCGGCAATCTTATGTATATTAACTGGAGAGCTGCCTTCGGTTGATTCAGCTTTTCTTTTGGCTTTATTAACATCAGCAAAAACTTTTTTTGTTGGTGTTGCCGTACTATTCCCAATCCCCTGCCCCAATCCCTTTAAAAATTCCAGATCATCAACAAGTTCAGCTGGGATAACAAGGGTAGAGCCACCCTTAAATTCATACAAAAGAGGTCCAACTGTAGCGCCGATATTCCTGAAACGTGCTGTACGGTCATCTTTAATTTTATCTGTATCTGCCGCATTCACAAAATGAACTTTTCTGGCATTTCCATTTTCAGTTCTATGAGTTGATGTAGCTACACCATTGCCTAATTTTCGTTTACTGCCCCTGCCTTTCACATGATCTGCCAAAAGATCAGAAAATGGAGCATTGTCATCCAAGGCTCTCTTAAGACTCTCTCTGGTTAAAATAACCACAATGGATCTCTTATTATTAGCTTCAAGCGCTTCTGCAGCATTAGCAGCTCTAGGAGTTACATAGGGAGTTTTTGTTGATCCATCCGCAAGAGGCGTTACAAGTTCGGTAACATCTCCGGCAGATAAAACAGGGTGTTCACTGCCATTTGCATTCATTTGAGGAGAAACTTCAGACATAGTAAAAAAGTTAGTATTCAAAGGCGGGCAATACTAAACCTTTTACATTTGCCATGTCAAGAAAAACTATTGTTATATTATATAAACAGATATAAATTCGTTTCATTACAAATGAATCTCTTAAAAACTTTAACAGGTACTATTACTTGTTGTGATCAAAATTAAAAAAGCAACCTGACAGCAAGGGCATTTCATTTGGTATTTCGGTCTTAAGTTGCTAAAATAAAAAAAATAAATACAACATTATGAGTATCGCAAAACCCACCTCCCGTACCATTGAACTAAAAAAGGTCAAAGTCATTGTTCAGGGCCTTCTTTATGCATTGATCATCCTGCTCCCCCTCATGCTTCACGTTCAGTGGATCACTGGGCCAACGGTGAATGGGATTCTATTTATCGCCACCGTAATGCTGGGGCCAACACAAGCCCTTATTCTGGGGCTTATTCCTAGTTCAATTGCTCTTGGTGCTGGCTTACTCCCCCTCCCCCTCGCCCCAATGGTGCCATTTATCATGATGAGCAATGTCATATTGGTAATGGTGTTTAACCATTTATATAAAACCAATTATTTCATTGCAGTCGGAGTATCAGCATTTGCAAAATTTATTTTTCTTAGCCTGACTGTCAGATGGGTAATGGATAAACTACTTGATGGAGGACTTGTCTCAAAATTAGCAGTGATGATGAGCTGGCCTCAACTATACACAGCACTTATTGGCGGAGTGATCGCCTACACATTTCTCAAATCACTTAAAAAAATATGAGCCCTAAAGCCAAACTGAACAATGAAGGACAATTCCACAAAATGGCTCATGCCGTTCAATTTGATCGTGAGAAATGCATTGGATGCAACAGTTGTGTGATGACCTGTAAAAACATTGGCATCGGCTTTTTAAAACTGGAAGAGAAGGGTGATAAAAAGCATGTAGAATTCAGCGAAGACCCCTGTGTCGACTGCATTTATTGCGGACAATGTACAAACCTTTGCCCAGTTGATGCTATTTACGAACAAAAAGAAATCAAAGCCGTCGAAAAAGCCCTAAAAGTAAAAGGAAAAACAGTGATCGTACAAATGGGTCCTTCTGTCAGAGCCAGTATTGGCGAAGAGTTTGGACAACCTCCCGGAACCAACATTTCAGGCCATATGTTCAGCGCCCTTCGTGAACTGGGTTTCGATAAAATTTTTGATGTAACCATGGGAGCTGATATCACCACCATGGCAGAAGCAGAAGAATTAGTCGATCGGATCAAAAACAAAGGTCCATTGCCCATGTTCACCTCCTGTTGCCCCAGCTGGGTGAAATACATAGAGTTTTACCATCCGGAACTCATTCCGAATTTAACCACCGCCCGCTCCCCCCACATACATTCAGGAGGCGCCTACAAAACCTGGTGGGCCGAAAAAGAAGGAATCAACCCAAAAGACATTATTGTAGTATCAATCATGCCCTGCACCTCAAAGAAAAATGAAGCCAAGCATGAAAAATTCAAAATCAAAGGACTAAACCCCGTTGATCACGTCATCACCACAAAGGAGGCTGCAGCCTTACTAAAAAAACACAGCATAGACCCCATGAAGCTCAAGCCCGGCAAAGTCGATACATGCGGTCAGTTTTCCGGTGCCGGAATCATTTACGGAGCCTCAGGCGGTGTAATGGAATCAGCCCTCCGAAGTACTCATTTTTATTTAACAGGCAAGGAGCTTAAAAAAATTGACTACAAAGAGGTTCGAGACACTCAGAGCATCAAAAAAGCCACAGTCAAAATCGGAGATCATCGTTTAAATGTTGCTGTGGTCTATCTAACCATGAACGCAGCCCCAATTATTGATGAAATCAAAAAGAATCCAAAAGCCTACGACTACATCGAAGTCATGGCCTGCCCGGGCGGATGCATTGGTGGAGGAGGTCAGCCCCTTCGAACCAATATGAAAAAAATTGAAGAAAGAAAAAAGTCCCTTTACTCAATCGACAGTAAAATGAAAATCCGCAAAGCCCATCAAAACCCAGTCGTTCGAGAGTTTTTTGATGGCTATATCGCTAAGCTGACTGAAAAAGAGCAATCAGCCATCCTTCACACAAGTTATTCAAAAAGTAAAAAATTCACCTCTTAACAAAGATGGCTAAATTAAAACTCGACCTGCACGAGATTTTCAATAAAGGCGGAAAGATCGACCATGAATTAAACCGTATAATCAGAGAGGCGGTTGAAAAAAAGATAAAGTTAGTCGAAATCATACCAGGAAAAGGAACTGGGGCACTCCGCAAGACTGTTAAGCGATTCTTAAATCAACCCGATATTAAAAAGCTCTACCACAGACTTGAAGTAGATACTAAAAATCACGGCCGCTTCTTTGTCCATTTTAAGTTCTAAAAAAACCCTGTAAATTTATGTTAATATGCCGCTGTGAATTGATAGAGTTATCTTAAATATTAAAAATAAAATTCTATGGGAAACTACGATGGAAGCCATTTAGGCCGGCATAACGGAAAATCCGAAAGCTTGATCCAAACCGCCGCCAACCTTTTGGAGCATTGCATATTAGTTTCTTCCGGCACCAGCAAGAGAGCTAAAGGTCTGCTTCAGGGTGAAAATACCGTCGGCAGCGTAATTGATACACCTTTTACCGTTATCGGTAATTCTTTTTTCAAAGCGGAACAAGCCACCTCTATGGCTAAAGCATATATAGCAGAAAATAGCAGCTCCATTGTAGTCACCTTTCGAGGCTCAGGAGTAAAGAGTAAGGACGGTAGTATTGATGCCAAAAAAACCCTCAAAAATGCCCTTGCCGACATAAACCTTCCACTGATAAAAGACAGAAAATTCCCCGGAAAAGTACATAAAGGTATTTCATCCGAATATATGCAATTGCGGACAGAACTTTTAGAGCGATTCGGACAAACCAATTACAACAAAAAACGAACTGTTTATATTACCGGATTCTCTCTTGGAGCTGGTTTAGCCACCTTATGTGCCTACGATTTAGCCACCGAATTCGACATCAATCCACATGTTTATTTATTTGCCCAACCCGCCGCCGGTGATCATGATTTCGCACGGCAATTTGAACGAAAAATTACTACCGTTTTTCGCTTCGCCCATGAAAAAGATGTAGTATCTCAAATCCCCCACTGTCTCGTATGCTCCTATAAAGCCCCTGGTTCTAAATTACTAGTTTTTGATAGCAATGGAAAACAGGTTCATCACAATAAAGTAACCGTTAGGATCAAAGCTGACCGAACCGCCGCCCTGATAGCGCTAGGAAAACGACTTAGACGAGCTGCTCTACTAACTGTTGTTACAAAAGTCATTCACACCTTTGTCACTCACCACAAACCGGACTACTACAAAGCACGGTTGGCTCGTTTACACCGAAACTATAATAACAACATCTCGAGCAACTCTAGCATGCAGCAAACAGCTGAAAAGCAATATCAGGAATGTCAGCAGCATTGCTTAGATTTATAATGCATATTATTTGTAATAATTCTGTGATTTTCCCGTTTTAAATAATATAAACGTTCTTTACTTATGAATTTAAAACTTAAACTAATCCCGATCCTAATGATCGGTTTGCTATGGCCCTATCAAATTGGTTATCAAGCTGTCATTTTTTCTGATATCCAGGACTCCCCCTACAAAACCAGTATCGAATACCTATATAGCAATAGTGTGGTGGAAGGTTACGGTGATGGAACTTTTAGGCCAACTGCCAAAATCAACCGGGCCGAAATCATGAAGATTATACTGGAAGCCAGCACGGAAGACTCCTTAGGATTTGGCAGACAGTGCTTTAAAGATGTGGGCAACGACTGGTTCGCCAAATACGTGTGCTATGCCAAAGAAAATAACATCGTTGAGGGATATTCAGATGGTTATTTTAGACCTGCTCAAAATGTGAATATGGTGGAAGGTTTAAAAATGGGAATCGAAAGCTTCCCCGTAAAACTTGGATCAGCAAACAGCCCCTGGTATCAAAAGTACATCGACTTTACTCACGATAACAACATCTTTTCGCGCTATAGTGTGTTGCCCCAAAAAAACATGACGAGAGGAGAAATGGCCTACCTAGTTCACCAGCTTATGATGGACAAAGCCGGAACTAAAAAACTTACCGGAAAACGAGATAGTGAATCTGCTGGCTGCGGCTTAAACCCACCCTCCCCCCGTCCCACTAGCTCCATAATTAAAGGAAAAACCCGCCACTACATAACCAATGTGCCCTCTGGCTACAGCAAAGATAAACCTATCGATTTAGTGTTCGCGTTTCATGGTAGAACTAACCCAAATGCCCAAGTTCGTGGGTATTATAAAGTTGAGGAAGCCGCTGGTAATAATGCTATCTTTATTTATCCGGCTGGCCTGCCCGAAGAAGGCCCAAGTCGAAGCTGGAGTGATCCAGGAGATCGATCGGATGAACTTAGAGACTTTGCCTTATTTGATCAATTACTAGAAGAGTTTTCAAATAATTACTGTATTGATCTGGATCGTGTTTTTGTAGTGGGACATAGCCTTGGTGCCTGGTTCACAAACAGCCTTTCCTGCGCACGAGGGAGTAAAATTAGAGCCATTGGCAGTGTGGGAGGTGGTACAACAATTAACGAATGCACTGGCCCTGTAGCTTCTCTTATTATGCATAATCCAAAAGACCGGCTCGCACCATTCAGCTCCGGTGAAACCGCCCGAAACCAGATGATAAGTCAGAATCAGTGCAGTGGAACTTCTTCCTCAACCAATCCCACTTCACTAAAATGTGTGGCTTACCAGGGATGTAATAAAATCGCCCCTTTAACTTGGTGCCCGCATCGGGAAGATTATGATTATCGCGGAACCTATTACCCGCACACGTGGCCAACGAGCGCGGGCTCAGAGATATGGAAGTTTTTTGAAAGTTTGAATTAGCCTTTCTCCTTTCTTATTCGCTTCTCATACTCACCCATAACCACATTAAGATTCCCCCGCATTTTCTCAATAGACTCCGAAAGAGATGTTATTTCATCCCCCCCGCTAATATTGATTTTTGTCTTCAAGTCTCCTTGTGCAATCTTATAGGCAGACTTGGAAAGTTCCTTCATGGGCAATGAGATAGAAAGGAGAATAACAATCGAAAACAGAGCTGCTAGCAACAAACTCAATAAAGTAAGCTGAAAAATCCTTTTTCTCGATATTTCAATAAAGGAAGTTGCATTTTTAATTTCTTTAGCAAGAGAATCTGATTTATTTAAGGTTAAAGCTAAACTGTCTTTTCGTATAATACTTGATTCATTGTGAAGGCTTGTAAAAAGACTTTCAAAACCTCTGAGGTCTAAAATATCTGAACCGGAACTTTGTAACTGATACTGTTCAATCAATTGATTTCCAAAATCGAACATTCGCTTAGAACTAGCCCTCAATTTTCCAATCAAATTCCGGTCGGCATCTGTATCAGCAACTGTCCATAATATATCAATATTCTCATTTAACGACGCTATTCTTTTCGGAAACTTATCCCTGTCCACAGGATTTCCGAACATTAAGTATAGAGCCAAATGACCCTCAGCACGCTTTGCATAGCTGGTAATTTCCGCAGATGCCTGAGTATAGACATGGGCATCTCTATCAGCTCCAAACAAAAGAGATGCCGCCTGATTAATAGCGCCAATTCCAAATAAGCCAACCACTAAAACTAAAAGGGTGATGACAAAAAATCCAAACAATAACCGTGTTCTAATCTTGAAGACCCTAAAAACATTTAAACAACTGTGAGTCGAAAAAAAACTTTTAGTTCTATTTTTGCTGATCTTGCGACTGAGCATACTCTTTTTGATTACTTCTTTTTAACAGTAAAACAAAATACTCAAGATTAATCAACAAATCAGAAAATATATTTTCATTAATTTTGGTTCACATGGTAGTATAAGCAACATAAAAACTAATAAAAATCATGAAACATATAAAAGCGCTACACATATTAAGAGAATATAGCATTCGCAAGCAAATGCTTCTCGGCTTTTTAAGCATCATCATACTAGTCGGTTTTATGGGAGGAGTAGCTTTTGTGCAATCCGGCAAAATAAATACAGAAGTGGACTTGATGTTCAATGAAATCACCCCTAAAAGAAATGCTATAAGTAGCATAAGACTGGGAATTATGGATCAGATAAGAACCACTGAAGAATATGCAGGTGATTTTATGTCATTGAAAGAGGCCAAAGAAGAACTTGCGGAAGTTCAGGAAAGAATAGATGCAAATATCCAAAAACTGAAAAATGGCAGCAGTAAAGACAATAGTATAGTGAGCCCCAAAAGCCTTATATCATTAAAAAAAGTACTCGATGAAGGAGGAGCTTTACGTGAAGAAATCATTAATATCAAAATAGCCGATCAGAAAGCAAACACCTCTTCAGAAAAGGGCGCCATGGGCACAGAATTGAGAGAAAAACTGGAAGAATTTGATGAATACGTTGAAAACACCAATGAAATAACGGAGCTTATTATAGAAATGACCGCATCATCTGAAAATAAAAGCAGGACATCTATATTGCAGTACGTAGAAATAGGACAGAGAGTTAATTTAGTCGTGTTTATATTGGTGATAATAATGTCTCTTTTTGTATCCATAGTGGTATCCGGCTTGATTTCAAACGCCATCACCATAGCCCGCGATGTTGCCATTGGGGTTTCAAGGGGGAATATGAATATAAAAATTGATACTTCAGGCAATAACGAAATCGCGGAACTGATGCAGGCTATTGATGAAATGCGCGCCAGTCTAAAAATCATCATGAGGGATTACAAAAAAGCGTTTAAAAAGAATGCTCCAAAAGGTAAATAGCATCCGTCTCTTTATTTGGATTTAAGCTCACCATTTAACTTGATAACTAAAGAAAATCTGTTAAAGTAAAAAAGAAATAAAAACAAACATATGGCTGATGATCTGCCAAACAATTCAGTAGATCCTAACCAAGAGCAAAATCCTGAAGGTCCCATCATGCCCTCCGCCCAACCCCAGAGAGCCTATGAGCAGCATCAGGAGGAAAACAAAAGCTCACACATAGCCACCATTCTGGCTATCATTTTGCTGATCCTAATCGTTGTAGGTGGGTTTTATCTGCTTAAATTCCTGAAACAGAGAGATACAATGGAAAAGGCTGAACCAGCCCCCATCGTAAATCAGGTCATCCCACCAGTAGAAAAGCCAGTCACTCCCCCATTAGAGCCTCAACCCAAAAAAACCAATGGCATCCAGGTAAAAGCCCCGGACAAAGAGCCTGACACGATTGTAAAAGAGTTTTACAATTGGATTTTAAGTCAACCGGGAGATGTGATCGAAGACGGAAGGTATAAAGACCGCCCAGAAATTTATAAAACATTTATTCAAAAAATTGAGAATCGCAAAAAAGACAGCCTTCACCCCCTCCTCTGCTCCGCGAGCAATAGCGCTATTGCGGATATTCAACCTCCCAATACAACTGTAGGCATTTCCAGCATCGCCGTAAATCTAACCGAAAACGGCAAAGTGGTACCCCTTAAAGTATCCCTAAAGCTCAACGGCGCCTGGACCATTACTGATATCCTATGTCTTTCCGAAGAAGGAAAACGAAGTGTGATTGAGAATCTAAAGCTAGAAACCGGACTTGACTATGCTACCCTGAAAAACATGAGCTTTCTATGGTCTGTGCCGGATTACAAAGGGCGTGTCACCAAGACAATTTCTGGAAAAGGCTTCAGCACCGAAAACACCACTGTTGACCCAAGCGTATTCGAGAATTTCTTCCTGAAAAATGGATTTAAAAAAGACCAATACAACGAAGATGGCTACCAAAAAGACAACATGGCCTGCGTAGCCCACACCGAAAAATCTGATACCGGCCGCTTCGATGTCGAAGCAGTCTGTGGAAAAATTTAACTCCTAACTTATTTTATTATGGGTAAACATAAACCTTGCTGTCTTTTTACCATGATCCTCGTGATCGCTGGAGGCTTAAACTGGGGCCTTGTAGGCCTTGGTGGCTTACTGGGTAAAGATCTTAATTTGCTCAATATGCTTCTTGGCTCATGGCCAGTAGTTGAGAATCTGCTCTACCTACTCATTGGTATCGCTGCTTTACTTATGTTGGTTGTGAGTCTTAAATGTGGTAAAAACTGCAAAAATGGCTCCTGCTGCAAGTAAGTAACGTCATAAATATTAAGAAGGGGTTATTCACTAACCCCTTTCTTTGGCGTGCCGTTTAAGCTATTGACTCCTCAGAAAATACAGCTATATAATCGATGACTTTTTCTGGTAGCCCTCCAATTTAAGCAGTGGCTCCTGGATAGTTGATCTTTAGCAAGCAGGTTCTAAAAACCGTTTCTTTTCTCCGCGTAACAGCCGAGTTACTAAAATATAGTAATTCCGCTGTTACGCGGAAGTTTTTTCGGCTGTCAGGGAATCATCCCTGAGGCCATAAAAGTTTTTACAGTTAACCCCAAGTTGAAGGAGAGGCAAATGCCCAAGCTGAAAAACGGAATGCAGTTCTTACTAGAAAACTCACTGTTCCTCATTATAGGGACGGTGATCGCTCTTGTGTACGCCAACATGGCACAAAAAGGATATCATCACATCGTCCATCACGAACTGGCACCACACATCAATCTTCACTTCATCGTGAACGACATCCTGATGTGTTTTTTCTTTGCTATCGCGGCAAAGGAAATCTGGGAGTCATTTCTGCCAGGAGGCAGCCTATCAAGCGGTAAAAAAGCTGCCACTCCACTTCTGGCTACGTTAGGCGGAATCATCGGTCCGGCGGGCCTTTACGTTCTGGGTGCCTTGCTCTTCGGAGCTAATGCCCTCATAAGGGGTTGGGCAATCCCATGTGCAACGGACATCGCCTTCAGCGTGTTGGTAGCAAGGATGATCTATGGCAAAGGGAAACAGCCAGCCATCGACTTCCTGCTGCTTCTAGCAATCGCAGATGATGCGATAGGCCTTATCATTCTGGCGATATTCTACCCTACTGGAGACATGCATCTCCTCACCTTTTTCCTATGCGTGAGTGGAGCCATCGCTTTCAACCTCCTCATCCTGAGGAAAGTCCTGAAAGCAGAAAACTTCTGGCTCTATCTCATAGTCGCTGCTCCACTATCATGGTACGGATTCTTCAAAGGAGGGATTCATCCTGCCCTGGCACTTGTCCCCATCATCCCCACCTTCCCCCACGCCAAGAGAGATGAAGGTATATTTGCCGAGATTGACAGTGGTCATCACGAAGACGCATTAAACAAATTCGAACATTGGTGGAAAAACCCGGTTGAAATCATCCTCTGCCTTTTCGGATTTGCCAATGCTGGCGTTGTCTTCAGCGCTATGGGGCTAGGCACCGGCCTGGTTACCGTCGGTCTTTTGGTCGGCAAACCCATTGGCATCCTCCTGTTCACCATCTTGGCTATAAAAGCCTTCAAGCTGGAATTGCCAAAAGGTATGAGCATGAGGGACATTGCCACTCTTGGATTCATAGCAGGAATCGGCTTCACAGTCGCCCTGTTCGTGGCCACCGTCGCCTTTCCGGCTGGTGCAACCCTCGACGCCGCTAAAATGGGAGCCTTGTTCTCATTCGGCGCCGCAGCTCTCTCCTTCCTCGTCGCAGCCCCACTCAAGGTCGGTCGGTTCAATAAGCTGAAAAAAGCTGAAAAACTGACTCCTCAGACCCAAAACTAATCCAAAGGAAACGGCAGACAGAACCTGCTTGCCGTTTTCACCATATCCAAAATTAGACATTAGCCATTAGACATTTATAATACACTTATGCAAAAAGGCTTCTGGTCAAAACTCGACAAACCTATATTAGGCCTCTCTCCCATGGACGGCGTCACCGATGTTGCTTTTCGATACATGATGGCTAAGACTCATAAACCTGATGTGATCTACACTGAATTTGTAAATGTTGAAGGATTAACCAGAGGAGCTGTATCTATGCTGCATCACCTTGTTTATAATAAAATCGAACGCCCCATTGTCGCTCAGATTTACGGCATAGAAACCGATTCCTTTTATAAAGTAGCATTGATGTGCTGTTTTTTAGGCTTCGACGGCATCGACATCAACATGGGCTGCCCAGCCAACAAAGTAGCTCGCCGTAATTCAGGTGCTGGGCTGATTAGGGTGCCCGATCAAGCAAAGAAGATCATCAGAACTTGTAAACAGGCAGCAAAAGATTGGTCGGAAGGAATCACGCTTAAAGAAGCAGGTCTTCGCCCAAAACTCATCACAGCACTGCAACAGATGTCCCCCTCAACTGTAAATAGGGATACGCATCCCCACAAACTCATACCCATTTCTGTTAAAACCCGCACCGGAATCAATCAAATCATTGCCGAAGAATGGGCAAAAATATTATTAGAAGAAGAGCCTGCTGTACTCGCCATGCATGGCCGTACCCTCAAGCAAATGTACACGGGTGAAGCGAACTGGGAAGTATTGGGCAAAGTCGCCAAAATCGCCAAACAAACCGATACAATCTTCCTCGGAAACGGAGATATCCAATCACTCAAAGACGCTCATGAAAAAATCAAAAAATACGGTACCGATGGAGCCCTGATAGGCCGAGCCACCTGCGGCAACCCATGGTTTTTTAGCGGAATAGAGCCAACCATCAAAGAACGTTTCAAAGCCGCTATCGATCACGCCAGGTGCTTTGAAGAAATGAGCATGAAAAATGCCTTTTTTGCCATGCGAAAACATCTAGCCTGGTACTGCCGTGGCTTTGATGGAGCAAGGGAGCTTAGAAAAGAGTTAATGCAAACTAATAGTTCAACAGAAGTTGAAGAAATACTGAGTAATTTTCAAAGCAATGAATAAGATCCAAAAACTCTACCGCTTAGGAAATGCCAAATGGTACGACATTTTCAAACCGATATGGAATTGGATGGTTTCCAGAAAAGCGGAAAAAAAACTAGCTCGATTCTTAAAAGATAACCTAAATGAAGACATAGAAATCCTGGAGTTGGGCTGTGGCACTGCATTGAATCTGGAAAAAATCCAAAAGCTCAATCTGCCATTTAAGCATTACCATGGCTTAGACTTTTCAGAAGACATGCTCAAAATCGCCCGCGCCAAATTCAGCCAAGAAAATGTTTCATTTAAACATCAGGATTTATCCAAGTTAGACAATCACGAAAAAAAAGCAGATGTAATACTCTGCACTTGGGTACTATCTCACCTCCCCCACCCAGCAACTATCATCAGCAATGCCCAAAAATTATTAAAAAAAGATGGACAGATGTTTCTGATTTTTCTGTCTGAACCAAAATGGTTCATTCGCTTTTGGTTCAACCCAATCGCAAAATATATATTCAAATCTAAATATATTTCAAACGAAATCATTGGTCAGTTTGAAAATGTAAGATTAGTGAAACACTATTCTGCTAATTTGGTAAGCGTAACAGTAGTTTGCGATTAAAGTCTAAATCGTAAGTTTATTATAAAATATAATTAGAGTTTAAAACATTTAATTTAAATAATTTTGTATTGCCTTATAGTTAAATACCTATACCATAGGTACTGGTATAAAAAAATAATTAACTTTTAATTCTTAACTGATTTAAAATGACCCACAACAGAAATAAAGCAACCATAGCCATGAAAAAGGCAAGAACATCTCTTGAGAAAGTCATGAAAATGATTGAAAAAGATGAATATTGCATCGATATTATCCAGCAAAGTCTAGCTGTTATCGGTTTGCTAAAATCAGCCAACATAACCCTTCTTGAAACTCATGTTGACTGCTGTGTTAGAAACGCCTGCAAGTCAGGAAAAAAGAAGGAAATCGAAGAAAAAATGTCAGAACTGATCCGCGTTTTAAAAATCGCTCAATCCAAATAATCCACCAACTGTCATTCCGCACTCGATGCGGAATCCTAAATCAATTATAACTAAAATTATGAAAAAAAAGATTCACATAAAAGGAATGCACTGCGTAAGCTGTGAGATATTACTTGAGAAAGAGCTGAAAAAATTAAAGGGATTAAAGAAATGTAAAATCAGTCACAAAAAAGGTGAAGCAGACATAGAATGTGACTCGTCCGTGGCCATGAGTGAGCTTGAAAAAGCAGTGGAAACCTGTGGCTACGAAACCATAAAAAAAGGAGAAGTTGAAAGTGAAATTCACCACAAAAACTCTTTCGAAGACATCATCGAAATCATTTTGATCGCTATTGGCCTCATTGCCCTGCTCTTCATTTTAAGTAAGATCGAAATAATGAGATTCCTGCCAAGCTTTGGAAGTCGTATAAACGTATTTATAGCGCTGCTCATGGGGGTAGTAGCCTCGCTTTCAACTTGCCTGGCTTTAACGGGTGGAATTGTAATGAGCTTTGGAGCAACCGTAAAAATCGAAGAGGGAAAAAACCAAATATGGGCACGAACACTACCTCATGCATACTTTCATGCTGGCCGAATTGGCGGCTTTGCCCTTTTGGGCGGAATATTGGGTTTAATTGGTAGTAAAATTAATTATTCACTCACCTTCACCGGATACCTCACCATTCTGATTGCCATTGTGATGTTTTATATCGGGCTTCAGATCCTCAACTTCGTTCCCAACATCACCAAACTTGGCTTTCATCTTCCAAAAAGCTTGTCCAATATAGTTCATAAAGTTCAGGGAGCAGATCATCACTTGGCTCCGATTATCATTGGAGTACTTACCTTCTTTTTACCCTGTGGCTTTACTCAAACCATGCAGCTAGCCGCCGTCACATCTCAGAATTTCCTCACCGGCGCCCTTATTATGGGGGCATTCGCTTTGGGTACAATGCCGGTATTGATCGCCGTTGGAGTGGGTTCAACCTACGCTCATGCTGACAAAATGCAGCTTTTCTACCGCTTTATCGGTGTGGTTATATTATTCTTCGGACTTTACTCCTTTAATTCCGGTTTGGTTTTAGCAGGTTCACCCATAAACCTCAATTCATTAAAAGGAAGTGCATCCGTAGAAAGCTCAACTGTTTCTAATGATGTTCAAGTGGTAAAAATGGACGTAGACTGGACCTTTAAGCCCAATGAATTCAAGGTTAAAAAAGGAATACCCGTTCGATGGGAAATTGAAGGAGTAAACGTTTCCGGATGTTCCAACGAAATTGTTATCCCCAAACTCAATATACGAAAGAAAATTGATATCGGTAAAAATATTGTTGAATTCACACCCGAAAAAGAAGGAGTAATCTCCTTTTCATGCTGGATGGGAATGATAGGCGGTCGATTTATTGTTACCGATGAAGGAGGTGATCTTAGTGATAAAACAGCCTACGAAGCAAGTAAGCCCATGCCATCAGCTGCCTGCGATGGATCCTGCGGCGGAAGCTGCAACGGCGGTTCAGGCTGTGGTGGTGGATGTCAGGCAAGATAAAATTACAAATTCCAATTTATTTAACTTAAATATTATGAAGAAACTTATTACATTTACCTTTGTAGCCATGCTACTGCTTACTGGTTGCAAGGATGTTGATTTAAGTAGCCAGCTGGACAATGCTTCTGCATCTGCATCTTCCTCAACCTCTTCATCATCCTCATCCGCAAGCAATAATTTCAAGGGTGAAACCGGTATGTTTATTCCAACTGACGACAATGGGGTTACTCTTGAAGCCGCAGCAGTAAGTGATGGGAAAGCCCACTTTTACAACACAATGTTGGCCAGCGGAGAACCCGTTTACTTTTTTATCGTAAAAAGTCCTGACGGTAAATTAAGAGCGGCAGCTAACGGCTGCCAAGTATGCGGCAATGCCTTACAAGGCTTCCGACAAGAGGGCGACTACATGGTATGTAATACCTGTGGTAACCGCTATCATCTGGATAAAGTAGCCACCGAAAAAGGAGGTTGTAACCCCGCCCCGATCAGCCCGAATTTAGAAATTGAAAATGGAATGATCAACATATCCAATGATGATTTAAAAAGCATTACACACTTCTTTAGCTAACCATTAATTTATAAATAAATATTAACCTTTAATTTTATTATCTTATGACCAAAAAAAATAACTTACATAAATCAATCATTTTCGCATCGGTGATTGTAAGTATCGCCCTTCTTTTCAATGGATTCGCCTACTTAAAAGGTGGATCATCTGCCTCATCAGGAGGTGACGATCTGCAAGCCGAAATTGAAAAGGGAATTGATGCCTTTGTCCAAAAACAGCAGGAAACCGCACAAAAAGCTCAGGCCGCAGCCAACCAACCTGTAGAGGTTAGCGGTGATTTCGCCGATGACGATGCTGTACTTGGGGATAAAAATGCTCCAGTAACCTTAATTGAATTCTCAGATTATGAATGTCCCTTCTGCAAAAGACATTTTACCAATACTTATCCTGAGATAAAAAAGAAATACATTGATACAGGCAAAGTAAAAATGATTTTCCGGGATTTCCCTTTAAACTTTCATGATCCGAATGCTACCGATCAAGCCATGGCCGCTGAATGTGCTCGTGAACAAGGCGGTGACAAAATGTATTACGCCTATCATGACCTAATCTTCCAAACCACGACTTCGAACAAAGGCCTTGCCAAAGATAAACTTTACGAACTCGCTGAACAAGCAGGTGTTAATAAAACTAAATTTAAAACCTGTCTGGATTCTGGAAAATTCAAAGATGAAGTACAAAAAGATTTAGCAGATGGACAAAGGGCAGGTATTACAGGAACTCCTGGGTTCCTGGTCAACGGACAGCGTATATCTGGCGCACAACCTTTCAGCGCTTTTGAAAGCATTATTGAAGCTGAATTAGCAAAATAATTCACATCTCAGCTAAAAATCATTGCATCCAATCAACCTAAAACTCATAATTTGTAATTATTTATGAAGACAATAAAGCTCAACATCAACGGAATGACCTGCGCCTCATGCGTACTGCATGTAGAAACGGATCTAAAAGAGTTAAATGGTGTAAAAGAAGCGGTTGTTAACCTGCCTTTAAAAAGCGGGTCAGTCACTTTTGACCCCAACGTAATTTCTGAAAAAGACATTGTGAACGCAGTTAAAAAAGCAGGCTACAAAGCAGTTGCTGTAAGCAAAGAGCACATGGATAAAGATGATCACGCTGGCCATGCTCAAATGGAAGACAAAGCGCATGTTAAAGATCGTTTTAATAAACTGGCTGTCTCTACCATTTTAAGCATAGTGATTCTGTTCCTTGGCTTTGTTTGGAAAATAGAATATGGAATGGAAGTGATGATGATTTTGTCACTTATCATCATCTTATATAGTGGTCGAAGCTTCTTTCTGAAAGGTATTCCTGATCTATTCAAGGGAAGGCCAGCCATGGACACATTGGTCGCCCTAGGTGTTGGAGCTGCTTTTTTGTATTCGACCTACCTCATGTACTTTACAGATATTCATGAGGAATATTTTATGGATGTGGCCATCATCACAACCTTCATCCTGCTTGGCCGATATCTAGAAGCACGAGCCAAAGGCAAAGCCGGTACCGCGATCCGAAAACTACTGGAACTTTCAGCCAAAGTCGCTCATCGAATCGATAAAAAAGGAAACATAACCGATATTCCCGCCGACCAGGTAAAAGAAGGAGATTTACTTAGAGTGAAACCGGGTGAAAAAATACCCACAGATGGCATGATCAGCGAAGGCTACGGAGCATTTGATGAATCCATGGTCACCGGTGAAAGTATTCCGGTAGATAAAGGTGAAGGGGATAAAGTGATTGGTGCCACGATCAACGGCAACACTGCTTTTACAATGCGGGCAACCAAAGTTGGTTCCGAAACCATGTTGTCTCAGATCATCAAAATGGTACAGGAAGCCCAAATGCACAAAGCGCCCATTCAGAAACTTGTGGATATCGTAGCGGGCTATTTTGTATGGGGAGTCATGACGATTGCCATCATCACCTTCTTGAGTTGGGTAGTAGTAAACGGTGGTGGTATATCGAATGCCTTTATTCCCACAGTAGCCGTACTCATTATTGCCTGCCCCTGCGCATTAGGATTAGCGACCCCCATTTCGATCGTTGTAGGCTCCGGGAAAGGAGCGAGGATGGGAATATTGATCAAGAAGCCTGAAAGCCTGGAAAAGGCCCATAAAATCACCGCTATTGCCTTTGATAAAACAGGCACCATTACCAAAGGGCACCCTGAAGTACAGGAATTCAAATTACTAAATGGTAATAAAAATGAAGCCTTGAGACTCGCACTCGCACTCGAGACTAACTCAGAACACCCCCTCGCCAAATGCGTTATGGATTACGGGTTGAAGCAAAAAGATTTAAAGGGAATTAAAAAAATCGATCACTTTAAAGCCATGACCGGCTTGGGTGTGAAAGGTAAATTAGATGGTAAGGAGTATTACTTTGGCAGTAGCCGATATATGAATGAGCTAAATGTACTGACCAAAGCGAGTGAAACCGAGATCAACGACATGCAGGAAAGGGGCTATACCGTTCTATGCCTCGCTGACGGCGGTCAAATCATCGCCCTGTTTGGCGTTCAGGATGGAGTGAAAGAAACCTCAAAGAAAGCCATTGAGCATTTGAAGAAACGTCATATCAAAACCGTAATGATCACAGGTGATAATGAAAAGGTAGCCCAAAAAATCGCTAAAGAAGTAGGGATTGATGAAGTGCATAGTGGCATAACGCCAGATAAAAAATCCGAAATTATCACGAATCTGCAAAAGGAAGGTCATTTTGTAGCCATGGCCGGCGACGGCATTAATGATTCCCCTGCTCTGGCCAAAGCTGATGTAGGAATTGCAATGGGCACCGGAACAGATGTAGCCATCGAAACGGGTGATCTGGTATTGGTAAAAGGTGATTTAAACAAAGCCGTGGAAGCCATCGAACTATCACGGGCTACACTCAGGAACATCAAACAAAATCTCTTCTGGGCCTTCATCTACAACTCAATTGGCATACCTCTCGCGGCCCTCGGCTTCCTATCTCCAGCTCTATCAGCTATAGCAATGTCATTTTCCTCCGTTTCAGTAGTACTGAATGCCTTGAGGTTAAAAAGATTTAAGGTAAAATAATGAGGAAAGGTTACTCATTTTATGTTAATAATAAATTGAGATTATTTCGTTTATCAAAAAATATGAACTTTGCTAAATTCAATCACGTCCATAAAACTGGTGTAAAACAAATAGATGATGAACATGAACACCTTATCGACATGATTAATGAACTCATATTAAGTTTTAATCATGATAATGAGATAAGCACTGCGCAGGAAATACTATCCAGACTTGAGAACTACGCTAACTACCATTTTGAGAATGAAGAAAAGTACCTCAAAAAAGTTAATTACAAACATTTCGAAGAACATAAAGAGGATCACAATAATTTTAGAATTAAAATTAAAGATCTTAAAAAACGACACAGTAATGGTGATCAGGGCATTGCACACAAAATACTGAATTTCCTGGGGGATTGGATTCATAATTGCCAGCTAGCCGACAATTTAAGTCAGAACTAACCTATTAAAACAATGCTAAAAGCTTTAATCTTTGAAGGTAAAATCCCTTACTTAAAACCCATTCGGAAGATCTTAACCTATCTGCCACTAATCTCACTTCTGGTTTTTACTGAACATTTGAGTTACAAACTGTTTGGTGAATACGGTTGGTGGCTTTTGACCTTTGTGGTCTTTATTCGCCCCCTTTCAGATATTCTGCCTAAATTAGGAATCCTCAAAACCCTAACCATGCTCAGAAAAGAGCTAGGGATTTTGGCAGGTTATTTCATCATCGCTCATGGAATTGGCTTCTTTTATCAAAAAGACTACCCTATTTTTGAATCATTTATTGATCCAAAATACTGGAACCTCACCAATAAATTCGGATGGGGAATGATCGGCCTGATTTTAGCCATCATCATCACTGCTATCTCTAACAAATGGGGTATTAAAACACTGAAGAAGTATTGGAAACCTGTACAAAGACTTACCTATGCTCTTTTTCTTACGGGGGCAATACATATAGGTATAGCAGAAGGTGAAATGTGGGAAATGGCAGGACTGGTAGCACTATTGATAATAGTCTGGATACTCGCGCACCAAAAGAGAGTCCTGTGGAAATAACAGAACTCTCTAAATGATATTTTCATAGACTACGCAATGAACCCGAAGTAAACGAAGACAAGCCCAAGAACAAGGGCAAATATTCCCCAAGTGGACATTGTCTTAGACTTTTTGAAAAGGCCAGCGCTCCAATCCATAAACCAAGCTGGGAACAAAAGGAGAAGAAGCCCCTTCAAAAGCGCCATCCAGCCAATAATAGTGATTAAAACGACCCAGCTGCCTTCCCACACATTGTGTGCAGAAACAATAAGGTAACCGACTAAAAGAGCCATAACACCACCGAGGTACCACACCCCAGCTTCTTTCATCATGGCATCGAACTGCTTTTTGTAATACTTACCATTTAATAACATGCCCAAACCGATTACGGTATAAGCAAGACCAAGTAACTTGGCAATAAAAATAGATGTTTCCATTTTTTTTGGGTTAAGTTGTATTTTTATTTGCACAGATTATATCAGGAATTGAATTAAAAATCTATTTTTTCAAAAAATTCTGTTTATCATTCCGACCAACGAAACATTTGAATTATAAAAAATAACCGAATTTAAAAAAACCTCCCTTCAACCTTACGGCATCGGGGAGGCATAAAAACACAACCTTTCGTTATCTCAGCTCGTCTCACCCATGCTGTTTGTCCGCAAGGGGATGTCCGTGCTAGAGGTGCCAAAATAAGTCAGGCTAATGTTTTTTGTAGCGTTGTGCTAGATGCGCGGGATGTCGATGCGCGGGATGTCGATGGCCGCGACCTTCGTGGCGACGTCACTGACATACCAACGGGAGTCATTGCCCGGGATGATGCGCGAGGTGGCTTTGAGAACGGTCGTGACGTCTTCGTCGACCTTGACGGGCGTCAGCTCACTGGTGGGCTTGAAGGAGGTCGCGAAGACCTTGCCATCGGAGGTGACGAACCCAATGGTGTCCACGACCACACCGCTGTCAATGACCCTGGGGTCGCCGGCGAAACCGGCGACGAGCGCCGTGATCTTCTTGCCGGTAGTGGCCTTGAAGTCGACGATCTCGCTATCACGATACATGCGGATGCCATCGTCGGTTCCGATGACCGTGCCGACGACGCCTTCGACAATGCGCATCGAGATGTCGCGCACGGGAACCTTGACATCGACCAGGCTCCAGCTGAAGCTTGCGCCTTCGCGAACTTCGGAGACCTTGGTGACGGTGGTATAGACCTTGCCATCGGCGATGGCTGCGATCGTGAAGTCACCGTTCGGAAGGCCCGCGAACTCGAAGTTCGAGATGGACTTCCCATTGATGGTGCTGAGGCAAATGACCTTCGGGTCATCCACCGCAACGTTCGAGAGGAAGTGGGAGTGACCCTCCACATCGGTGCCCGGGAAGAACCCGTACTCGGCGTGGTAGGTTTCGTCCAGCAAGAGGCCACGCCAATCAATGGCGTTCATGACCTGGCTGGCCAACTTGGTGGGCAAGTAGCCCACGGCCGAAAGCCGCATGATCGCGGTTTCGAGCTCGGGGTTCCAGGCGAAGCCCATCCCCGTGATGCAGACCTGATCCTTGGGGAGGTCGATGACCTCCACATTGTTCTTGGGGATCAGGACAATCCTCGGATCATCGGTCTTCGCATCGAGGACGATGATCTGACCGAACTTTCGGAAGACCGCCTCTGGAACGAGGTTCAGGGTTGCAAGAAAGCCCTCGAGGCTGGTGGTGCGGGGGGTGGTAAGGATGGTGGCGGGGGTGGTTGTCGAATTCGTCATGATTCTATTCTCTCCTGTGAAGCCTCGGGTAAACGAGGCGAACCAAATTCGCGGAACAATTCCGCATAGCAAACTAATTTCAGCGCCTCAGTATGAGAACGCTGTGAGGACACTCCCCTATTTAATTAAAAAATTAAACAGAAAAGTGTCCTCATCATTTTAAAAACATATCTGCGAAAAAACAAAACCCTATTTCAAGCAAAAGCTAGCTCTCCAACACATGTCACACAAAAAACGAGCGACGCAAAATCGCTCTAGTTTAGAGGGCAACAAAAATCTTTTGTTGGAGAATTTGGGTGTTTCTTTTTTCTTAACTTATCTTGGTGATTTGAAAGAACAGTGCAAAAATTACTCAATGTTTTTATAGATTTTTAAATAGACCGTCAAACAATTCTAATTGACATCGTAAAATCACATTTTTTAATAATCATTTACGATTTTCTGAGAACTAAAACTTGATTTTTAGAGTCAAAACCTATAAAAGTTGAATACTAAACCAAATTATGGATTTTTCGGAAAAACAACTCACAGAAGAAACCAACCGGCTTTTTCAAGCTCTGAAAAAAACAGGCTGGTCCAAAGCGGACTGCGAAGTCATTGCACCCCTAACTCTGGAAATCAATCAGATTAAAAAAGAAAAAAACACCATCATATTAGGACATTCTTATATGACGCCCGATATTATGTACGGAGTCGCCGATATCGTCGGCGATTCATATGGACTCAGCAAAGCCGCCAAAGAAACCAAGGCGGATACAATCGTATTCTGCAGTGTTCACTTTATGGCTGAAACGGCCAAAATCATGAACCCGGATAAGACAGTCATCGTACCGGCTATTGCGGGATGTTCATTAGCGGAATCAATCACAACCAATGATGTGAGAGAGCTGCGCCAGAATTACCCGGAAGCCGGAGTGGTTTGCTATGTGAACACCACCGCAGCCGTCAAAGCAGAATGCGACGCCTGCTGCACATCATCCAATGCGCTCAAAATCATCGAAGCCTTGCCTCAAAAGAAAGTTATTTTCCTGCCAGATGAACTGATGGCTAAAAATCTGCAACCACTCACCAAAAAAAAGATCATCAGCTGGACAGGGCGATGTATCGTTCATGAAGAATTCACGCCGGAAACCATAGAAGAAGTACGAAAAGAATACCCAAATGCAAAAATACTGGCCCATCTGGAATGCATGCCGGAAGTGATCGAAAAAGTAGACATGGCAGGCGGAACCGAGGGGATGATCAAGTACATCGAAAAAACACCTGCTAAAGAACTGATGCTCGTCACCGAATGCGGCCTGTCAGATCGAATGAAAGTCGAACACCCTGAAAAAAAGATCATCGGCTCCTGCGCCCTATGCCTTTACATGAAAAAAATCATGCTAAAAGACGTACTTCAGGCATTAAAATCCCCTACCCCCGAACAGATCATAGATATTCCGGACGACGTAATAAAAAAGGCTAAAAAGGCCTTGAATAAGATGGTGAAAATAACCGAAAGATATGAAAAATAAAATTTTCTGGAAAATCATATACAAATTACATCCACCAGCGCTAAAAATACTTGAAATATTTAAAGTTCATAGCTATCGGCAGAACTTTTTAATCGGACACCTCAGCGTTAATTTTTTGATGGAAGACCTTAAAGATCATTTGTTAAAAAATGATTTCGAAAGAGCAATTCTTGCATGGAGAGAGCCTGATGAAATTTTAAATATGAGAAAAATAATTGATAAAATATTCCAATATCACATAAGGCTATTTGCAGATGGGGAAATAAGAGCGCATTACGA
>JAJDCE010000005.1 GCA_029260985.1 Patescibacteria group bacterium | reverse complement strand
TTAAGCTTGAACATATCGAAAGGAATCTGGATAAAACCAGTAGAGAATTAGAAATACCAGAATCTCTACAGCAAAATCCTGATAGCATGAAAGCAGAGGTGGAAGCTAAATTCGCCGCTATCAAAAGGGCTGCAGCATCGTATACACCGGAAAGGGTCAAACAATTACTGGAAGCACATGACGCAAAAGAAAAAGGGCGAATTGAATCGCTAAATCCAAATGAAAAAAAGAAGTCATTTAATAAATTTGGGAAATCAAAAGTATACCTGAAAGAAAGACAGGCAATTCTCAATCTGTCGAGCTCTGATAGCGCTCTTACAGGGCAAATCACAGAAGTAGAAAATTTATTAGGTGATCTTGATCAGATGAGCCCCGAAGAGTTGATTGATATGAAAGTATCGCTCGACCAACTTCATGAAAGACTGCTCCCCTTCTCCGGCGAAAAAATGGATCAAACTTTGGGTGAAGCGCCAAAAACAGAAGCCTATTTAGCCAGTGAAGTACTTTCCTTAATCGCTGGCGAGTCCGATCCGGAAAAAATTCAGCAAATACTGGAAGAAAAACTCGGCTCAAAACACTTTGAGTTAATCGGTGACAGTCAATTTGAAAGTCACACAGACACCGATGGAGTAACAAGAAACTTAAAAGAGTTCACAAGTGGTGCCATGGTCTTTTACGAGCGTGGAGACGACTGGAAAATCATTATTAACCAGGATGGGCTAAAAAATGATAAATCATTTAAAGATCAGCTAACTCATGAGCTTTTACATCTTCAATTTGAAAAGAATGAAGAGCTGAAAGCAGAATGGCTGAGATTATTCACTCAAAACAGTGAATGGCCAACCATTAAGCAAGCCTACATTGATACATTCCCGGACAAAAATCCACCTGACGGCAGTGAATGGAAAGATGAAGACATTCTGAGTGAGATTTACGCCATGCAGAATGATGTATTCGGCAAGTCAGAGAAATTCCAAAATCTCCAAAAAGCAATCACAGCAGCAGGCATCACCACCACCGCCATGGGATTACCCAAAGGTTCTGTCCGCGGTTACGAAGGAGGTGATTCAGCGAGTGATGTGATGGGCGGTATGCCAAGCAAAGGAGATGGAGAAGATAATGAGGAAATCGTAGAAACAGGCTCCGCAGAAGAATACAAAAAAAATATCGAAGAAAATGATCGCGAGATTAAAAGAATGATCAAATCCGAATACATGGGAATGATCCCGGGAGGAAAAGCGCTTTTAGAACTCATGAAAGATTTCAATGATGATACAGCAGAATTGAACGACTATCTGGCAGAAGAACCCTCAGCTTATTTAACTGAAAAAGTAAAAGAGCGGATTAAAAAGGTAAAAGATGATTTGAAAGATCTGAATCAACAAATGGCAGAGGTGGGCGAAAATATGCCCAACAACAGAATCAACCCCATCAGGGACATGTGGAACCGTTCAGCATTCTTGTCCATTGATTCATTTATCCAGATGGGGGTCGATATCAAGGAATGGATGGAGCGAAGACACAAGCGAAAAACCGCTGAGCATGCCGCCAGAATCGGCTCATCTCTATTCGATAAAATGCCCATTCCTGTATTCGGAGAATTCGGAACAGAAGCCGAAGCCCGAAGTGAAAAAGCTCAGCAGGAAGAAGTCGATGAGTGGAAAAACCGACTCACAAATAAAGACGCTTGGGAGCTTCATGATTTGATCAAAAAAATGGCCACTGAACTGGATCCAAACAGAGATCAGCTCAAAGCCATTTTGCGAATATTAGCCGAAAAAGGACGAATAGACTGGCGTGATGAGCATTTATGGACGGTTCTAAACAAACTTCAAAGCGCGGCTCAATTAGTGCCAGGAGATGAAACACTACTCAAAAATCCTACCATGCTGCGCCAGAATTTACACCAGGCTATCGGTGAAATCTGGGACTACGATGAATTTCTGGAGCTGGACCGGAACAATGAAAGTAATTATGACGGCGGGAAACAAAAATACATGGCCATCTGTGACAAGATTCAGGATCAGCTCACCGATCGGCTCAATCAGCTGCTCAAAAAACACAGAGACGGAGAAAAAGTTGATCCGCAGGAATACGAAGCCATACTGGAATATTCAATCAAAAATGGTAAATCGTATGCGGAAAATGTTTTGTTTCACCTAATGGCAGGCATGGCCGAAGGCCTTCTTAATGCGGACCGCGGACTTGTACTGGATAAATACCTCAATAACTGGCCAGCCTGTCAGTGGATTTACAGTAAAGCGCCTCCATTAACCAGAAAGGATTACATAAGAGTCGCTAAGGAGGAATTCGGTGAGAGCTATAAAGCTGGCGTAGTTAAAATGGATTTTAAAGATTTTTATTGGCAGGAAGTCCAAAATGACTCGATGACCATACAGCGTGTGCGTAAATCGGTATCCGAACGGGTGTGGGATCATGACTGGGGAAGATCCATTGCCTGTATGGGAGATGCGAATACCGCTAAACGATTTTTGTCAGGTCGATCCGGCCAGCAGCAAGTCGCTGATACAGGTGTGGAAAATGCGTATGTAGGAGCTTTACAGTGGCTCGAACACAATGCCAAAGCGCCTAAATCCACCGCCCGCAAGGATTTCGCAAGGCAGGTCGCCTGGATTTCAATGGCAGATGGGGTCATTGACTGGGTCGCGTACAACCGCGGATCGAGTGACATCTACACCAGAGGAAACGCCAGCATTATGAATGCGGTTGCTCGTGAAGCTCCTGTTGGGAGCCATGGCACAGAGACAACAGGCGAACATCGGGATCGTATCCGAACCTTCCTGGATTTCTTTGACCCACAGTTCTACGAAATGCTCCGTGATGCCAAGGCCGCAGGTGAAAACAAAGATGCTCATGGTGTTGCTATCAGAGATTATCTTCTCAGCAACCCAAGATACGCAAATACACCCGGACTTGCTGAAGATCTGGGAACGATAACTGAAATTGACCACGTATTCGATAAAATGGATGCCATTACAATGGCAATGGTGAACACAGCACCCGAAAGCACCTTTCAGGCAGCCCTTCAGTACCTGAGAGACAATACCGGCAAAGAAGAAGGCTAAGCGGTATTCACCGGATCAATATCCACTCTCCAGCCACGTGGCGGCTTCCAATGATTAAATAAAATGGAGGGATCTTCGGAGCGTATTAAAACATGATGGTAAAATCGGCCTCCCATTTTTGGAATCATGGCAGGTGCTGATAGAATTTTGACCGGTAAATCATTCACTTTAAAAATGTCTTCAAGTGTTTCTTGTTCTGTTTCAATGTGTTGAGTTAGTGCTTTTTGATCATTCCCAACCACAGTAAACTTAATCATTTTATTAAACGGCGGATAGTCCATTTTCGCTCTAATCTTAAGCTCAGCATCCATAAAATCCGCATAAGCATAGTCAGCCGCTTTTTTAAAAGAAGGATGGTCTGGATTATAAGTTTGTAAAATTACCTCCCCCTTTTTATCACTTCGGCCACATCGCCCTGACACCTGAGTCACCAACTGGAAGAGTCGTTCACTGCTCCTGAAATCAGGAATATGCAAGCCGACATCCGCAAGAACGATTCCAATAAGACTAACATGTGGAAAGTCTAAACCTTTTGCCACCATCTGAGTGCCGATCAAAACATCATATTCACGTTTCTGAAACGCATGGTATATATGATCAAAGTCAGAAGCGCTTTTTATAGTGTCCCGATCTGCTCGTGCAACACGAGCCTCAGGAAACAGCTTTTTAACTTCAGCTTCAACTTTCTGCGTCCCCACGCCCACATGCTTAATATAGGGCGACTGACATTCCGGACAAACAATCTCCGGAGCTTTCGTAAAATCACAATAATGACACTTGAGACTCGCCGTCGCCATGGGTTCTGAGCGGAGTCGAAGAGCACTTGAGACTCCCGAAAAGTGTAACTTGAGGGATATATCACAATTCAAACACTTTTCAGTATATCCGCAATCCCTGCAAAGCACCGCGCTAGAATGACCCCTTTGATTTACGAATAATATAATCTGATCTTTGTTGGCAAGTCGTTCCACTATTTTTTGATGGAGCTGTGTTGAAAAAATTGAGAAATTCCGCTTTTTAAATTCCTCGCGCAAATCCACTATTTCAATGTGAGGCATCGGCTTTTCATTAATCCTTTCAGGAAGTGACACCAATTGATAGATCTGGCTCTTGGCTTTTTGATAGGTTTCAGCTTTAGGGGTTGCGCTGCCGAAAACAAGCGTCGAATCAGTTAACAGAGTCAGCTCTTCGGCAACCCGATGGGTTAGATAATAAGGAGAAGATTCCTGCTTATAGGTCCACTCATGTTCTTCATCCATAATGATCAACCCTAAATTCTGGAAAGGGGCAAAAATAGCGCTACGGGAACCAATAACAAGTGTCGCCTGTCCCTTTTTAACTTTCCACCATTCATCAAGCCGTTTCGAATCAGTGAGTTTTGAATTAAAAAGGGCAATACGGTCTTTAAAATGCTCCTTAAAATACTGAATCATCTGAGGAGTTAAAGCGATCTCGGGCAAAAGCAAAAGAGCCTGTTTCCCCTCTTTTGCGATGTCGGCAATCAGCCTAAGATAAACCTCTGTTTTGCCCGAACCGGTAACCCCATGAAGCAATACTGGCCTATTCGATTGAGTAATTTGAGAAACGGCCTCAGTCTGACTCTTAGTAAGTTTTTTATCAAATTGAATATCGGAAGTTGATTCAACTTGTCCAAAGCGAAGAGTTTCTGATTTGATAACAATCCCCTTCTTTATCAGACTATTGATTGATGCCGAAGAATATCCATCCACTTTCATTAGCGCTTCATGAGATACTGGTTTGCAAGCAGAGGAAAGATAGTCGAATAAGATAGCTTGTTTTGAACCCAAACGACCTGGATCATTAGTCTTAATTTCATAATTGACCGTAACAGGCTCATTCAAACTGCCCTGCCACATTTTACGGGAAACAAAAAGCCGCAGAGCACACGCCATGGAAGTTCGGTAATATCCCGAAATAAAAGCGGCTAGGCTAAGCTGATAATCGTTAAGTGAAACCGATTCAATCAACTCGTCAATCGGCTTTATCTTATTTTCATCAAGACCTTCCGGAAGATTATCAATACAAGCCGTTACAATTCCAAAGTGCCTTTTTGATCGGAGTAAAAGAGATACAAAGGAGCCGGGAGTGATTAGGTTTACTAAATTTGGAGGCACTGAAT
>JAJDCE010000040.1 GCA_029260985.1 Patescibacteria group bacterium | reverse complement strand
GCGACGAGAAGGCCTGGGCCGGTCCGGCTCCGCCCTGTGCGTGGTACCGCTTCACGGTCGATCGGAAAGGTGAGCACCCGGTCAAGCACTTGTCGGCCTATAAAGGCTGGGTTCACGCTGACGGCTATGCCGGGTTCAACGGTTTGTTCGGCCATGACAAGGCCGATGAGATGGCTTGCATGGCCCATGTGCGGCGCAAGTTCGTCGATGTTTACAACGCCCAGGGCGGGGCTATCGCCGAACAAGCGATCAAGCGGATTGCCGCCCTTTACGGCGTCGAGAAACAGGCCCGTGGAAAACCACCGAACGAGCGCGCCGCCTTGCGCCGGGCGCAAGCCAAACCGCTGTTCGATGATCTGGAAAAATGGCTTGGGGCGCAGTTGCCCAAAATCTCGGGCAAAACACCCCTGGCGCAGGCCGTCCGCTATGCGTTGAACCGTTTACCCAAGGCAAGGGGTTATCTGGAGAACGGCTTTCTGGAACTGGACAACAATACCGTCGAGAGGGCCATGAAGCCGGTGGCGCTGGGGCGGAAAAACTGGTTGTTCGCAGGCTCCGAAGGCGGCGGAAAAGCCATGGCCATCGCCTTCACCTGCATCGAAACCGCAAAGCTCAACAACGTCGATCCGCAAGCCTGGCTGACAGGGGTGCTGGAGCGCATCGCCGATCACAAGATCAACCGCATCGACGAATTGTTGCCATGGAATTACGCTGAAGCAACCACCTGATCAAAGCCGCCTGATTACAATGGCGGGTTCAACGGACGGACACCTATTATCGTAAGCGTCCGGCCTGACTGCTCTACCGCTGAGGGGTATAGCTGGATAGTGTCCACTTGTTTTAATGGACACTACGGAGTTTATCTGGTGGCGAAGCGGCGGCGCAGGAACTGGAGCGATGACGAGAAGCGTATGATCTGCGCGCAGACGCGGTTTCCAGGCGTTTCGGTTTCTCAGGTTGCGCGTCGCTATGATGTGAACGCCAATCAGGTTTTCAACTGGCTGAAGGATACGCGCCTTGCGGCAGGTGACGAGGTCGATGACACGGCCTGTTTCCTTCCGGTCGAGATTGTGGATCCCGTCCGGCACGAAGACGAGCGATCCGTTGTTGGCGAGGGCAAGATGGAGGTCGAGCTTGCGGGCGGGCACCGACTTCGGATCAGCGGTTCCTACGATCCCGAGGCTCTTGCGCGTCTGATCCGGGGCTTGTCCGGGTGATCCCGGTTCCGGCATCGACGAAGATCTGGCTGGCTGCCGGGGTGACGGACATGCGGAAAGGCTTCGTCGGTCTTTCGGCGCAGGCAGAGACGGTTCTCAAAGCGGACCCGTATTGCGGTCATCTGTTTGTGTTCCGGGGTCGCCGCGGCGATTTAATCAAAGTTATCTGGTGGGATGGCCAGGGCGCGTGCCTGTTCTCGAAGCGTCTCGAACGGGGCCGGTTCGTGTGGCCGGCTGCGGCTCAGGGAAAGCTTGTGATCGGCACAGCGCAGCTGTCGATGCTGCTGGAAGGGATCGACTGGCGCACGCCGCAGCGGACGTGGCGGCCGCTGACGGCAGGGTGATAAAACCTATTTTAATACAATAGTTTGATGCTGTTTTGGATTCCAGTGTTGGGCGGAATCTGGTAGAGTCTCGCCATGCTCGACGACGCTCAAGAACTCCCGAATGACCCCGCTATCCTGAAGGGTCTTGTTGCGTCGCTGGCGTCGGAACTGACGTTCCGCGACATTCTGATCGAGAAGCTGAAGCATCAACTGGTCGGCCTGCGCCGCCATCAGTTCGGGTCGCGCTCCGAAAGCCTCGATCAGCTTGAGCTTACGCTGGAAGAGGAAGAGATCGCCCTGGCGGCTGAAACGCCGGTTCAACAGGATACAGCGGCGGCACCTGACGAGAAACGCCGGCCAAAGCGGCGACCGCTGCCCGATCACCTGCAGCGCAATGAGACCGTGCTCTCGGCGGGCGATGCTTGCGCCGACTGTGGCGGCCGGCTCAAGCGGCTTGGCGAGGATGTGACCGAAGAGTTGGAATATATTCCCGGCCGTTTTGTCGTGAACCGGATCGTGCGCCCGCGCATGGCCTGCACCTGCTGTGAAAAAATCACCCAGGCCGCACTGCCCTGGCGGCCGATTGAGCGCGGGCGTCCCGGCCCCGGGCTTCTGGCCCATGTTCTGGTTTCGAAGTATGGGGATCATTCGCCTCTGTACCGGCAAAGCCAGATATTCAAGCGCGAGGGGATCGATCTGGACCGCTCCACCTTGGCGGATTGGGTTGGTAAATCGACAGCCCTGCTTGAGCCTTTGGCGGACGCCATCGCGCGGCATGTTCTGGAGGGACAGGCCCTGTTTGCCGATGATACGCCGGTAAAGTTGCTGGCCCCCGGTTCCGGCAAAACCAAGACCGCACGGCTTTGGGCCTATGTCCGCGATGAGCGCCCTTGGGTCGGTGAGGCGCATCCTGCCTCATGGTATCAATTCTCGCCCGACAGGAAAGGCATTCGCCCACGCGAACATCTGGCAGCCTACGAGGGCTTCATGCATGCCGATGGTTATGCCGGGTTCAATGATCTCTACCGCACGGGCAAAGTCACGGAAGTCGCCTGCATGGCGCATATCCGGCGTAAGTTCGTCGATATTCACAAAGCCCAGGGATCGGCGATTGCCGAGGA
>JAJDCE010000039.1 GCA_029260985.1 Patescibacteria group bacterium | reverse complement strand
CGCTGCCCGTGAGCGGTTCGGGCGATAAAGCTCAGCTTGGGGATGAATGAAGTTAGAAGGCACCAGATATCGAGGCTAGATTGCGCTAGTGCGTCATTTGCTCGGCGTCAAAGAAAGATTTGGCACGGCCCTCGAAACCCTACGCACACCGTAAATTTTTTTATACAGCACTACTAATGGTGAGGTACCCCACTTATCGATTATGGTTTTCTCTAAGCGCTTAGTCGGACGTTTCTTCACCCTCCCGATCTTTGTAGCTTAACGGAGTGTCCAGCGTTTAACGACACCTGAGCCGGTGGCAAGACAGGAATAGGGGGAACCAAATACTGAAAAGATGCTGAAATACCTGTTCCACAAGTGTGAGAATTATGCAATAAATCGCGACTTGCTGCCAAAATTTGCGCTTCAATCTGGGCTCAGAGATGCCAAATTACAGCGACTTTCAGCATTTTGATTTAGGTAATACCTGATCATCTTGTTACGGCAACATCGATTCATATTTTCTGACCGGGGAACACATGATGGAACAAACGAGCGGGAAAGCCGCAACGGCTATTTTGTTTGCCTTAGTATTGTTGTTCTGCCTTGCTGCTTACCCAACTCTTGCCTATTTCGGGTTTATTGAAATTACCTTCGCAGTATTGCTCGCGACGTTCTCCGCTACGGGTTTTGTCTTTGGTTGGAAAGAACAAAGGCAACTTGACCTTCCCGGTTGGATCATTGTCGGCGCATTGGGCATATTTCTTACAACATTCCTAATGTCAGCGGGCACTGGTTTGCTAAGGCTCATGAGCGCAGCTGACGCGGCCAGAGCAAGCTTACCTTACATCGGAATATTGGGAGGGTTGGCCATATGGAGTTTTTCCAGCCGACTAGATCAAAGAAATATTGTTCTGGCCCTCAGCCTTGTTGGCGTGACACAGGTGGGATACCTCATTTGGCTGTATCTAACCAACACAGGAGACATTTTATCTACATATGAAATATCGATCTCACGAATAACAATTTTGGATCCAAGAACAACAGAACCGTTCTTCTTGTCCGTTTCATTGTTACCCCTCAGCCTATTGCTAATGGAAAGAACCAAGGCTCACACCAAAGCGCTTGCGGTCACGCTGAGCGTTATTGGCTTCTGGGGTGCGATTCTAATCTTATCCCGATCAGTCGCGCTGGCAATTGTCAGCGGATATCTTGTTTTCACAATCATATGGTTGCTGATGTTGCCGTCCGTTCGGCGCGACAGGTTGAACAGAACGTTGTGGACTATTTCTGTCCCGATCCTTGTTATGGCAACGACACTCTTGCCGCCCATAAAGGCGCTCTCCGAAACCGTTCTGCTAAGAACGAGCCTTGAAGCTCCACTCACTGAGATGCCGCAGCTAATGCCCCCTCGGGTGGAGCATCCTTTAAAGCCCCAATTGAACGATACTGTACAGCCCGACTTGGACGATACCGCACAGCCCGACTTGGACGATACCGCACAGCCCGAATTGGAAGATGCCGTAATACAAGAGTTTGTTTCCAGACTGCCCGCTTCCTTCCGTATTTCACTTGACGAGAGCAGCGGGGTTGAACGCTTGACGATACTTCAGGTGTTCGCATTGTCGCATAATCATGTGCAACCATCAGTCGCATCAGATGTTCTTCAGCAAGTGCTGATGGAAAAAGGCATCGAAGTGGATGCATCTACTCTAACGACGCTATTGCTCCGTCGAGCATGGTACGTAAGCAATACTCCACCTTCTCTTGGCAGCGGCCGGGTAGAAAATGAATGGTTACCCGCAATAACAAGCTATCGAGATGGCGGATGGAGTGTGTGGCTATTCGGATTTGGCGCAGGACACAAGCTTGAAACAAAAACAGGAGACACTCAACGCTACATTCACAACTATATATTACACATTTTGTTGTTCAACGGAGCCATAGGCATATTGGGCTTTACTGTTTTTTACGGAGCCTTGGCCGGCGTCCTTTTGATTAGAATCAAGCAAAGCTCAAACCCAATTTACTCAGCCACTTTTGCACTTCTCACCTCACTACAGGTTTATGCCCTCTTCTTTGCGGTTCACAAGCTTTTGTCATTCAATTTGATGATCATCGCCATCACCTTGGTGGCAATATACCCAATCTCCGAACGGACCATAGGATTGGCACGTCTCTGGCGGGGTCTATGGCCGGGAAACTCCCTGGCCACTCATAACACCTGAGTTTCTGCCTCAATTTCCCTCGTCCTTAAGCTAACTCCGTTCAGTTTTTCTTCGTTTGAGCGGTTTACGTATTCTCGCGACCCCAGCCTGCTTAAGCTTGGGGGGCGCTCACCGGTGGCCATAACCGAAAAGCAAACCCTAGTGCACGGCAAACTGACTGAGTTTTCTAAGCATGCCGATGGTTAGGTTCCTGTTCGCGGGAGAACGCTATGTAGCTTTGGTGAGACCACGCGCGAGCATCAGGCGATTGCACACTTCGGCGGCGGTCAACCCATGACCAACGCCCCTAGACACAATGTCATCGGTCGCTCGCGGGAATGCGTCCCCTGCCCACCTCCGCAGTCGCAAAGTTCAAGACCATGGGTCTTTGAAAAAACGAATTCAGATTCCGGCAAAAGACGCGGAGAGCTACTTTACATTATAGGTAAGTGTGAACCCATTTGCGGAAGACTGGTTCGCCTATGGATCGCCAACCAGTTACACATGGAAGCCCATGTCGAATGCGATTGTGTTTGGATTGGGCTTTTCGACATTGTTGACTCTGATCGTGACGCCAGCTGCGC
>JAJDCE010000038.1 GCA_029260985.1 Patescibacteria group bacterium | reverse complement strand
CCACGCGGAACAGGCCGTCCGGGTTCGGCAATTCGAATACCACAGGAACCGTTCGTGTTTCGGCCTCGATGACAGTTCCAATGTTCACCAGCCGGCCACCTGCGGACCCGAGGATGTCGAATCTCCGGCCTGGGTAGGAAGACAGTTCCATCGTAGCCCCCGGACTCTCCAGTAGCTCCGGCAAATCAAATTCGGAAATGCTTGCCTCAACCCAGACGTGTTCGGTATTTACGATGCGAAGAAGCTCTTGATGGGCGTCCAGATGCTCTCCCTGAATATGGAGCACGGAAACGATGTTGCCAGTGATCGGCGCCTCAAGCGGCATCTGATACACCGAACCGGTTGTTGGCGTGTCATGTTCTCCAACAAGCGTCTTGGAGCGAAGTTTCGCGAGCCGTTCCCGCGCGCCTTCGTAGGAGCGCTTCATCGCCTTGGCTCCCTCGTGTTCTGCGTCCGCCAGGAGCACGTTCTGTGCAGCCTCATCGTGTTGTTGCTCGGTACCAACGCCTTTCTCACGTAGCTGATTGGAGCGCTCCAGAGCCCTGCGGGCGTAGTCGCGGCGGGCTTCGGATTGGATAAGGGATCTTTCAACCTCCAACGCCCGCGTGTCAAGGTCAAGTTCGCGAAGTGCTAGTTCTGTTTCGAGCGACTGGACTTGCGCACGATTCGCACTGAGTTGAACGACTTCGGTGACTGGAAGCGGTGGCTCCACCATGGCCAACACTTGCCCTGCTTCGACATGGTCTCCGACCTGAGGGAGTCTCCCGTTCGGTGGCGGCAATAGACGGCCGGCCACAGGCGGGCTTACCGCGGCTGAAGCACCCTGCGGTGCGACGATCTGCCCCGGAATCGGTAGCCGATGCACAAGCGTACGTTTCCCCGCCTTCTCATAGAGCGTTCCAATCTTCCACTGCTGTTCAAGAAGAAACGGGACTAAGTTCGGCGGGTCGTCACCGGCCGATGCCTCCGCGGCATGCACAGCATCGGTGTGCGTAGCATGAACAACCAACTCGCCCACCGAAATGCGATCTTCGGCTTGCGGGCTAACGAGGAGCAATTCGAGGGCGTACGTCTGCGC
This sequence comes from Patescibacteria group bacterium, assembly GCA_029260985.1. GTDB lineage: Bacteria > Patescibacteriota > Gracilibacteria > UM-FILTER-43-11 > UM-FILTER-43-11 > JAJDCE01. Next base: position 1,482 of record JAJDCE010000038.1, on the reverse strand, counting down.
CGCGTCGAACGTCCATTCAGGGATGAACAAGCCGTCACGTTTGGGGGCTTGCACAACGAGTTTCTGCGTGGCCCCGGATGCGTCTGTTAGCTTGAAATGAAGGGATCCGGACCGAATCGGTTCGCCCGTTTCCATGACCGTAAGGTGCGCAAGAAACTTGGCTGGCTCGCCCTTGACAAGGTGCGGATACTCCATGAAGAGTTGCACTTTGTCCGCGAACAGGGTGATGCTGATCGGGTCAAGCTCCGCATGATCGGCTCCGCCGTGATCATGAGCGTCCTGCGCACGGCTTGTCTTACTGCATCCTGGGAGGGCCCCTAAGGCCATCACCGCAGGGATTATTAGTAACTGAAAGATAGATTTCATATCGTCATTCTCTTGAAGGTCTTCAGGGTCTCATTGGTACAATGGGCCCGGACTTGCGCACTGCGCAACCACGGACTAGAAGAATGCGTTACAGGATTTGTGAACGTGAATCAGAGCAGGAGGGCGTGGTTGGTCTGCAAAATATCCGCGACCGTGCTGCGAGCGCGCAGAAAATGCGCGCATGATGTCTGGCCTTTAAATCGAGGGCGACTACTTGACGCCGCCGCACCATCGAAGGCGACTAATGTCACGGTTGGAGCGGTATTCGAGACCACAACTCCGGCCGAAAATCCCTGGGGACCAGGAAGCGCAACCGGCAGGTCGAACACGACCACCATGGAATTGTTTTCATCTTCGGTATGATCAGCGGGTTGATCGTCGTGCTCGTGCTCTTCGTGCTGATGCTCCGAGTTTTCTTGCCACTCGTCAAGATCGTGGGTCGCGAGCACGTGGCCATGCGTCTCATGCCCGTGGTGGTCGTGGACGAGGATGGCCTGGGTGGTAACAGAGCTTACCAGAAGCACAGGGACGATGGCGCACGTTACGGGTTTGCGCAAGAAGCGCTTGAGAGATCGACACGATATTTGTCCAAACAACTGCTTCATGGAATCACTTTACCGTCCCGCCCGCGAGCCCGAAGAACTGCCCCATCGTACTACCACCGGTGCGACAGTTCAAGTAACACAAGGGTCACAGCAATATGGCCTCCAGCCATCCTGTTATCGGTTTATCGGCTCCAGCGAATGAGTCTCGCGGAGTTCAGGACGACGGCCACCGAACCCACGTTGTGCGTAATCTCGGCTATGATCGGCGAAAGCACTCCGAGGCTGGCAAGGGCGATGGCGGCGCCGTTGCATACCACCGCGAAGACCAGCAGATTCTCACCGATCCGTCGCCGCGTAACACGACCAAGCCGGATCAGAGCAGGAACCAGAACGAGATCCGGTTTCAGAATCCCGATGTCGGCTGTTTCGAGCGCGAGCGGCGAAGCGCTGGCACCCATAGCTACGCCAACGTGGCTCGTCGCCAGCGCCGGCCCGTCGTTAATGCCGTCACCAACATACATGACCGGTTGCGCGTGGCCGTTCGGTCGGACGCCATTGCAAGCCAACATCC
>JAJDCE010000037.1 GCA_029260985.1 Patescibacteria group bacterium | reverse complement strand
GATTGATCAATTTATCGATCTGAAGCTTTGTAACAGGCCGCTTACCACAAGCAATCCACAGTCCATTTTCCAACTTAGTTCTGGAGTAAGGCTCAAAAGTTCCGTCTTTCTTCTTAACCATCAAATTACTCATTTCAGATCGCTCAAAAGTCGTAAAACGCCGACCGCACTTTTCACATTCCCGACGGCGTCGTATTACACGACCCTGCTCAGCTAAACGTGAATCAATAACTTTAGTTTCCTGATTTTTACATTTAGGACAATGCACAAGTAATTTTTAATGACTAATTTTTAATTTTTAAAACTATCAAAAGTGTAATTAAAAAATAAAAAATAAAAAATAAAAATTACCTAAGCTTATTATACAGATCTAAAGCAAATTGGTCAGTCATTCCCGCAATATAATCTTTAACCAATATATGAGATTCACTATCATGAGGATTTAAACGAATCGCTTCAGGCAGCAACTTAAAATCTCTCATAAAGCAACTGAATAAGGTGCGAATCACCTCTTGTCCTTTCATATTATACTCCGCAACCCCAACAGACCGATAAAAATAATCATAAAGAAATGCTTTTAATTTAGCAGCGTCTTCCCGAATGGGTTCCGAAAAAGAAGCAGCTGGCTTGGCTGAATCAACCACCTGCTTTGCAGTGATAATGCCAAACGCCTCTAGATTATCATTAGCTTGATTCTCCAGGTCAGAAATTAATAGGCGCATCATCCGAGATATCATAGCTGGAATTAAAAAGTCCCTATCTATTGATCCATCAATCGAATCTAACGCCTTTTTGCAAATAGACAAGTGTTCAATATCAGCTAATTCCAATATGCCAGCCCTAAGTCCATCATCCACATCATGACAAAGATAGGCAATTTCATCGGCAATATTCACTATTTGAGCTTCAAGAGATGGCATTTTTACATCAAGAGCCTTAGGATGATCAAAAGGAGTTCGGTGTTTAATAAGTCCATCCCGAACTTCAAAGGTGAGGTTAAGACCGGGATAATTTGGCTTTTTAGTTTCCAGCAATTCCACCACACGCCTGCTTTGTTCATTATGCTCAAAACCCTGGCCGAATTCCTTCATCAATTCACTCATCGTGTCTTGTCCTGCATGGCCAAAAGGGGTGTGTCCAAGATCATGTGCCAAAGCAATGGTTTCCGCTAAATCCTCATTCAAATTCAATGTTCTGGCCAAATCCCGACTGATCTGCGCCACCTCCATTGAGTGAGTTAAGCGGGAACGATAGTGATCACCGTAATGAGCCACAAATACTTGCGTTTTACCCTTAAGACGCCTAAAAGCTTTCGAGTGGATCACCCGATCCCGATCACGCTGAAAACAAGTTCGCTTCGCACCTTCATCTTCTGGATACTCACGCCCCTCAGAAACTGAACTTAAAACCGCATAAGACGCCAATGTTGCTTTTTCACGCTCCTCAATTTGAGTTCTGGAAAGTAACATAAAGCTAAATATTAGTGCAAATAGAGCTTAAATAAGTTAACATAGTTTCAGTCTCATACTCAAGCAGTGGATTAGCTCTTGAGACTTGAGACTCGCCAAAGGCTCTGAGCAGAGCCGAAGAGCACTTGAGACTTATAAAACATGCATCTTAAAGAACTCCGAAGACAACTCATTCACATCCTCTATGGCCCTGCCATAGTTCTCTTATTTGAATTTAATCTTATCTCACTGGAAATCCTTTTTGGGATGATAGTAGGGGGAAGCATTATGTCCCTTATGGTAAAGAGGCAGCGAATGAATCCGGTCAGATGGGTACTGAGCCATTTTGAAAGAGATCATCACATGGAGAGCTTTCCGGGAAGAGGAGTGCTTTTTTACACCATCGGTGCCTTTTTAGTGCTTCTGTTATTTCCAAAAGAAATCGCCTATGCCGGAATACTCATTCTAAGCGTAGGAGACGCAGCGTCTAATGTAGTGGGTAAACATTTTGGGAAAATTAAAACTAAGCTCAATCCCGACAAGTATGTTGAAGGAACATTGGTAGGTGTTTTAATTTCAATTCCAATAGCATACTATTTCGTTCCCAATATTTGGGCAGCAATATCCGCATCGTGTTTAGCCATGTTTTTAGAAATGCCGAATGTAAAACTTTTTAATTTTGAAATTGACGATAATTTGCTCATTCCATTAGGAGCAAGTCTTGCACTAAGTATTTTTGTTTAATGTCGAAACAATCATTTGGGAAGAAAGGGGAGGTGAAAGCAATTAACCATCTGGAATCAAAAGGTTATCAGATTTTAGAACGTAATTTTCATAAGCGATCAGGTGAAATTGATATCATTTGCTTTGATCCAAAATTCAAAGAATATGTTTTTGTTGAAGTTAAAACCAGAAGAAATATTAACCTTGGCTACCCAGAAGAATTCGTTGACCAGAAAAAAATAAATAAAATTATTACGACTGCTGAACTATGGTTCGAAAAAAAGAACATTGACGAACCTGAATGGAGGATCGATATTGTCAGCATTGAATGGAGTGAAAAAGAATTCAAAATTAGACATTTGGAAAATATTAGTTAAGCATTACATTAAAAAATTTAAAAATTGTAAAAATTACAATAATTAAATATGACCACTCGAATCAAAAATGTACTGGTGTTCTCCATAAGCCTGCTCCTTGCCACAGGAGTTTACGGTTGGTTTTACACGTTTAACAAAGGAACTTTAGTAGTTAATTCTAATCAGGATAATTATTTCATCCAAATAGATAACCGTTCCACCGAATGTCTAGAAAATCCATGCTCCATCAAACTAAAAGCTGGGCCTCATAGCATAATCACAAACAAATCTGGCTTCTATCCTCAAGAGGTAAGTGTAAGCATAAGTAAGGGTAAAACGGAACCCATCGAACTAGAATTAAAAAAAATACCAACCTTAACCGCCAGTGAAGACCCTACATTTAATTCAGGGGGTATTTTTGAAACTCCCAATGAAGTCAGTCCGGTTAGCCCAACCGCCAATAAAGATGGCTCCATGCTTGCTTTTATTGATTCAAATGACGAAAAAGTAAAAATATTCAATAAAGAAGGGAAGCTGAAAGTAATCACAATCATTCGAAACCTCAGCTCCGCAGCCAAAATTCATTGGTCTTCTGATAATAATCATTTATTCATACAGCATAATAAAGATGGATTTATAATTAATATTGACGAAGCTTCCAGAAAAAAAGTTACACTTGATTTCGAACCCAATAAAATCATATGGTCAAATGAAAATAGTTATTTACTCATGAGCAATAATGAAAATGGCTTGTTCAAATTCGATGCAATAGATCAAACTATCACTCCTCTGGAAACAACCATAAATTTATCTAATGCTGTATGGAGTCATACAGGAGACTTAATTTATTTTGAATCAGACAATGAGTTCATTCAAACCTCGGTTAAAAAGTATAATTTTGAATTAAATCAAAAGGAAAGCATTATCACTGAATACAACTTTCCAATTTCCCAAATAACCTCTGATGACAGCCAAAGAATTTATCTGTATAATTCAGACTCAAACCGCTGGTATCACTTAGATTACTAACTCAACATGAAAAATCAGATCATACGAACAGGGGCGCTAAGTTTAATTGTTTTTTTATTAACTCAAAGCTTAGTTTTAGCTAAAGAAAATGGCCGATTCAGCCTGATGGATTTTTTTGTAAAAAAAATGGTGCAAATCGAAAAAACTGAAGAAGTCGAAGAGGAAGTAAAGCTGGAAATGCCTAAAAACGTTAAGGGGATTTATATCACTGCCAACACGATAAGTACGGGTCGTGGAGAAAAATTAATTGATCTAATGATCGAAAATGGAGGGAACGCAGTGGTGATCGACATTGAGCACGGAGGAGGATTACTCGCCTTTAATCCAAAAAATGAATATTTAAAAGGCCTCAATCCAGGTCGGAGCACCTTAAATCACTTACCCGAACTAATCGATAGGCTCCACAAAAAAGGAATATATGTAATCGCCAGACAAGTCATTTTTAACGACCCTTACATAAGTGTGCGAAAGCCAGAATGGAGGATTAAAAATAAATGGGGAGGACATTACAATTATAAATGGCTCGATCCTTCTAAGGCTGGCGTGCAGATCTACAACCTATATATAATGCGCGAAGTGGCAGAAATGGGTTTTGATGAAATCCAATTCGACTACATCCGCTTCCCCGCCACCAATCATTACAGTCTTGATTACCATTATGATGAAGAGAAATTTACCCGAGCAGATGTGATCAATGATTTCTTAATGAAAGCCAAGCGAGTAGCCGACAGCTATGATGTAAAATTGAGCGTCGATGTATTTGGCGCCATCGTATTCGGCGGCGTAGATTGGAAAATTGTGGGCCAAAACGCTGGTGAAATGGCAAAATACGTAGACGCCATTTATCCCATGACCTACCCATCACATGTTAGCCCTGGCTATTACGGCCACAACAACCCTTACGGCGCCCCCTACGGCTTTGTAAATGATTCAATAAAGAAATTTGTTGAGGCAGCTGATGGAAATGCGGAAATCAGAACATGGGTTCAGGGTTTCCCTCTTAAAATCCCATACTTTGGAACTTGGTTTATGGAAGATCAAGTAAAAGCCACTTACGACGCCGCTGGAACCGGCTTCATCATCTGGAGCCCAGGAAACCATTACACCTACAGCTGGCCCACTATGGACATGCTCCCAGAGATAGAGGTCAGCTCTGACGGAACAGGGGCTGACAACCTCATACAATAATCAATATATAGGGCACCCACTACCCACCTTGTCTGGATAAGGATTGAGCTGATTAACTAATTTACTGTGATGATTTTTCTGAAATTCTGAATACAAATACCACCGACGGACGAATGAAATAAACGACACTAACGACCTTAGATGTGAAAAGAAAATCTAAAGGCATTGGCGAGTCCAGACTGCAGCGAGCGTGGGAGATGATGGAGCTCGGCAACAACGCTGATTACACGCTTCGCGGAAGTTTGGAAAAATAGCGAGTAATGCGTTCCGCAATGTAAGCAATTCGACGCAGTGAAACGAAGACGGATTGCTGTAATGAAGGATAAAAGATTGACAATCCGCGGAGTGAAACGCAGAGG
>JAJDCE010000036.1 GCA_029260985.1 Patescibacteria group bacterium | reverse complement strand
TACTTCCAATCTGAATAATAAGTTCCGGAAAGGCGAGATCGACCCAATTATCGGACGAAAAAAGGAAATTGAGCGTATGATTCATGTGCTCAACCGAAAAACCAAAAACAACCCCGTTATTATCGGTGACCCTGGTGTGGGTAAAACGGCTGTGGTTGAGGGCCTAGCCCAAGCCATTGTTGAAGAGTCTGTGCCTGACGCCCTTTTGAATAAGGAAATTTTACTGCTCTCACTCAGCAATGTGATTGCCGGTACCAAATACCGTGGAGAATTTGAGGAACGCATGAAAAGTATTATCGATGAAGCGGCTAAAGCTGATAATGAGATTATTCTCTTTATCGACGAAATTCATACCCTTTCCGGCACAGGGAGTGCTGAAGGCAGTATGGATGCTGCGAATCTTTTGAAACCTGCTCTTTCGAGAGGTTCTATGCAGATTATTGGTGCTACTACAATTGATGAGTATCGAAAACAGATTGAAAAAGATAAGGCGCTTGAACGTCGCTTCCAATCGATTATGGTGGAAGAGCCCAGTGATGATGAATGTATTCAGATTCTGCAAGGGCTTCGACCCGCTTATGAGAAATTTCATAATATCAATATTTCTGATGAAGCCATTGTCGCTTCGGTGAAGTTGTCTAAGCGATATTTGACTGAGCGATTCTTACCGGATAAAGCGATTGATTTAGTGGATGAAACGGCAGCCCTGATGGGCGCCAGGAGTCAATTTAATACTCCGTCGATCCGAAAAGAGAAGGAAAAAATCGCTAAGATTGAAAAGCAGATTGAAAAGCATGTTTATGCTCAGGAATACGAAAAAGCCTCAAAGCTCAAAGAGAAGAAAGAAGTAATCTTTAAGGATATTGAAAAGATTAAGGAGCAGAGCCAGAACAAAGCCAAGCGAGTGAAAATTGATGAGAATGATATCGCTAAAACCGTTGGCAAGATAACCGGTATTCCTGTGGCGAAATTGATGAAAGACGAGTCTAAAAAGCTATCTGATCTTGAGTCAATTCTTAAAGGCTTCATCATAGGCCAGGAAGAGTCTGTGTCGGAAGTTTCTAAGGCGATCAGACGGGCACGAGTGGGCATTGCGACTCATAACCGCCCGATTGGTTCATTTGTCTTCTTGGGGCCTACCGGTGTTGGTAAAACCGAACTGGTAAAAACACTGGCTCGCGAAGTTTATAACAACTCTGAAGCGCTCATTAAGATCGATATGAGTGAGTTTATGGAAAAACACAATGTTTCCCGTCTTGTCGGCGCCACTGCCGGTTATGTGGGTTACGAAGAAGGCGGACAACTTACTGAGGCCGTACGCAGAAAACCCTACAGCGTGGTGCTGTTTGATGAAATTGAAAAAGCCCATCCTGAATTCTTTAATATCCTCCTTCAAGTACTCGAAGATGGCTACTTAACGGATGCGAAGGGTAAGCGAGTGGATTTCACCAATACGATCATTATAATGACGAGTAATATTGGTGCTAAAAAGCTGACCAAAGAAGCGAGTAAGATCGGTTTTGCTTTGAGCGATGATAAACTTAAACAGGCTGAGGAGGATTTTAATGAGAAGAAAGAGCAAGTGATGAAAGAATTTAAGGACACGTTCCGACCTGAATTCATCAATCGTATTGATAAGGTGATTGTGTTCCAGCCTCTTACTCACGAAAATATTCAGGAGATTGTCAGCCTGCAGATCAAAGAACTCAACGACAGACTAATCGATAAAGATATTAGAATTGATTTAACGCCTGAGGCTCTTGAGCTTCTTGCGAAGCTGAGCTATACCCCTGAATATGGGGCAAGACCGGTTCGCAGAAAAATTCAGGATATTATCGAAGATCCTCTCGCGGAGCGAATGCTCACGGGTGAATTCAAAAAAGGAGACACCATTAAAATCGGATGTCTGAAAGATAAGGAGGAGTTTACTTTTATGAAGGTGGAACTCAAAGCAAAAATACCTAAGAAAAAATTGGTAAAGGCTGCTTAACCCTGCTGGTCCGACTCTGGCTCATCTTCTGATAAAACAGCTTCTGCCCCTTCTCTCACACTTAGTATTAACGCTATTTTCTCCTTAAGCTTTACTACTGAGACAGGCTTTCTTTCGAAACGGTTAGCCTCCTCTCTTTCTTTAATGAAAGCTTTTAATTCCTGTATATGCCTTCCGCCAATTATCCCCCCTTCAATACCTCCGCTAACAAGCATAAGTCGATCAGCCAGCTCAGGGCTATTTATTTTTAGCCAATCATACAGGTCCTTTCCTGTTCCATTAGGCATCGACAAATCACTGATAATAATGTCTGGAATGTAGCCTTCTTCAATTATTCTTATGGCTCTATTTCCCGAATCCGCACTTCTCACCTCAGACCCTTTATGTGCAAGCCTTAATACTCGACTATTACTTCTTATCACTCGCTCATCATCATCAACCACAAGGAATGAATATTTCTTTATTTTCTCAGCAGATTCTGTGCTGTTGCTGCCATTGGGCTTATTGATATCTGACATACTTAATTGATTTAAGTGCTATATTATACACAACTTTATTTATTTGTCAAATATAAACACTTCAACCTATCTGCTTTTGCAATCAACAATTACTCAACCCCTAGTAGTGCATTTGCTATTAACAACCTGATCTCCTGAATATCAAAAGGTTTTTCGACCAATTTCCCCATTCTTTTCATTTCATTGTAAAAATCTCCCAGACCACCCCTCTCTCCTTTTGTATTAGTAGCGCCTCCGCTTACAAATTTGATCCTGTCTACTAATTCCGGTTTATTTGCTCTTAGATATTCATAAACATCCCTTCCTGTACCATTGGGCATTGTGATATCGCAGAAAATATAGTCAGGATCTATACCATCTTCCATTTTCTGTATCGCCTCATCTCCGGATGCTGCAGTATCTACACTAACCCTCCTACCAATGATCCTCCTGAGTGCTTTTATGATAACTTCTTCATCATCAACTAAAAGAATTGAGTGTTGCCTGGAAATTTCAACAGACTCTGTCCCCCCTCCCCCATCGCAAGGACTGTCAATTGTGCCATCACTGAGTAAGCTCATAGGTATAAATTAAGTGCTATTTGTTGACAATATCATAAAATTAGACTAAAAGGTGGAAATTTTAATCGAATTTAATACTTTGTCAACTGATTTAAAATTAGAAATACTATTAAAAACCCCAAGATTAATTTTCTAATCTTCTAATTCAACAATTAAAGACCAAGGGATTTCTTAATATCCTCAGCTTCCTGGCCTTCCTGCTTCTGCTTGGCTACCTCTTCAGCCTTCGCCTTCTCAGCTTCAGGGTTATCAGCGTGTTCTTTTTCCAGTTTAGCAACTTGTTCAGCGTGTTTCTTTTCCAGCTCGGTAAACTTTTGCTGTTCTTCTTCAAAAATCTTCATCAGCTCGTCCACTTGAAATTGAGAGAGCTGAGGCAAGGCTTCAATAATTTTCTTCTTCTCTGTGAATGTTAATGAAATAGAACCCGCTAAAAGCGAAACGAATTTCTTGTCGTCAAACTTTGTGTTGGGATGTTCAGGAATTTTTATTTCCTGTAAAAATTTATCCTGTTCAGCTTTATTGCCTGCGTTAGAAACCAATGAACTAATGTCCACATTCTCCTCCATGATACCGCTTAAGTCCTTCTGTCCTGCTTTTCTTGTTACAGGCTGACCTGCTGTGGGTTCGACAGCTTCGGCAGGCTCAGTGCTTTCAGCGGGCTCACCACCTGCGGCTGGTTGAGCTCCTTGATCTGCAGGGGGCTGACCGCCTGCTGGCTGAGATGCCTGAGGATCCTGCTGACCGCCTTGGCCTGCGTTTGGATCAGAACTTTGAGGTGTTGGATTTGATGTGTCTTCCATAGCTAAAAATAAGATTACAACATGTACTTTATCACTTTGTAACCCTTTAATCAAATGTTGTTTTAGTTTAGAATAGGTGAGGTAAATAATCTAAATTTGAATTGCTTATGGATGAAATTCGTCACCAAATTGAAGTCATTGATAAGGAGTTGATTGAGCTTTTGGGAAAGCGAATGAAACTCTCTCTGGAAATTGGGAACTCAAAGAAGGAATTCGGCTTACCGATTCAGGATAAGGAACGTGAGGAAGAAGTCAGAGCCATGCTAAAGAAAATGGCGAAAGACAATGAGCTCTCTGAAGAGTTTGTAAACCACCTCTATACTCATATATTTATTGAAAGCAGACGACTTCAGTCTTAATGTTCTATTTTACTATTTTTCTATTTAGCTAATTCATAAATAGCGATGCCGAAAGCTACGCTGACATTCAATGACTGTTTTTCGCCGTGCATGGGGATTTCGATGGCCTCATCGCATAATTCTAGAATTTCCTTCGATACACCATCAATTTCGTGTCCGACCACTAGGCAGATGGGGTATTTTGGTTTCAGTTTTTTGTAATCGATGCTCTTACTGGTCTGCTCCAGCGCCACTATTTGGATTCCCTCTTTCTTTAACTTTTTAATGCAGTCGATGGGGTCGATGTAATATTCCCACGGAACTATCTCTTCCGCGCCGAGTGCGGTTTTTGCTATCTCCTCCCGCGGAGGATAGCCGGTTTGGCCACAGAGAAACAGTTTTTTAACACCAGCGCCGTCTGACGTACGGAAAATGGATCCTACGTTGTGTAGGGAGCGGATGTTGTTGAGGAGGATGTATACATCATTTCTGATTTCGGATTTCTGATTTCGCATTCAATTTAGCATTTTATTATTTTGCATTTAAAGCACCTTCCATTACCCCCTTATCTGGACAAGGATTACGCAGATTAACTGATGGTCAAGATGACTGTGCTGAAGCTCAATACATCAAAGTGAATCAGCTAATCATATAAATCCTTATTCTGCGTTTATTCTCTCACCTGCCCTTCCCCCCTCACAATCCACTTATAGCTGGTCAGTTCATTAAGGGCCATTGGGCCGCGGGCGTGGAGTTTTTGGGTACTTATCCCTATTTCCGCGCCCATGCCGAATTGGGCGCCGTCGGTGAAGGCGGTGGAGGTATTGGCGTATACGCAGGCTGCGTCGACGTTGTTGAGGAAATATTCAATTTCAGACTCATCTTCCGAAATTATCGCTTCGCTATGCCCAGATCCAAATCTATTAATAAAATCGACAGCTTCTACAACAGTCGGCATCATGTAAATCGACATTTTCAAAGATAAAAACTCTCTTCCGCGACTCTCATCTGATTCTCTATTCAACAATGCATCATCATATTTCCCTTCCAGCTCACTGTATGTCGGTGGATCAACGTATAGCTCAACCTTTTTTTCTTCTAATGGCTTCAGTAAATCATATAAGGTGTAAATCTGTTCCTCGTCATAAAGCAGAGTGTCTAAAGCATTGCAGACACTTGGCCTTCTAGTTTTGGCATTCAGAATGATTGCTTTTGCTTTTTCAAAATCACCTGAATTTGCTAAATAAGTATGTACAATCCCCGCCCCTGTTTCTATTACCGGGATGGTGGCGTTTTCTCTGACAAAACTGATGAGATTCTGGCTTCCTCTTGGGATGATGACGTCGATATAATCATTGGCGCTCAGGATGTCTTTTACGGCTTCACGTTCGCTTGGGGCCAGGTAGATTATGTTCTCATCCAGTTCATGTTTTTTGAGTACTGACTGGATTAGCTGAACAATTTTTGTGTTCGATGAATGGGCGTCACTTCCGCCCTTTAAAACACAGGCGTTTCCGGATTTGAAGCATAAGGAGAATACATCGAAGGTCACGTTTGGCCGTGCTTCGTAAATGATTCCGATAACTCCCAGGGGCACTGTGATTTTGGAGAGCTTAAGCCCGTTTTCCAATGTCTTTTCCTCCAAAACCCTGCCTACAGGGTAGTCCAAATTTGCTACGTTTCGGATGTCCGACGCGATACCTTCCAATCTCTCTTTCGTCAGCTTTAGGCGGTCGTATTTGGGGTCGCTTTCGTCCATCTTGTCCAGATCTTTCCGGTTCTCAGCTAAAATTCCGTCGGTTTCGGTTAAAAGATGGTCGGCTAAATCGAGGAGGACTTTGTTTATCTTTTCTTCATCCAGATTTACCAGTGTTCTGCTGGCTTTTTGGGTGGCTGCGAGGTTTGTGTTTATGTCGGGCATAATGGGTTATTTACGAGCTATGACAAAATAGCATATCCTTTATTTTTTGGGGAGGGGGTTTGGTTGAGAATGGCTACGAATAATAAGGGATAGCTGCAGGGCGTATTTTTGTGGCTATCGCCCTTTAGTCATTAATTCTTTTTCAATAAAATATCTGGTTATTATTCCAAGATCTTCTATGTCTCTATCTGGCGGTATGAAAGTAAGAGTGCCATCTTTGCGTTGAGCGATTGTACAACCTAAATTTGCCGTTTCTGAGAAGAAAAATGCTCGCTCGTTTGTTTCTACTTTGGCCCAATGTGGACCTGCTCTCATTCCCAGTCGTGTGTATCTTTCTACAACATCTCCGTTGGCAAATATTCTTATTCGTCTATTTCTACAATCTCCCATGTCTTTTGCAGGCTCAACGCAAGTTCTGTCTATGGCATCAAATATTTCTTTCATGATTTCTTTTTAAGTAGATTATTTTATTTTAAGTTAAAACTAAAGGCTATAAAATATGTACTACAACTAATTATTATCGAATGCCTTATCAAAAATTTATGCCGCTAGCTTTTAGCAATACGCGTTGCACTAGCTTGTGCGGTTGGCATGATAAGGATGTATTCGAGGTTTACGTTTTTCGGTCGGGAGAGGGTAAAGGCAATGGTATCGGCAATGTCCTTTGCAAATAGCGGTGTAAAACCTTCATAAACTGAATCGGCCTTGGTCTTGTCGCCTTTGAAGCGAACGGTTGCAAACTCCGTATCAACCAGGCCTGGGGCTATGTCTGTGACACGAACTCCGGTTCCCATTAAATCGATACGTAATGCTTTACTGATCATTTTTACGTAGGCTTTACTTCCACAGTAAACTGATCCTCCTTCATACGCCTCAATGCCTGAAATCGAACTGACATTAACTATATGACCATTCGTTTCTTTTAGGTGTGGTATTGCGAGCTGAGCTACTTTAGTAAATGCTTTAATATTAATATCAATCACCCTGTTAAGGTCTTCCCATTCGCTGTCTTCGAAGGAGGCCTTACCCAGAGCGAGGCCGGCGTTATTGATGAGCACATTGATTTTTTGCCCTTTTATCTCATTGAAAAAGCTCTCAATTTCTTCGATGTTCCCTAAGTCGACTTTGTAGACTAATACTGCGACATTATATTCTTTTTCCAGTTTGGTCTTGAGGTCTTCAAGCTTCTCCTTTCTTCGTGCAGGTAAAATGAGATTATGCCCATCCCTTGCCAATGCAATTGCACAGGCTTCGCCAATGCCGGAACTGGCGCCGGTGATCAGCGTATAGTTTTCATTTTTCATATTACCTTAGTTAAATTTACCAGTATTGGGTTATTTTAAAGCAATGACAAAATAGCATATCCTTTATTTTTTGAGGAGGGTGTTTGGGTGGGGATGACTGCGTATAATAACGTTTAGTTGGACGATGTAATGAAAAGTATCCCTTCTAGTAAGTTATAATTTTTAAAAACCCCATATTTTTTCAAACCCATTTTCAGCAATTTTTTTTGACCTTTCTTTGATTGTTAAAAAGTCCCAATTTTCAGCCTCTTTTTTGTATTCCTTAATAAAGACATTTAGATATCTGAGGTTGGCGGTATGTTTTGGATCTAATTCGATAATTTCAAACTTTTCAGAAGGCTCTTTATCCTGAAATTCTGAATTAGAGTGTCTAGACATTACCAATAGATTACCAATTTTATCAAAGCATTCTATTTCTTCATCCTCTTCGTAGTTACTTTTTGAGCTCTGAGGAAGAATATGTTCGATATTGAAGTTACGCCTTTTTATATCTTTTTCAGGAGTATAAATATCAACTCGTTGTGCGCCTTTTGTTTCGAAATTATTTATTCGGTCATAAATATAGTTGATCAAAGGAATGCTATCATAGGTGACATTTTCAACAAAATTAGCTATAAATTCGTCCTTATGTGCCTTTTTCTTTTTTAAGCCGTTAATAAATTCAGTAATTATCTTTGTAAAATCTTCTTGGCTCTCATAAAAACGTTTAGCACTTTCTGCATAATATTTTTCAACTTCATTACCGATTCTTCCTGAAATTACATTATTAACAAAATGAAAGTTTTCTAGGGTTTCCAGTGCTTTAAACAAATTTTTGTAGCTACTACTTTTACTATTCTGATAAAATTTAAAGATTGAGAAGATTAATGGATAAGCCTGCGTAACTCTAAATAATTTTAGAGCCTGAAACACACGATTAACCCTTCTATAATGATCCTCATTACTTGACAATGAAGTAAGTCCAATTTCTTCTAGCCAGTCCCTAGTGAGATCAGGATCTTGTGACTGGACAACTTTGTAATATCTAGAAAAGGAATAAAGATCACCAACAA
The DNA here is from genome assembly GCA_029260985.1 of Patescibacteria group bacterium. GTDB lineage: Bacteria > Patescibacteriota > Gracilibacteria > UM-FILTER-43-11 > UM-FILTER-43-11 > JAJDCE01. The sequence continues at coordinate 24,860 of JAJDCE010000036.1, read as the reverse complement.
ATTGGTCTATTCCAAGCTCCTTACCATGTTTTTTTAAATTTTTATAAAGATTTGATTGTTGTATATGACCTTTTTGCGAAATCCAAAAATATTTTAACATTCTCTGTAGTGAACTTTCTGCATTTTCAATAATTTCATTCCATCTTCCCTCAAACTCTTTGATTCCATGTGAAAAAATATAATTTTTTAGTAAGTCACCTATGTTTAAATCTAGCCCGCGAGCATTTGTTCGCTCAAAGATTGAAAATACATCTTCAGTATTCTCAACTTCAATAACGATTACATATGAGTATAACAATGTGCGCGTAAAACCTTCTAAGCTCTCTTTGCTGTACTTTGATAGCTCATCTAAAACATAGGTAAAAATTGGCTTAATTTTGTTTACCTGCCTTTTTACAGATTTTTCATCAATTTTATCTGGAAAATCTCCATTCCATTCTCTATCAGATATAAACTCAAATACATCCCTAATATTTTCGGAAACTTTAATTTTATTTCCAGTTTTATCACTCCAGGCTGAGCTCATTGATATTAAGTTTTGCAATTCTCCTGCAAATTCTGATTCATTTATTTTCTTAGCATGCTCACGAAGTGCAATTAATATTATTGATATAGTTGTAAGTCTTTGCTGCCCATCAACGATCTTGATATTTTTTTTATCGGAAATGTCGAAAATAAAGTTGCCTAAAAAGAGCTCCTTATTGTCTGAGTCTTTTGTTTCTCTTAAGTCATCAATGAGTTCCTGCAACTCACTCTTACCCCAGTCAAAACTTCTTTGATATGAGGGTACAGAAAATTGGGAATCACTCCCCTTTAAAATGCCTTCAATGGTTTTCTTTTCAGGTCTAATCATTAAAATTATTTTTTAAAAATTACAATAGATACTATATAACTTTTCATTATTTCACACAACTCACTATTACACAAAGCATCCCCCTCACCCACCCAACCCCTCACTCCTCCCAATCCCCTCCTCCACCGCCTTATCAAAAATCTCCCCAAAACCAGCTTCGGTAAGCGAGTCGACTACAGCTTCCGTAACTCCGCCTTTTGATGTAACCGCGTATCGCCACTCCCTTGCGGATTTATCGCCCTTTTTCAAAAGTTCCGCGCTACCTTCTAATGTTGCTTCAGTAATCTTACGAGCTTCCTCGTCACTGAAACCGAGGGATACGGCTTTGTCGGACAAAAACTCGGCGAGCAAGAAGTAATACGCCGGGCCGGAGCCGCTTAAAACAGTGATGGCGTCAATCATGCTTTCATTAGTCAGTTCAGGCGCGTAACCGAATGCGCTGAATAGTTTTTTTACTATCTCTTTGTCAGTATCATCAATCCCTTCCGATGTGAACCAGCCGACCACACCCTTTTTTACCTGCACCGGCAGGTTTGGCATGGCGCGGATGATGCGTTTTGCACCGGTTTCTTCTAAACGTTCTACGGAAATGCCTGCCATAATGGATATGAGGAGTTTGTAATCGAGATGTACTTTGAGGCTCTTTTTAAATTCCTCAAAAGACTGGGGCTTTATGGCCAGTATCACAACATCCACTTCTTTGAGCATCTCTCCCGCATCTGCAAATGTATTTTTTACGCCTAATTCCTCAAGCTTGCCCTGATTCGTATCGCAGATATACAGGTTTTCCTCATCCACTATTTTAGATAAGCCTTTGTAGAACACGCTACCCATGTTGCCTGCGCCGATGATTCCTATTTTTTTGTCCATATTTCATATTAGGGCTCACATTGGGGCTCTGCTCCTTCGTCTTTTCGACTCCGCTCAAAGCCTTTGGCGCGGGGCTCACATTGGGGGTCAGTTTTACTGTAAGTCTACTTACCCCAATTTGAGCTCCCATTTGAGCACCAATTTGAACTCCTAGTAATTTATAAATAAATAATCATAATGCACAAGAGGTTTCTTGCCCTTCTTTCCGATAAACTCTTTAGCTTTTTTAGAGCTGTACTGGGCGACGCCAAGGCCGATTTTTTTGCCGCTGACGTTTCTGATGCGAATAATATCACCTTTTTCGAATTTACCTGATACTTCTGTGATTCCGACAGGCAGAAGGCTGACTGCTTTGTCATCGGACATGAGAATTTCGGAGGCGCGGTCGTCTATAATCACTTCACCTTTTTCCTGCCCTCCAGCATGAGCAATCCATTTTTTGACTCCTGATACCTTTTTTTGTGGAAGGAATTTGGTTCCAATCTTTTTACCCTTCAAAATATCAACTACTACGGACTTTGTTTTACCATTTGCGATGTGTGTGGTGATCCCGACTTGGGACATTCGTTCCGCGATCCGGCATTTGGTCAGCATTCCTCCCCGTCCGAAAGAAGATTTTTCCGGAGTGATGCACGAAAACACGTTAGCCTTTTTGTGATCGACCTCGGAGATTACTTTTGCTCCCTTTTTACTGCAATCCAAAACTCCGTCCACGTTGGTCAAAACAATTAAGGCATCAACGTTCAGCATCGAGGCCAGTAAACCTGCCAATTCATCATTATCCGTAAACATCAGCTCATCTACCGATATTACATCGTTTTCGTTGATGATGGGGATGATCTGGTCGTGGAGCAAGCCCTCCAGGCAGTTCTTCATGTTCAGATAATGTTTGCGATCCCGAAAATCTTCTTTGGTTGCAAGTACCTGTGCGCATAAAAAGCTATGTGCGGATAGCAGTTCATCATAACGATTCATCAGCCGTGTTTGGCCTACAGAGGCTAAAATCTGCCTTTCCAGAATCCGGCTGACTTTCTGCTTAAGCCTTACAAGTGGGCGGCCTGCCCCCATGGCGCCGGAAGAAACCAAAACAACATCCACACCGGACTTTTTAAGTTCAACCATCTGAGAAACAAGCCCCTTCATTACCTTGTTATCCAAAAGGCCGTCCTCTTTGGTGATTACGTTTGTGCCTATTTTGATTACGATTCGTTTGTAGTTGTTCATTTTTCTATTGCTGCTATCCGCTCCTGACGTCGCGCTGTCCAGTTGCTATCCATTGCTATCCAGTTGCTGTTGTTACTAGCAATCGGTTAGCAATCGGAAAGCCATTGGATAGCCATTGGTTACTTCTTCATGATATACATTGAATTCGGGTTGTATAAAATTTTTGTTCGGATAATCTCATAAACCCCTTCATCATCAGTGTTTTCCACCTCCCAAAAAACGCCTCCCTTGATTGATTTTATAATTTCACCTGCATGCAGATTGATGGTCTGTTTTTTGCTTTCCCCGACAAAATTTTCGTGATCGCAGGTTACCAGATAATTCTTAAATTCCATTTCTGCCTGCTGAAGCCCATCCTCTTTATTATAAGAATAAGGCTTTCCATCAATATTTATGTAAATCCACTCTTTATTCAGATTCGCCAGCTCGCCTGATTGAATTATTTTTAGCGCGGCCTCCTTTTTGTCTACTCCAGGCGCTAGTGAGGCTGACCAGTAAATGTATCGTTTCAATTTCACCTCAAATCCTCTCTTACGTATAGCTTGTTCAACGGTTCTTTCCGCGTTATCCACAATGATCAAACGAACCAGAAACTCCAAGTCTGCTTCTCCAAAATCACGAATATCCTCCTTCGTTTTATGCTCACCTAAACTTTTATATTCAGATTTCTTTTTGTTCTCAATCCAGTCCCGAATCGATTCGAATATCTTATTCCCATTTCCCCTTGGGTCTCTTTCCGGGTGAGGCATGATGGCCATCACATTTCCTGCGGGATTGCAGAGGGCGGCGATAGAATCCGTGGAACCGTTTGGAGTAATGGGAAATTCATGATCAACCTTTCCTTCCTCATTGCAATATTGGAAAGGGATTTGATTGTTTTCTTTTAACAGTTCCAGAACTTTTAGATCTTTAAAGACAAATCTTCCCTCTCCATGCGCGTAAGGAATATGCAGCAGGCCATCGAAATTATTGAAGGCAGATCGATTTTTTGGAGCAATGTTTTTTAAGTAGGCCCATGAATTTCTAAACCCCGTATCAACCACCTCATCACCTTTAATCATTTCATTCCAAGCCAAGCCAGCAGCCAGATCATAGTTTTCGAACCCCGGGATCAAACCCGTTTCGATTAACGTTTGCGCCCCATTACAGATGCCGATCACCACTTTTCCTGTTTCGGCTTCTTTTTTAATGATGTCCAAAATTGGATTCTGGGCTGCAATCACTCCGCTACGGCTACGATCCTCGTAGCTAAAACCACCAGCCAGACAATAGCCGTCAAATTCATAACACCTGCTCTTATCCAACATGCCGGGATCGTTCCACAGAATAGTCTCGGCCTCCATTCCATTACGCTTGAACGCGCGAACGGTTTCGACTTCACAATTATTTCCGGGAAATGAGATGACGGCGAACTTTATCATTTTTTTATTATTTAAAATGCGGAATAAAGATACAATAAAAAATAGAAAATTAAAACCTCCCATAACCCCTAACCCCCCTTGTCTGAACCGCTGATTCACAGGATTGTATGGATTTACCGTGATGGATTATCCCTCTAAAGGCGGACTTCGCAGGATAATCACGTAAATCCATCCTGATACATTTCAGTAATCCTGAGAATCAGCGGTTCAGACAGCTACTTAAATGCCCGTGCAATTACTAAACCATACACCTTCTCAATCCCATTCTTCTTGAGGACTTCAGCGCATTTTTCCAGGGTGGAACCTGTGGTGCAAACATCATCGACGAGGAAATAGATGTTTTCTGAATTGTATTTGTGAATACATTTTTTGTTCAACCTAAAAGCTCCTGTAAGGTTTTCATGCCGCTCCTTTTTACTAAGTCTTGCCTGCTGTTTAGTGTTTCGTACTCGCTCAAGCATCGGTATTACCTCTGCATTATCGATGAGTTTTGCAATCACTTCCGCCTGGTTAAACCCTCTCTCGTTTAATCGCTTTTTATGCAATGGCACTGGGATGAGAATAATTTTATGCCCCTTTACCATATTGAGTTCCGATAGCTTCAGTGCCATCATATCCGCAAAGTGCTTTGCCAGATCCTGAGTGAATTTATATTTGAGCTGTTTTATAGCGGCCTGGATCTGCGGATTTTTTGCGTAATCCAAAGCGTATATCACGCCATCCAGATGATGGAGGTCGGGGTCATCGATTTTTTTATAGCTTTGACTGATCTTTTTTTTGTCCAGACTATTAAGGCAGTCCATACACAAAAAATCCCCTTCCTTTTTACAGGAAACGCATACGGGAGGGAACAAGGTGTTTAGGATAAACGCTTTAAGCGCATTGATAAACCTCATTCCACTATTTATCAAATATTGCAGCTACATTATCCCTTTCTGCCTGAGCTGCCCTTTCTGCACTCATTTGAGATAGCATTTTATTCCATGTCTGCTCATCAACGGGCGGCTCTTCACCAAACAGGGTACCGTGTGCATCCATGGTCGCATCAATATCCATTTCAGTTTGTCTGGTTCTATCAATTATTTCACTCATATTTTTGGAGGGTTATAACTATGTGAGATTGGTTTCAATATAATCATTTAGTTTTACATTTGTCAATGAAAAGTAAAAATGTCAATCTTCTGGCAATTATAAATTGTATTCCCCTCTTTCTTGTGCTAGACTTTTTCCGCTTTTAACACTTATTATCATGGAGAAGTTACTCATCGCCTCTCAAATTATCATTGCACTCCTTCTTTCTTTCTTAATTCTGATTCAGGGTAAAGATGAAGGTTTCACCGCCTCTGGTGGTTCCGGAAGTTTCTCTGCAACCAAGCGAGGGCCTGAGAAAGTTCTTTTTATCGCTACCGTTTTACTCGGAGGCCTCTTCCTGCTCAATGCCTTACTCTTTGTTTTTGTCTAAATCAGTCTCATTGAGACTCGCACTTGCCTTCGGCTCCGAGGCCGCTCAGGCTCGATGAGAGACTCGCACTTGAGACTCGCACTTTTTTTAATTATGTTCAAACGCCGTTTTAGCATCCTCAATCAGCTTGAAAAAATCACGGTCACCTTTTTATCCCTTGTGGTCGCGGTGTCGGGTTTTCAGATTGGCCATGCTTTTTATGATGAACACACGGAAATGAAGCCTGTTCAAGGCGGGGTTTACACCGAAGGCGCTGTGGGCAAAGTCGACTTGATCAATCCGCTCTATGTCTCTCTGGGAAGTGTGTCTCATGATCTGACCACCCTTATATTCTCGGGTCTTACCCGATTTGATCCTAAAACCAATGAAATTGTGCCTGATCTGGCTGATTTTACGGTGTCCTCGAATGGCAAGGAATATACCTTTGTAATTAAAGACAATGCCAAATGGCATGACGGAGCTCCGGTGACCAGCGCTGATATTCTTTTCACCTATAACTCAGTGATCAATACTCCGGGCTTTAATGGTCTTATTCTTAATTACAATGATTACAGTGGGATTAAGGTGGCTGAAGTTGACGAACGAACGGTTAAATTCCTCCTTGAATCTCCTGATTCCTTCTTCCTGGTTAAAACTTTGGCCGGTATCCTTCCATCCCATCTTTTGGGGCATTTGCCAGTCGAAGCTATTGAAAGCGACCCCTATAATCTCTTCCCCGTTGGAAGTGGGCCCTATCAATTTGTTTCCCTAACTCCTATCGAGGATTATTCGGAGGTCACTCTCGAGGCTTATGAGGGATATTACGGCAAAGCGCCGAACATTCCCACCATTAAGATAAAGGTATTTTCTCATTTTAAAGAACTTATCAAACGCCAAGGTGACCTGGATGGCATTAGGAATTTACCCGAGGAAAACACTGAAAAGATTTTGAGCCGCGGACGACTCAGTTTAACCCGCTATCATCTGCCTCAGTACGTGGCGGTGTTTATGAATACTCAGGCTGAAGTACTCAAGGATCCAAAAGTGCGCCTGGCTCTTCAGCTCGGCACTGACAAAGATGCCATTGTTGAAACCTTGGGGCAGACTAAGCGAATTGACACTCCCCTGCTTGAAATTGATCAGAAAAATTGGGTTTATCAGTACAGCATCAATAAAGCTAATGGAGCTTTGTTTGAAACGGAGTGGCAGCTCCCCGATAAAGTCGATGAAACAATAGGTGAAACTATAGAGGAAACGATAGAGGAAATAATTGAGGATGAGGAAAGCGCTGAGCCTGAATTTATTACGGGGCCGAATGGAGGAAAAGATTGGCAAACCACCGATAAAAAAATCACCATCACCGGAACGGTTCCGGATAAGACTAAGTCTATTTTCGTGAACGATTATGAACTTAAAAAATATATACCGGGCGACCTAGGCTGGAGTTATGTGGCGAGCTTTGAATTTGAAAATTTAAAGAAAGGTAATAATCTTTTTGAGGTTTACGCGGTTGGATTTGATGAAGAGAAATCACTGATTGACTCTATTACCATCACCCAGGGAACTGAGGATCAGTTTATCGAAGAAGAACTAAAAGAAATTGCAGTGGAGAATCTTGAGGCAGATGTTCTTCCGATCCGACTCAATGATAATGATGAAACACTGATCTTACGGATGGTTGTGCCCAAAACGCCTGAAGCCTATAGTCAGGTTGCTTCTGTCATCAAGGAACAATGGAAAAAGGTCGGCATCGGTCTTACTATTGAGGTCCTTGAAAATGGCGAATTTCAGGAGGCGCTGTTTAAGCGAAACTATGATCTGTTGATTTTTGGTCAGAATCTGGGCTATAATCTCGACGCTTATCCTTACTGGCATAGCAGTCAGGCTAAAGAAGGAGGTTATAATCTTTCTCAGTTCAAGAATTTTATTGTCGACAGCCTTCTGGATAAAGCCAGGCTCGAAGATGATGTCGAGGATCGTAAAAGAACCTTGGGCAAAATTCAAGAGATCATCAGCAAAGAAATCCCTGCAATCTTCCTCTATAGCCCTACTTATAACTTTGCTCTTTCCGACAAGATTCAGAACGCAACCTTTGAGAATCTGGCGACTACAACTGATCGGTTCGCCCGCATTCATGACTGGTACGCGCGGGTAGATCGCCGCTTCGCGGAAGGGGTCAATCCTCTCACTTTTGTCAGCTGGATCGTAAAACAATTTTAATCCTTAGCCTTAAGCTATAAGTCTTAAGTTCTAAGCCCAAAATTCATAATTTCTAATTCCTAATTAAATTCAGATGCAAGTCGTACTAAAAAAACGTGTTCCTAAGCTCGGAAATCCTTATGATGTGGTGAATGTAAAAGTCGGTTACGCCCGAAATTTTTTGCTTCCCCAAAAGCTTGCAGTTATTGCCACTGCCGGTGAGCTAAAGAAAGCTGAAGGAATGAAAGCTAAGGTTTCTGCTAAACTTGAGGCTGTTCTGGAAAATGCCAAGGAAGTGGCTGACAAACTTAAAGATGCTGTTCTCACTTTCAAGAAAAAGGCACGAGGTGAAAAGCTATATGGTTCTATTAAAGAGACTGACCTTATTGACGCTCTGAAGAAGGAGCAGAAGGTAGAAATCTCTAAGGATATGGTTAAACTTGATGAACCATTAAAAGATTTAGGAGAACATAAAGTAAAACTTCAGCTGAATGAGGATATTTCAACTGAGGTTAAGGTGGTGATTGAAGCGGAGTAATTTCGTGTTGATTTCGTATTGATTTCGGACCTGCCTGCCAGCCGGCAGGCTGACCGACGCCTTTTTGGTATCTATTGATACTTTTAAGTAAATATGTTATAATAATTAGATTATAATGATTTACTTGTGCTCGATAAACTCATCACACCAGAGAAAAAGAAAAGAACGCATGATGCCTTGAAAGACTTAGGCAAATCTGTAAAAGAAGGATTTGTCAAAGGATCTCAGGAGATTTTCTCGTGGTTTAAGGAGTTCTTCAAAAATACGAAGGAAAAAGGACTTATGGCTTCTCTGATGGGGCCATTGATCGGATGGGCAGAAGTGATTAAAGGAATAAAGACGGGGGAGAAAAAAGAAACAAGCACTCCAATTAAAACTGCAAAAGCCAAATTAAAGCAGCAAATCGACACAAGAATACGACAGACTGAACCGACAGCACCTGAAAAGATTGAGAAGCTACACCCTGAAGGCTATTGGAGACTTAAGCACCCGAAGTACGGAGTGGTTCATGTGTGGCATCCGGAGTATCGAGGTGACCCACCAACAGAAATTGTCGTTGCACTTCATGGCTACAGTCAAAAAAAGAAAATATTCCGAAAGAATCCAGATCACTTCTGGAGCCGTTATGGAAAACTCCGACAGCAATTCAAGAAAAGTGGTAAGAAAGCTCTTTTTATAGTGCCTCAAGGCCCCAACGACAATAAGGAGAGTGGGAAATACTGGAATGGGCGAGAGAATTCAAAGCGAAAGTTAGATTTAAAGGGCTTAATATCGTTTTCTAAAGCTAAAACCGGTGCTGAAGCAAAAAATAATGTCACCCTGATTGGGCATAGCGGAGCCTATACCACCATTGCCTCGTGGCTGCATAACAAGGATGTGAAGAATATAATTCTTCTGGATTCGTTTTATGGATATCACAAAAAATTCCATCGCTGGGCTAAGAAGGAAGGTCACAAAATGGTGGTCGTCGCCAGCCCTAAAAATCCTTACTACAATCACCAAAAAGCAGCCCGCAAATTTTTAAAACCCTTCCCAGATGCCACTATACTCAAGAAAACCCCTACCAGCATTACTGCGAAGCTAAGCAATGCAAAAGTAGTTCTTATCGAAACACGCTTTAGTCACGGGGCGATAATAACAAGTGGGAAAGTGATCCCCAATGTACTTGGCCTGGTTGGGAATAAACCCATTGAGAAAAGCCCTCAAACTGACTCTGAGAAAGAGAGGTTTGCTCGACGCCAAGAATCTGTGATTATGTCGAAATCAGGCAGTCGCGTTCTTAAGTACAAGCCTGATACATCCCAGGTCAGAAAGCTTACTAACAACTTTTCAACCAACGAATCACTGGTATCAGCTCAGGATGCCTTATCCAAGCGGTACAAATTAAAGGAATCGGTTAATGGCTCTTTTCAATATGCCAGACAAGTAGCTCGCAACCTGGGTTATGATATAAGGATTTTTTCCGGTTATCGATCTTACGACTCCCAACAGAGCATTTATGAACGAACTTCCCCTAAGCGTAGGGGTAAATATGTGGCGGCTCCTGGTACGTCATGGCATCATTCTGGTGGGGCGACGGACGTGATGCTTGTTAATCTGAGTACTGGTAAAAAATTAACCTCATCATCATCAAAATCGGATCGATTTAAAGATATTCTTGAATATTGTATGAACCGAGCTGGTTTTGTGCGGTATAGCGCTGAATATTGGCATTTCGAAATTGGCTCACCCGGGTGGGCGAAAGTAATGCAAAATCAGGGCCATATTAAGAAAGCTGAGTCATTGACCAAATATGCTTATAAACGTGAGGGTTATAATAAGTATCTCGCCCTCAAAAAGCAGCAGCATCGCCATCGTCGCACTTAGTCGTCTTCGCCTTTAACTTAGATAGATTTTTGTTTTGGCGTTTTTTTGCTTGCTTCTCACTCTATTTATAGTCATAATCTTTTTTGCAATTTTTGTTAATTCGTTCCCTTGGTTCATTTTAGTTAATTAAGGTCAAAGAATGAGATCAATTGTTAATATTTCTTTACCATAATTATTATGAGTACCAAGTTATTTGTTGGAAGCCTTTCATGGGGTGTCAAAGATGACTCTTTGAAAGAAGCTTTCGAACAGGCAGGAACTGTTGTTTCAGCCACCGTTATCACTGACCGTATGTCAGGTCGTTCAAAAGGCTTCGGCTTTGTTGAAATGGGTTCTCCTGAAGAGGCTCAGGCTGCTATTGAAATGTGGCACGAAAAAGAGCTTGATGGTCGTGCGATCATCGTAAACGAAGCTCGTCCTCGTGAAGAGAGCTAGTCAGTGATTTAATCACTCAAACTGAAAAAGCAGGATCCTAGCGGTTCTGCTTTTTTATTATATGTTATGGGGCTCATTCTATACCGTATTTGTAAAGCTCATTGATCTTGCAGGGGGGTAGTTTATCGTATATCTTAAACGGGTCAGTGGGCCTGTAGCTCAGTGGTTAGAGCAGTCGGCTCATAACCGATTGGTCGTTGGTTCAATTCCAACCAGGCCCACCAACGCAACTAGATTGGTCGTCCCGCCAAGGCGGGACCAGACCCACCACTCCACTGGATAATAACGATGATCTTATGACTGAAGACTATCTTAAATTCGCCCAGGAAACCGCCCGAAAAGCCGGAGCTATTCTTAAAGAAAATTTTGGAAAACTTAGCCCCGAGCAAATCCAACTTAAAGGGCCTCGTGATTTGGTGACAGAAATCGACAAAAAAGTAGAGCGATTTTATGCCGATGAAATTAAAAAGCGTTTTCCGGATCATGGGATTATCGGAGAAGAAGGTACATCTGAGCGAACTGAACGTGAGCTTGTTTGGGTTATTGATCCATTGGACGGCACAAAGAATTACGCAACAGAGAATCCTTTTTTCTGTACCATGCTTTGCTTACTGCAAAATAAAGAGCCAGTGGTGTCTGTGATTTATGAACCGATTGTTGATCATCTTTATCATGCCTCCAAAGGGGGTGGTGCCTTCCGAAATGGAGAGCCTATTCATGTGTCTAAACAGGAGGTTATTGGTGATTCGATGCTCCTCTATTGCCATGCGCCTGATGAAAAATCGATTCGGGAAGCTGAACGATATGTGGTTGAACTTAAGATCGCTGCCCGGGATGCGTCCCGACTTAGGAGTGCCGGCAGTGAGATGGCATTGGTGGCTAAGGGGATTTGTGACGCTTATCTGATGAATAAACTCCCCCTGTGGGATATGGCGGCCGGAGCGCTTTTGGTTCGGGAGGCCGGTGGCAGAGCGACTGACTTTGACGGAAAGGACTGGGTTCCCGGGGATTCTAATATAATGGTGAGTAATGGGACTTCAATTCATGAGGAAGTGATTGAGATTTTCAAGCGTTCGATTGAACAATAAAATTGTTCACTAAAAACGCCCACTAGTCAGCGAGCGTTTTTAATAGTTCTTTTTGAAACTACTTTATTTTGTGCTGCAGGTGCCGCATGAGTTACAGCACTTACATTTCACCGCTAAAAACCTTCCTCCGCCATTGAAAAATAATGACAATAATCCACCAATAACAGCTAAGTTTTTGAGAAGCTGAATAGTCTGGCCTTGATCGCTGAAGTCTAAGTGAAAGGTAAGGGTGGTGATCAAGACATACGCTGCCAATATTAAGGCAGCGCCGTTGGCATGGATCCCAAGAACAATCATGAGCCCGCCAAGCAACTCTAAAATGGCTGAAGCCCAAGCAAGTGTATTACCCGCTGGAAGCCAGGTACTGTCGATAGCGCCCGCCACAGCATCAATATTCTGGAATTTATTGACTGCCGCCATGATAAATAGAAGTCCAATTAAGATCCGGACGACCAGCATGCCCCAGTCTCTGCAATTTTTCGATTTCATAATTTGTTGGGTTAAATTTATACTTCGTTGTTAATGATTATAACAAATTTTTCCGGAATGCAAATTATCAGAATTATGCTATACTGTTTTGGCTAAATTTAACTCCTATTATGGCTAGTTTGACCGACATTAAAACTGGGACGATTGTAAAAATTGGCGGTGATCCATATTTGGTAACCTGGAGCCAGTTTAATCGTAAGCAGGCACGAAAACCCGTGATGCGGACCAAGCTTAAGAATTTAGTAAATGGAGCCGCATTGGACAAAACTTTTCTTGCGGGTGAGTCTTTTGAATTTGCGGAAATTGAAAATCACCGTTGTCAGTATTTGTATCGTGATGACGGAACCGCTCATTTCATGAACAATGAATCGTTCGAACAGTTTCAGCTTCCAACAGATCAAGTTGAGGGTGCACTCCCCTATCTAAAAGATGATACTGAAGTTTATGTCACCTTTTATGAGGGAAAGCCCATTTCGGTTCAGCCTCCGATTAAAATCGAACTGAGAGTTGTTGAGACTCCGCCCGGAGTAAAAGGCGACACAGTCCAGGGCGGCACTAAACCAGCCGTTCTTGAAACCGGTATTACCATTTCTGTTCCTCTTTTTGTTAATGAAGGGGATGTTATTTTGGTGAATACGGATTCGGGTGATTATGTCAGCCGTGTTACTTAGATGAGTTGGGAGTTGGGAGTTTAATATTTATACCTCGCTTAATTATATAAACTTAAAATAGGATGGAAATTTTAAAAACAACTCTCATTGTTACCGTTATTGCCTTTATTGTGGCATCGCTTGTTTATACGAACCCGTTGGCTTCTAAGCTTTATCGAAAATCGACTAAAACCGGTATTCTTAAAACCTGGAAGAATCAGAAGCTTTTTATGCTCAGTCATTTCCTGTCTTTGATGCTGGAAGTTTTCATTTATGCCCTTGTTTTTAGTCTAATTACTATTCATCCGGCTACCAGCTGGATAGCAGCCGGTCTTTATTTTGGCCTTTTCATTTTTCTGATCCGTATTCTTCCCCGTTTTCTTGACATGTTTGTGATGGTTAATTACCCCATGCGCCTACTTGCTTTAGAGCTTGTAAACGGACTCATCATCAATATGGCCGCTGCGATGGGAATCAGCTATTTTCTTTATTAGATCAAATTAATACAAAAAGTATGTTTTCTAGGCTCACAAAAACCATTGGCCCTGTTCTCTTAGGCCTTGTCCTCTTTCCAACTTTAACTTTGGCTTATTGCGGTGATGGTGGATTGCAGTCGGGCGAAGAGTGTGATGACGGTAATTTTATCGATCGGGACGGGTGCAGCGCTTATTGCAAAGTCGAAGATATGGATGCGCCAACAATAGAGTCTATCTCCCCTTCTTATCAGGCAACTGATATAAGCACTTTACTGAATACTATTACGGTCACTTTTTCTGAGCCAATGAAGGACACGACGATCAATAAGTTTAATGTTGTTCTTGAGCATAAGACTGCACCACTTGATTATGACCTCGACCTGCACGATGATCTAAAAACACTCGATATTAAAATTAATCAGGAGCTTTTCAGTGAAGCTAGCCATGCTATAAAGATCAGGAATGTTCAAGATGCTCCTGGCAATACGCTAGTTGGAAGTTTTGATGGGGCATACATAAGCACTTTTATGACAGCAAAAGCGGTGGATCACACGGCTCCAACCGTTGTGGTAACACCTTCTGCTGGGACTTATCATTTCTCTCAGGATATTACGATAAAGGCCTATATTGGTGACTATACAAAAAGTGATGAGTTTTTAGATGAAACCGCAAAGATTTATTACACCCTTAACGATGTGAATCTAACCGACAAAAGCCCTGTTTATAAACAGAGTTTCTCTCTGAAAGATGGAACCACTCTTCGGGTGTTTGCTGAGGATGATTTAGGCAATAAATCTGAGCTTCAGACGATTCGCTATAGCTTTAAATGCCCCGCTTACGAAAATACTAAAAAGGTAATTGATAAATACCCTGAATGCAAGATTGAGGAATGTGACTATGGTTTTATTTTAAAAGCGAATACCTGCGTGATCCGACTGGGCGGTTCTGACCCTGACGATTATAAAGTCAATGCGGTTACAGCCCCTCTATTTGCCTCTGATACTCCGATGACTATTGCTACAAAACCAGCCATCTATGTTACCAGGGAGCACAAAGGAGTGATTGCGAGGCCTGTGTTATTTAAAGATCTGGAACGGGGCACACGCATTGAATTCGAAAAAAACACCACCATAAAAGATTCTGATGGGAAACCTTTTGTGGGCTATATCAAACAACCTAAAAATCTTTACCTAAAAGATTACCCTATTAACTTTGGCTGGAGCTTTAAGTCTATTTTTGAATTCAAGTCGGCTGAAGGCGAAGATCTTCAGTTTTCGCCTCCCATTAAGATCACGATCCCTTATGGAGAAGCGTGGAAGCAGGATGAGGAAGTGAGGGTATTTACCTATGATCCTTCTACCGAAAAGTACACGGAGTATAACCGAGGCCTTTACGAGTCTGATCTCACCAAAAAGGAGGTGACCATTTCGGCTTATCGCTCCAACCAATTCTTCGTCTCTCAATCAGGTACGAATTACAACCGAACTGTATTTTACGACGTGGCGACTCACTGGGCAAAAAACTACATCGAAGAGCTTTATCGTAAAGGCATCGTAACCGGAAAGGATAAGGGAGTTTTTGCTCCAAATGATTATCTGACCCGGGCTGAATTTATCAAGATCGCTCTTGGCGCTGCCGGTTATGACATTTCTACTATCAAAGAATCAGACGAGGCCCCGTTTAAGGATGTTCCTCTCTTTTCCTGGTATGTTCCCTATGTAAAGACCGCTAAAGATTTATCGCTTATAGGAGGATACAATGATGGGACTTTTAAACCTGGTCAATTGATCAATCGGGCTGAGGCAGTAAAGATTCTTTTCAAAGCTTTTGGACTGGATATTGCCAACGTGCCTGACGAACTGCCTGAAAATGCTAAGAAGAATTTTGTGGACATGCCTAAGAGCGCGTGGTTCTACCCTTATGCCCGCTTTGCTATCAATCACGGCATCATGTCGGGTACACCAGGTAAACACCACACCTTGCGCCAATTTCTGCCCAGCAACCCCATTACCCGCGCTGAAATGAGTAAGGTGGCAATCAAGACCTTGGAACTGTCTGAATCACTTCAGGGTAAATAATTGACGTGCCTACTTTTATATTTTAGAATAAGTGGCCGGTCATTAACATTAACGCGACAAGAATCGGAAGTGTTTGATGGAAGTCTTCCTGCAGATTTGGGCAGGGGGCTTTTACCTCCTGAACAAAATATTCTTATCTTTAGGGGAAGGAGGTGACAAAAGGTGGCAAATTGCCGGCTGGTCTATTTACCTCCTGGGTCTTCCTGCCTGGTTTGTTATCCTGACTGAAAAGCATGACTGGATCGTGACATCGACCGAAGTCGGTGGAGCGCCCGCTATGCTTCTTGGCCTAGTGATTGCCTGG
This sequence comes from Patescibacteria group bacterium, assembly GCA_029260985.1. GTDB lineage: Bacteria > Patescibacteriota > Gracilibacteria > UM-FILTER-43-11 > UM-FILTER-43-11 > JAJDCE01. The sequence continues at coordinate 8,928 of JAJDCE010000036.1, read as the reverse complement.
AAAGGAAAAGAACAGACACCCAGAATCCTTAAAATCCTTGCCGGTCTATTTGCCTACGGACTATTGGCTGTCGGTATTATCTACAGCCTGTATGATCATCGGGGACTCACGTCAATTACACAGCTCCTGGAATTGTGTGTGACAATCGGCTTCCTGATGGGGACCTACCTTCTCGCCGAAAAGAAGTCAATCGGATGGCTATTCTTCGCTTTGATGAATGTCAGCATGGCCACCCTAATGGCAGTTCAGTCCAAACCCTACCTCGTCGTTCAACAGATAACTTCTCTCGGCTTTGTTGTTTGGGGCTATCATCGCTCCCAAAAACAAGCAAAGGAGGAGTCTAATGATCCGGACTAAGGCGGTTTCACAATCTCTTACGAGATCCCACCGTGAATACACCGCCTTTTCCCCATTTCCCGAAACTTTCATTTCCTCTCTGAATAACCCTTTATTTTGAGGTGTTTTTATGGTATAATAATTAGATTAAATCATATCTCTTGCAATTTAAAATTCCTCAAAACGTAGGCATTGAAGACAAAATTGTCGGTCCACTGACTCTAAAACAGCTGATTATCCTGGCCGTTGGCGGGGGGATCAGCTATGTGCTTTTTGCGATCCTGACCAAGATTTATGATTTGAATTTTATCGAATACTTTGTGATCGCTATTCCTCTTTTATTTTCGATTGCCTTTGCCTTAATCAAAATCAATAACATCCCTTTGATCAAGTTCATGTATTTATTTCTGGAATTTTCGATTAAACCCAAGAAACGTATATGGGATCATCGAGGAATTGCTGCGTTAGTAGCCCCTGATCTTGGAAGTCAGACCGTGACTGGCGCCGAAGCTGATGATGCTGAAGCAGATTATGAACGGAAAGCTAAACGAGCCGCTAACCTGCGTGAATTAACTCAAACACTCGACAGCGGGGGCTTTGAGCATGTGCATAAGAAAGAGCATGAGGATATCGATACGACTCATGATGATGATTTGGTGTCCGAAGCGTACTTTGGCCATAAGCAAAAGGACAGTGATACTCAAAATATGTACTGGCGTACCAAAGAGAGTCATATGAAAATGCTCGATGTTTTCGCTAAAATGCCTGTGACAAAAATCAAGAAAGGGTCTGTGGAAGCTATGGCCGCTCGACAAGAGATCGCTAAAGTTAAGAAGGAGGTGGAGGAGTCTATGGAGTCTTCACCAACCACTGCAGCAGCTCCGACAGCCACCAAAAAACGACGTCCACGGCGCAAACCCGCTGCTCCGGCTCGGCCTAGCTCAGCTGTGAATACAATTACACCTAAGGCTCAATCCTCTTCCATCCCACCGGCGAGTCCATCAACTCAGAAAAAGGCAACGAGCCATCCTGACTCAGACGCAATGGAATTCCGGGAGCTGGAGAAGGGAGAAATCGACCTCAATTTGGACTAGTGTTCTATTTGGCTAATGCTCTAATTTTCTATTTAAATAGATCAATAGCAAAATAGAAAAATAAAACAATAACTCAATCAAAATGGCTGACGCACAACCTAAAGCAAAGGATACTGTAAAGCAGAAGAAAGGCTCTCCTGCTGCCAGTACTCAACTTCATCTGAATATCGCTGAAATTAAGGATGATGTGGTGATTCTGAAAAATGGAGGAATGAGAGCAATTCTTCAGACGTCGAGCGTTAATTTTAATCTCAAGTCTGAGGATGAGCAGAACAGTATCATTTATTCCTATCAAAACTTCCTTAATTCACTTGAGTTCCCGATTCAGATTCATGTTCAATCCCGCAAACTTGATATCGATAAGTACGTTGATAGTGTGAAGGAAAAAGCAAGCCAGCATGAAAATCCTCTTCTTAAGCAGCAAACGCTTGAATACGCGGATTATGTTGAAAAACTGATTGAATACGCGGATATTATGGAGAAGAATTTTTACGTTATCGTTCCGTTTGACCCTTATCGGGCTCAAAAGCCGAATATCTTCTCTAAATTCATGCAAAGTATTTCGTCTGGCGACAGTATTGATAGTATCAAACGGCGCCATCACGAGTTTGAGGAGGTAAAAAAGCATTTGATGGAACGGGTAAATTCAGTTAAAACCGGGCTAGAGTCCTGCAATTTGAGAGCGGCTCAACTGACCACTCCACAGCTCGTCGAGCTCTTTTACCGCATCTACAATCCGGACACGGCTCATAACGAAAAGATTGAGGATATGGGCAAGATAGATATTGAAGAGCTTTAATGCCATTGTTCTATTCTTCTAATGTTCTAATGCGCTATTTTTCTATTCCGCCATTTCTATGATTGAGATACTCATTGTTATCGCGCCGTTGTTTCTGATTATCCTTTTGGGGGCCGTTTTGGAGCGCTTGAAGCTCACTAATGAGCATTGGTCACCTGTTCTCAATAATTATGCGCTTAAAATTGGTTTTCCTGCACTGATTTTTTCAGCTCTTACTAAGGCTAGTTTTGTTTTTTCAGAACAAGTCAGCCTAATTTCTTCAAACTCCCTCTTTCTTGTAGCGAGCTTTCTTATTGCCTACTTTTTTGGCAAGGTTTTCAGAATTGGACAGAAGAACCTTCGAACTCTTTTTATCTGCCTTGGGTTTGGTAATGTCGCTTATCTCGGTATTCCCACATTGGCTCAGGTCTTTGGCGATGCCGTTTTGCCTGCCTTAAGCTTAATAATAGCGGTCTATCTATTCTGGCTTTTCACAGTGGGAGTTGGTTACTTAGAAATGTCTCAGCAAAAGTCAAAAAGGGATTTATTTAAAACAGTACTCCTGCATTTAGTCAAAAATCCTCTTCTCATTGCTGTTGCTCTCGGGCTATTGGTGACAATTTTAAATCTCCCCATCCCCTCTGTCATAGCTAAGTCTATCAGCATGGTGGCAGCGTCTGTGACCCCTGTGGTTCTTCTGGTGATCGGATTTTTTATCGGACGATCTAAAATCGGTTCCTTTAAAAAGTGGCAGCCCGCCATTGCCTTTTCTTTTGTGACGCTTCTGCTATTGCCCGCCTTATTTTACTTTGGCGTAAGGCTTTTTGGCTTTCTGCCCAGTCAATTTTCAATCTCCATCATCGATGCGGCCATGCCACTAGCCATCACTCCCTTTGCACTCGCTGAGGCTTATAAGCTGAATAAGGGCTTCATCGCCCGCTCGATTGTGCTCAGTACGATTTTAGCGGCAATAACGATTCCTTTTTGGGTTTCGATACTCAACTAACTTATAATAATCATGAATAATTCACCTAGGACAATTGAAGGCACAAAATATGTCGTGCCTGCGCCAATCATTAAGGATGATAATCCTTACGCGCACTTAGATCATGCTCAGAATGATGACTCTATGGCTGATCGGGATAAAATTATGGATCAGGCTGATAAGCTATGTAGAGTAAGTGAGGATTTTATGCGAATTTTTCAAGAAGAGTGTCTAATTTTTTTACTGGCTACAGACGAAGCATGGTTTTTGGAAAAGTATAACGGTGAGCGTACTAGGGGGGGATATCTGATTGATGCTCAAGGTCAGGAAACAAGTTTTCTTCCGAGTCAAAATGTTAATGCAGGACTGGACAGGGTTTCAAAGAATGCATTGGAAAAATTCACCAGCCGACGTAAAGAAATCGATCAGATACTAAGCAGTTAAAATCATTCTAGCCTGCAAATGTTAGTCCATCAATTTTATATCGATGCTTTCTGGTATTCTAGGAATCTTACTGATCCAGATGGGCCAGCTTTTTATCTCTACCGCATCTACCTCCGGAAGGTTTCCGATCAGACTTTCGGCCTCTTCAAGGCTCAACCCCACTACCTTTTCCTTAACTTTAGCGCCAAACCGAGCGCCGGCTTCCGTAGACGGCTCTATCACAAACTCCTCGATCCCGATAACAGTCGCTGTGATTTTAATCTGCCCAAGAATGTCATCCTCATCAATCACTTCGTATGAGATGTTTTCGGGCGCAATCGAGTCGTCACGAAGCTGCATATTGGGATGAGTTCGAGTGCCCAATTCTTTTTTGAGAATGGCGAAGAGCTGATCGAAATCAAAGGCTACTCCTTCAGCGCTGATTCTGGCGAATAATTCAAACTTTTCTTTGTAGCTGCCTTCCAGATCATCTGAAAACCGCAAATCCTCAAGCTCTGTCTTCAAGTAACGGCTGTCATCAAGGAGGGTTAAATTGGTTTTGTTTATTTTATTCACCTCATCGATGTAGGTTCTCAAGTCCTCTTTTGCCAACAGGATCAGATTGTCCTGAATCTGCTTTTTAGCGGACTCAATATCATCTTCTTCAACAATTTCCCGATAGCTCGTGACTCCCCCAACGAAAGGCTCATGAGACTCTCCCCATATCAGTCGTTGATTGTATTTGGAAAGACCTGGGATTGTAAAACGAGTTGGGGACAAATTTCCCTCAGCTCCAACGGGCTGGCCATAAATATCAAACGGGTCGGCCTCCACAATCGCCACAAGGTTTCCAGGCTTAAATTCGCCGGCTTCATCCCGGCTTTTTGGAGGGACGATTACCCCCTTTTTAATGCGGAACACCAAACCGTCTTTGGTTTGAAAACGAGTTCCTTCACGAAGTTCCCATTCCTCATTAAAAGTATTGGTGATCAGAATCTTCCCCTGCGCATTTGTTCCGTTGAATTCCTTGCTGGCGGTTTTGTAAATCTTGGTTTGTTTGGTGCTAGTGGATACCACCTCGCTGGAAATAATGTGTGGCTTGTTTTGCCTGATCAACGTCTGGTTTTTTCGCTTATCTGCCAAGGTGACGTTTACAGAGAAATCGAGATTATCGAATTTTGGCCGAATATAAATGGTAGCGCTAGGTAAAGCGATATAGGTGATCAGGCCAAAAAGGCCGATGCTGACAATAATGATAAGGGCGATGAATTTTCGTTTTGGCTTATTGAAATTGAAGTCGTCCATCGAGTCTTTAGATCCTTTCTTTTTCTTCTTATTCTGCATTCTAAACTCGGATAGCAGCTCCCGAATGCTGATCTTTTTTTCCGTGAATCGTTGGGGCCTTTCTTCTTTTGGCGTTAAGTTCCGCCTGGCCTGAATGGGCTGAATTTTCATTTGAGGCGTATCTTCCCCCTGAGCCTCAGTTTTTTCTACCTCAACCCGTTTTAAGACTTTTATCCCAGCCTTTTCAGCCATGTGCTTACCGTTCCGATCCGAGGTCACGATGATCAGCCGTTTCCCCTTTTCCTTTAACTTGTTTTTGAGGATTTTTAGATTTACCACACTTTGGAAAAGGATGGCTTTCCTTGGAACCACCAAAAGAATTTCCTTTCGGCGAAACCGTTTGATACGATCAGAAATCGCAGTGACTTCCTCGTCGATTTCGATATAGATGATTTGTCTACTTATTTTTCCCATTTACGATTGAGGAAACGATTGAGGAAACGATTGAAGCTTAACTACACCTTTATCGTTTATCTATTGTTTCATCTATCGTTCTATCTATAGTTTAGGTTAGTAATTTAATAGCTGGTAATTCTTTTCCTTCAATCATCTTAAGCGATGCTCCACCTCCTGTTGAAACGAGTGTGATTTGGTCAGCGAGTCCCATCTTTTCAACGGCTGACGCGCTGTCCCCTCCTCCGACAATTGATACAGCATCGGATTCGGCGATCGTACGGCCGATCATTTTAGTGCCATGACTGAAGGGTTCCATTTCGAATACGCCGATGGGGCCGAACCAGAGAATAGTTTTTGCTTCTTTCAATTTGGCAACGTACTGACCTACAGTTTCAGGGCCAATGTCGAGCGCCATCCAACCGTCTTCGACGGAATCGACAGACACATTTTTAGCATTGGCATCTTCCGCAAAATTATCGGCAACCACGCAATCAACAGGCAGATGTACTTTATCGCTAGCGTTCACCTTTTCGAGCAAATCCCCCATTTCACCAAGACCTTCGTCGTCAATTTTACTCGCCCCCATGTTCTTTCCTTTTGCTTTTAGCAAGGTAAATGCTAAAGCTCCTGCGACCAAAATTTCATCCGCGATACCAAGTAAATTATTAATGGCGGTTAGCTTATCAGCCTTTAAACCACCAATGACTGCGACCACTGGATGTTCTGGATTTTCGAGTGCGCCTTTAATGGCAGAAACTTCTTTTTCAACTCCGAACCCGACAAATCCCTCCATCAATTTTGGCAGCATCATGCTGGCATGCTTTCGATGAGAATTCGAAAAAGCTTCGTTCACATAAACATCTGCAAGTGAGGCCAATTGCTTACTGAAAACTTCAACCTCTGCCTCATTTTTACTTTTTTCACCGGGATGGAAACGCAGGTTTTCGAGCATCACTACCTTTGCCTCAGGCAGACCTGCTTCACCCCAATCATCCACTTTTTCAACTTCCTGCCCAAGGTGTTCAGCAAGCTTAGCGGCGATCTTTCCTGTTTTTAAGCTCTCTTCATTATTCTTTGGTCGCCCAACGTGTGACATTAAAATAACCTGAGCGGCACCCGCTTCCAATAGATGTTTGATGGTTGGTAAAGCATGGCGAATACGCTTATCGTTACGAACATTTCCCTCCTCATCCAGAGGAACATTAAAATCGACCCTGACGATTACCTTTTTACCGGTTAAATCCGATGCGTCTTGGAGGGTTTTCATGGGCAATAAATTAATTTGTAAATATGGTTTTTCGGTAGAGACACAAAATTTTGTGTCTCTACGATATAACCATAATATATTGCCCATGAATTATAACCATCCCTCTCTGATTTTTCAATTGACGAAAAGGTAGGATTTACCCCTAAATATAGGTGGCTCATATCCCTGCTCTCTGTAAGCGTCCTCAGGAATTCCGAGATCACCTAAAAATGTTTTACCGACAAGATCAGGATGTTCCTCAAATCCTTTTTTTAGCATGCCGAGAGCCAAGGTGTAATCAGCTTTGACGGTTGGATTACCAATTGAGCCATCATGCACATCTAGTCCCGATGGAACGTCGACCGATAAAACGGGAATATGCTTTTCTGGCTTACTATTGTCATTCTGAGCGCAGTCGAAGAATGAACAATTAATTTGTTCAATAAGCTTGTCGGTGGGCGGTTTTGGATCTCCTTTTAAGGAAAAGCCGAAAAGAGCATCAATGATGAGTGAAAAGTTGTTGTCGAAATTCCCGACACTTTGTCCAACATCAGAATAGGGCTCAAGAACAACTACTTCAATCCCCTTCTCTTTCAATAAGCGCGCGGTCACAAGGGCATCACCTCCATTATTACCTTTTCCGCTTATAACTAATATGTGGGGATGGGGATCCCCACTTACAGTTGGTTGGATATTCGGCAAAACCTCATTCATCACCACATCAAAAATCGCTTTCCCGGCGTTCTGCATCATTTGCTCTAACGTGATGGGATAGTTTTCGAATGCATATCTTTCTAATGTTTGCATATCGGATGTACTGAGATATTCCATTTATTTTGAACTAAGAACTAGGGACTAAGAACTAGGGACTAAGAACTAAGTGCAAGTTTAAATTAATTAAGCCAAGTTGTCACTTGCACTTCGACCTAGTTCCGATATATTGAACTCATGAAACAATATCTTGAGCTCGTTAAACATGTGCTGGAAAATGGAGAGAAAAAGGAAGATCGGACTGGGACCGGAACGCTTTCGGTGTTTGGGTATCAAAACCGGTATGACCTTCGGGAAGGTTTTCCTCTGGCGACCACTAAAAAAGTTTACTTCCGCGGAATCTTGCATGAACTCCTTTGGTTTTTAAAGGGTGATACCAATATAAAATACCTGGTGGATCGAAATGTTAGGATCTGGAATGAGTGGCCCTATGAAACCTATAAAGCCAGTGAAGCGTATCAAAGTGAAACGCTTGAGGAATTTGTGGAGAAGATTAAAACTGATGATGGATTCGCCAAAATGTGGGGAGAGTTGGGACCGGTCTATGGAAAGCAGTGGATTCGTTGGGAAGGGCCAAGCGGCGCTCCGATCAACCAGATTCAAAATGTACTCGATCAGATTAAAGCAAAGCCTGACTCCAGGCGGCATATTGTGAGTGGTTGGAATGTGGCCGATATTCAAGAGTTAATAAAAGGGAAAACATCTGCCCCTCCGCTTTGCCATACTCTCTTTCAGTTTTACGTGAATAATGGAATGATTGATATGCAGCTTTATCAGCGAAGCGCGGATATTGCTCTTGGGGTGCCTTTTAATATCGCCAGCTATTCGATGCTTTTGATGATGATTGCACAGGAGTGTGATTTGACGCCTCGCTATTTCATCCATACGTTTGGAGATGCTCATATTTACTCCAACCACTTTGAGGGGCTTAAGGAGCAACTGACACGAACTCCTAAAAAGCTCCCTCGCCTTAAGATCGCTAAAAAGTCGATTTGGGATCTGGAGTTTGAGGATTTTGAATTGGTTGGGTATGAAAGTGATGAACCTATTAGATTTCCGATTGCTGTTTAATTACATGTTGTTTTTCAGGCCTTCGGCCGTCTTTCAGGTTGTCTATCAGGTCTTCGGCCGTTTATCATGTAGTCTGTCATGCTATATGGTGAAATTGACCACATGAAAAACCACTTGAATAACAACCTGATTAACCACCTGAATGATGAGTCACAACATTTACGCCATTGTGGCGGCTGACGAAAATAATGGAATCGGCAAAGACGGGAAACTCCCCTGGCATATTCCCAATGAACTCAAATACTTTCAGGATGTGACCACAAAAACTCAGGACCCTGAAAAGCAGAATATGGTGATTATGGGGCGAACCACTTGGGAATCCGTTCCCCCACCTCATCGACCGTTAAAAGGTCGCAAGAATGTGGTGTTGACCCGAAATACTGAATATGAGGCAGAGGGTGCAGAGGTTTTTCATGATTTGGATGAAGCCATCCACAGTGCTGATGATTCCATTGAATCAATTCATGTGATCGGTGGTGGTCAG
>JAJDCE010000035.1 GCA_029260985.1 Patescibacteria group bacterium | reverse complement strand
GGGCTGATCCCCTGCTGGTTTGTAATCGGATTTAAGATTGAATTTCATTGTAAAAATTACGTTCCATTATTTTACAGGAGATGGGTATTGGGGGCAAGGCTGTGATTCATTCTGACGTCTTTTTATCAAACTTGAAGTCTGCTACACTTAAGCTCACTTAATTCATTGAACATGCTCAAAAAACTCCCCCTTCTTCTACTGGCTTTATTTCTGACAACCGGGCTAGCCAGCGCTAATGAAGATTCCAGCCAAATGAACCCCACCGTAAAGGTGACCAGCTATAAGAAGTTGTTTATCGATCAAGTGGTTGCTTATGGAAGTGGTTCCGGAACTGTGGTGAGTCCGGATGGGATTGTCATTACGAATCATCATGTGATTTTTGATGATGATGAGTTTAAGCCACTGGATGGGTTTGAAGTTTGTATCACGTTTGCCGTAAAAGACGAACCGGTTTGCCAGTACACAGCGCGGTTAATTGCCCAGGATAAGGATATGGATATTGCTCTTTTAAAAATCAATGAAAAGGATGTATTCGGGAATGCGCTGCCTGCTCTTAAATTTCTGGATTATCAATCAAATATTGCTCCAAAAGAGGAGACTGAGATTACCGTTGTTGGATACCCCGGCAGTGGCGGTGAAACGATTACGATTACCAAGGGTCAGATCAGTGGATTTGAGAAATTTAATGAACGAAATTACTTTAAAACCGATACCGATTTTGATCATGGGAGCAGTGGTGGAACGGCACTCGATCCACAAGGTAATTATATCGGTATCCCGACCTACATCCGCTCGTATGCGGAAAATGTTGGTTTTTTTCTGGACTTGAGGGAGGCGAGGGGCTGGATTGATGAAAACATTGTTAAGACCCCGATTCGGGATATTGCTACCGAGCGACTTTTGGAGGCAGAACTAGCTCGGCTTAAAAAATCCAATGATGACCTTAAGTATGTCCAGGAATTGTACCCCCATGCGTCAGTAACGCTTCCTGAGGGTTGGGAGTTTATCGAAATTAATGATGATAGCTTTTTTGCTTCTCAAAAAAACCTGAGTAACCCGGTTGGATTCAGTGTTTTTACCTCTGATTATCAATTTGAAGTTGGACAAGGTTATTTAGACAAACTTGATGAGGAGTTAGAAGGGGTGCAAGAGAACTTTCCGGATTATAAAAAAGAAGAAATCACCTTTGCCGGTGAGAAGGCTTTTAAGATCACTTACACCAGCTTTTCCAATAAAAATACGACGATTTATATCCCCTATGGCTACACTATGGTGGGGATCAGTTATTCTATTGATCTGGATGAATCTGAAAAGCAGGAGAAGGCAATTAAGCCGGCTCTGGAAGCGTTCTCTTTTACAAAATCTTCCCTTACGGTTCCAGCGCTATCCGATACATTACGTTTTGATGACCCGCCATTTGAAATCACGGCCGCTGGTGATTTTCGCTTCCAGAAAAACAGGGAAAAACGATCCTCTGACCTACTCGCTGAAGCCGTTCAGAAAGATAACTTCGAGGGCAACGTTACCCTTTATTATTCCCAAATTTCTAAAGATGAACGTCATTTGACCGCCAAGGAAAGATTGGACGAAATTGTTAAAAGTTTAAGCGGCAGGAAGTTGGTTTATAAAAATGATGAAGTGGTTTTGGGAGGGCTTGAAGGTTTTCTTTATACTTTTGAATATGAGGGTCGCAAGTATCAGCAAATCCGAAAGCGAATGTCTGTCTCCGTTCGGCACGATGATTATGAATTTTCGATTGATTATGATGATTTGACTGAAGATTTTGATAAGAATTTACCGCTTATCCAGAAAATGCTCGACTCATTTCAATTTAAGGGTGAGCTCTCTGAGCTTGGGATTGAAACCAGCTATGGTAACCTTGGCTTTACGTTTAACGACATTCAATTCCACCGCTTTGCTCAAGCGATCAGCGCCCTGGCGGAAAAAGAAATTGTAAGTGGCTACAAAGATGGTGGATTTCATCCTGAACAACTGGTGAACCGAGTGGAAGCGCTTAAAATGATTTTGGAGAGCAAGAATCATTTGGAGACTGAGAAAGGGTCAAAGAAGATTGTGGATTTTTCTCAGTACGCAAAAAAGAGAGTGAGTTTTTGGGATGTAAATTCGCGGCACTCACTGATGAAGTATGTGGAATATGCCAAGGAAAAGGATTTTATTTCAGGTTACGGAAACCGAACCTTTCGCCCGAATCAAAATGTGAATTTAGTAGAAGCTCTCAAGCTCATTATGAGTGCTTACGAAATTCCCGTATGGGCCGGAGATACTGATCCTTGGTTTAAAAAATATATGGACAAGGGTTTTGAACTTGGTTTGATTCCTTACGGGATGTATGAGCCGGGTCATTTCCTTACGAGGGCAGAGTTGGCTTTTCTGGTGAATACGGTTTATAGACAGGCAAAAAACTAATCCTCCCTATTGTCATCCTGAACTTGATTCAGGATCCTTGGCAACAATTAATTAAAATTACACGGGATTCTGAATTAAATTCAGAATGACAACTAGGTCAACCTTAGAACATGTATAAACAAATCTCTGCAAATAAACGGAATACCTGGTTCGTCCTCATCTCATTTATCACCTTCTTTTTGGGGGTTGGATATGTGTTCGGGCTTGTTTACGGGGAGGGAAATGAAGATGCTGCCATTGGGATAATGGGGGTTTTTGGGATTGGGGCGATGATTTATGCAGCCATCAGTTATTACTCAGCAGGAAAGCTGACTCTTGCGATTGCACATGCAAAAGAAATTAAGAAGCGGGAGCAACCTGAGCTTTATCGCGTGGTTGAAAATTTGAGTATTGCGGGAGGTGTTCCAACCCCCAAGATTTATTTAATTGATGATACGGCCCTGAATGCTTTTGCGACTGGCCGTGACCCCCGACATGCGGCAGTAGCGATCACCAAGGGCTTATTGGACAAACTGGAAAAATCAGAACTTGAAGGAGTGATGGCTCATGAGCTTTCGCATGTGAAAAATTATGATATTCGGCTTCAGAGCATAACCGTTGCCCTAGTTGGATTAATTGCTCTGGTTTCAGATATTTTTCTAAGGTCGATGTTTTACGGCAGGCGAAGTCGTCGATCCAGAAGTAGTGGTAAAGGTGGTGCAATTCTGATACTTGTCGGCGTTGTTTTGGCTATTCTTAGCCCCATTATCGCTAAGATTATGCATTTAGCTATTTCCCGAGAACGAGAGTTCCTGGCAGACGCGAGCGGTTCGCTTTTAACCCGGCATCCGGAGGGATTGGCTAAGGCGCTAGAGAAAATATCCCACGACCGCGAACCCCTTGAGGTGGCAAATAAAGCGACGGCCCATCTGTATATTGAAAATCCCCTCCGCAATGCCCATGCTGGCAAATGGCTCAATAAAATGTTTTCGACCCACCCACCCGTGCAAGAAAGGATTGCTAGGCTTCGGCACATGGGAAATTAATGTATAATAACCGCATGAATTCTCAACTGATTAAGCTCAAAATTCTTCAAATTGTCGTCGACGGACTTCTGATACTCGGTGCTTTTGCACTAGCCTACTTCCTCCGCATTGGCTTTATATTTTCAACCGACTTCCCTTTCGACCAGTACATGATTATCGGAGCTATCACGACACCGATCACATTGCTTTTCATGTTCTTCGCCCGTACCTACAAACTATCTCAGCAGATCAATAGTTTTCGGCATATTCAACGGATTGCCTTTGTTTCGATCGTAAATGTGGCGGTTTTTATGGTGCTTTATTATTTTGCTTATCGGAATTTCTTCTCCCGCCTTATTCTCGTTTATATTTTTCTTCTTACCTTTCTGTTTGTTTATTTCTGGCATCGGATTTTCAGGTGGATTTTACAAAAGAGCGCTGAGCGGGAAATCGGGGTCTATCGCACTTTAGTGATTGGGGCTAATCGTCCCGCAGAACAGCTAATTAAGCATCTCTTAAAAACTAAATCTCATATTAAACCTGTGGCGATTATTGATGCTTTTGGTTCTGGAAAATCCGCAATTGCCGGTGTGCCCGTGGTGGGTAAAATGAATTTATTTGAAAAGGCTATTGCTCAGCACAATATTGATCATATCTTACAAGTAGACCATTTGGAGCAGGCGCTCAATATCATCAATTATGCTCTTCAGAACAATATTAAATACATCATGCCACCTGAGCTTTTGGGCATCTTTCAAGGTCATCAAAATATTGAAGAAGTTGAAGGGCAGCCTTTTCTGAAAGTGAAGATGAAGAAAGGGTGGTGGGATCGTATCTGGTAATTTATTTCCTATCGTGGATCAGCTTGTGGATCATCGCTTCGCTTTGTGGATCAAGTAGTGGTTGTAATACTACAACAATTTGATCCACAATTTGACCCACAATTTGACCCACAATTTGAAACATGAAATGTATAATATTAGCAGGGGGGTTTGCGACAAGGCTTTGGCCGCTTACGGAGAGCAAAGCGAAGCCGCTTCTGCATTTAAAAGACCGGCCGCTTATCTCTCATATTGTTGACGGGCTACCTAAAGATTTAGAAATCATTATTTCCACTAATGCGGTTTTTGAGGAAGCGTTTAAAAAATGGAAAGCGGATTATTCGGATCGGCCGATCAAAATCTTTGTGGAAGACTCTACGGATGATCAATTTAAAAAAGGAGCTTTGGGAGCTACAGCCTTAGTGGTTGGGAAAGAGAGTATTAATGAAGACTTGATGTTGATTGCCGGAGATAATTATTTTGGTTTTAAGCTTACGGATTTTATCGACTCTTTTAAAGGCAATCCTCTTTTGGCGGCTTATGATATTGATGATTTAAAAGCGGCCCGGAAGTTTGGGGTGGTGGTGGAAAAAGATGGTCAAGTTGTCGAGTTTCAGGAAAAACCTCAAGAGCCTAAAAGTACTTTAGTAAGCACTGGTTGTTATATTTTCCCTGCCAAAAACCTCAATGACATCGTTGATTACGCTAAGGAAAAGAATGATGATTTGGGAGGTATTTTTGAGTATTTATTGCAAAAGGGAGATTCCATTGATGTGTATTCTTTCAGCGAAAAATGGTTTGATGTGGGCTCCTTTGATGGATATCTCACTGCCAATAAATCACTACTGCATGATCATGTTATTGAATGTGGGACAGTGAATAAGGAGGGTGAAAATGAATTTATCGGCGGGGTTTATTTAGGGGATGGAGTGGCGATCAAAAATTCCACTGTTCAGGATTCTGTCATTCTTAAAGGTTCAACGGTGGAAAATTGTGTGCTCAGGAATTGTATTATTGATGAAAACTGCCATCTTAAAGATATTGACCTTAACCGAAAGATGATTCGGCAGGGAATGAAAATTGAACGGTGAGCATTGATTGGTTTTGGTTTGTTTTTACTTCTAAAGTGTGGTATTTATATAGGGGAATAAAAACTAAACTAAAATCATGATCTTCAAAAAATCACTTTTTCTGGCTGCTTTTGTTTTGGCAACCGTTGCCGTTTTAACGAGCCTTGGCTTAGAACCACAGCTTGCTTATGCAGCACCGGTTTCCATTGATTGCTCATCCGGGAGTCCTAGGAATATTGCTCAGGGAACGGATTTTTCGAGCGGTGATGATCTAACTTTAACGGGTGCAGGGACTTGTGTACTTACCACTACTGCCTCACTTACTTCACTCACTGTAGGTACGGTTGGGGGTGATGCAACGGTTTTAACTCAAGCAGCAACAGATACTACAGGTGTAGATGTTACTACTACAGGAGATATTATGATCTATTCAGGTGCTTCAGTAGATGTCGATACCAAAGGATATGCTGAAGGAGTGGGTACGGGTCAAGGTACAGATGATTGGGTGGGTAGCGGTGGAGGAGCGCACGGTGGTGTTGGGGGTACAGGTAACAATTCTGGAGCAGGTGGTACCACTTATGGTTCAGTGACTAATCCTACAACTCTTGGCTCTGGAGGGGGTGATGATGCAGGTGGTGGTTGTGGGAATGGGGGTAGTGGGGGAGGATATGTAGAATTGAATGCAACGGGAACGCTTACTATTTCTGGAACAATTACGGCTGATGGAGAAGGTGGTGAATCTTGTAGGGCTGGAGGTGGATCGGGCGGGTCAGTTAATTTAACAGCAGGAACCTTAGCGGGGGCAGGAACTATTTCGGCTGATGGAGGTAATGGTACAGCGCCAGGTGGAGGAGGTGGAGGAGGGAGAATTGCCATACTTTACACCACTGATTCCTCAACGATTATAAGTGGGGATACATACCAAGCTTATGGCGGTAGTCAAGGCACCCCTACAACGGGTGGTAAAGGTGGTGCAGGAACTATTTATACCAAAGCCGTAGCTGCTTCAAATGGGGATTTGATTATCGACAATAACGATTTAACGGATGGTCAGGAAACGCTTCAAGCAACAACAGCCAGTCAGACATATGACGCTGTGACCATTAGAGATGGGGCTGAGTATGTGATCCCTAATACGCATACTTTAACCGTTGCTTCTGGCGGTACATTTACTGGGGGTGGCACTCAGCAGCCATTATTAACTATAGATAGTGGAGGTGAATTTGATGCGCCATCAGCCACTTTCACCTTTCAGGATATTGATGTAACCAATGGTGGCAATGTGGATGTGATCAATAGCTTAACTTTAAATAATTCTACCTTTACTCATAATGGAGCGTTTAATGCTATTGGTGAAGTCACCTCACTCTCTATGAGTAACTCTTCGACCTTCCACCATAATGGTACGGGTTTTGCCGCTACATCTTTGAGTTATGGAGGGAGCAGTACTTTTATATATCAATCCGCATCGGAATCTTTAACGGTTACGACTTTAACAGTGCAAAATACAGGTACCTTTGAGCAGCGAAAGACGGGTGCGGTGAGCATCGCTACTTCAATTACTGTTCAAAGTGGTGGTACGCTAACACATACCGCTAATACAACTGCTAAAAGTTATGAACTTAATTTAAGCTCTGCAACGATTGATATACAGTCGGGAGGCACTGTAAATGTGGATGGAAAAGGATATGCCGTTTCTGAAGGGACAGGCGCTGGGACGGATGACTTTGCAGGTGATGGAGGGGGGAGTCATGGTGGTACGGGAGGAACAGGTGGAGCTAGTAGTGCTTCTGGTGTTGGTGGTTCAACCTATGGTTCAGTTACCTCACCTGCAACTTTAGGATCCGGAGGTGGTAATGCCTGTGGACCAGGTGGTGCGGGTGCGGGAGCTGTTAAGCTAGTTGCTAGTGGTACACTTACCCTTAATGGATCTATAACAGCAGATGGAAATAGTGGCACTGGTTGTCGTGGAGGGGGTGGATCTGGAGGTGCGGTTTGGCTTGATGCTGGAACGCTCGCGGGTGCTGGAACGATAACCGCTGATGGAGGTATTGCCTCGACTGAAGGTGGAGGAGGCGGGGGTGGAAGGGTGGCTATTTATTACACCACTGATTCTTCTACCATTATTAGTGGAGATAAAATTCAGGCGTATGGAGGCAGTCAAGCATGGGTTCGAGACGCGGGTATTGGTGGTGCGGGAACTATTTACACGAAAGCTTCAGGTGCTACTAATGGAGATTTAATTGTGGATAATAATGACTATACTACTGATCAGGAAACCCTTCAGGTGGCAGGTGACTCGTATACTTTCGACAATATTACGATTAGAGACGGGGCTGATTATGAGTTTCCGAGCACATCAAATCTTACCGTTGCATCTGGTGGCACACTAACAGGTGGTGGTACTACCCAACCTTCGCTAACAATTGATGGTGGAATATTTTACCCTCCTCACTCCTCTGGAGTTTATACCCTTAATGGCTTGGATTTAACTCTACAAAATAGTGGCTCAATCGCGAATTGGACCGACTTTACCCTAACTGATTCAACGTTTGATTATGGTAGTGGGTTTTTTGGTTCGCCTATAACTGATGTGACCATTGGCTCAACGGGGACACTGGTGCCTATGGCTGCTGGCGAACTATCTGGTGCTGATATTATTGTGCAGTCAGGGGGTACTTTTACTCAAGAATATGCAGGGACAATAGATATAGGTACACTAACTGTACAAAGTGGAGGGACTTTAACGCATGGAAACAATTCTTCATCTAAAACGTATGAAGTGAATTTAAGCGGTACTACCATTGATATTCAATCTGGAGCAACGTTTAGTGTTACTGGTTTAGGATTTGACCCTGGATTAGGAGATGGAGACGGTGAAGAAGATTTTGTAGGTCCTGGGGGTGGCGCACATGGGGGTAATGGTGGAGCTGGTTCAGCTGTAGCTGGAGGTACTGCATATGGAGATGAGGATCATCCAATTACTATGGGAT
This sequence comes from Patescibacteria group bacterium, assembly GCA_029260985.1. GTDB lineage: Bacteria > Patescibacteriota > Gracilibacteria > UM-FILTER-43-11 > UM-FILTER-43-11 > JAJDCE01. Next base: position 10,459 of record JAJDCE010000035.1, on the reverse strand, counting down.
CTGGTGGTGGTGGCAATTGTGGTGTTGGTGGCCTTGGAGGCGGTGTTATTAAATTAGTTACTAGCGGCACATTAACCATAAATGCAAATATATCAGCAAATGGCGATTCTAGCACAATTACCTGTCGTGGTGGTGGTGGGGCTGGAGGATCTATTTGGTTAGATGGGGAAACTTTAGCTGGAACAGCTACGATCAGTGCAAATGGCTCTAATGGTACTGTTACTTATGGTGGAGGTGGAGGGGGCGGTCGGATTGCAATTTATTATGGAACCGATAATTCGACCTACACAAGACAGGTAAATGGAGGCACTGGTGTAAATGCTGGCTCAGTGGGTTCAATTGTTTTTGTCCAAAAACAGCCGCTATCAACCAATTTTCCTACCGGAAATGGCACTACGGATTTTAATGCGTTATCGGATTATACAGCGATCTCTAATATGAAGTTGGCAAACAGCAATGCCTCTATTACCTGGACGGGGGCTACTGTGGATGCAGAAGGAGAGAATTATGATAGTTATGTGAGTTTTGGAACAGGTTATGTGAGCATGGACCCAGCTAATGTAAAAGATTCTCTTTCTAACGACACGGGTACAGTCAGTGGTTTTTCAGCTACCGTTAACATTACTGTGGATGGCTGTGACAGTTATACGATTTATTATGCGAATGCTCACTACACTAGTTTAAATGATATTAAGACCAATGGTCAGGTGTGTAATGCGGGTACAACACCAGCCTGCACCAATATATCCTGTGCGGGCGCTACATTGGCTTTTGATGTTCCTCATTTTGATGGATATGGAGGTGAAGGACAAAGTGCTAATGAAGATATTACGACGACCGTTGGGGTGGGGAATGTTTCTCCGTTGTTTACGGTAACACCTTCGGATGGAGGATCATTTGATGGAAGTGCTACTGTTGATACCGATGGGAATCCTACAGCTGTTGGCAGTGATGTCACCTTTACAGCAACCGCTAAGGATGTGAATGCGGATCAGTACTTTATGGCGATCTGTAAAACCGATGCGGTGACTTCTGGTGGTGCATCGGCTCCAACTTGTGATGGAGGAGCGTGGGCTATTGCTACGGAAGCAAATTCTGATGCTCAGGCTTCTGTAACGTATACTGCGCTTGCAGGTGATCCGGAAAGTAATGACTGGTATGCCTTTATTTGTGACAAGGTTGCAGGAGGATCGTGTTATCCAGCCAATGGCAGCGGGGATCAGGGGCTAGCGGTGGGAACTGTTACCTTTGCGGATGTACCCGCTGATGAAGATGACATCACTATCGATCTTACTCAATACCGGTTCGATACCGGAGGTGATGGGTGCGTGGGAGCGGGAACCTGTATTGATGTATCTGCTGATGAGGATGGAAATGATGCGGCTTCCAGCTTAGCGGCTGCTGAAGCTGGTTCTTTTTCTCATATGATTGTGAGAAGTAATGTGGTTTATGTGTATGCAGATACAGCGGGAGTTAGTGGTTTAAGTGTTGATATGGCTATAGGCACCTGTGCCAACTGCTCTGTAAGTGGTGCAACCCTTGCAGGTGGTGATGATAATGCTAAATCTCCTTTCAAAGTGGATCATGCTGGAACTTTCGGTTCCGTAACATTTACAGACGATGCCTCAGGGACTATTGAGCCTGGAGATACGGTCAGGTTTACCATTCCTCAGGCTAATCTGGCAGATAGTGATACTGATAATGGTCAGGATACGATGAATATATACATCTGTTCAGGTGAAGCAGATATGGGTGGCGTAACAACTGCCTTTAACTATGAAAGTGATGCTTGTACCAATGGAACACTCCTTTGCAGTCATACAGGCGTTAACCCAACCACCACCGATGCAACTTGTGATGATACTCAAAGTATAGTTTCTGTTCCTACAGCGCATGGGACGTATGATGTGAAGGTGTATGTGGAAGATAATCATAGTTTCCCTGCTACGGGGACTGAAACACAGACATTTACCGTCACAGATGTAGCGCCAGCTTTGACTTCGTATACCGCAACGGATACTCCGTCACTGACAGCAGGTGGAAGTGATGTTATAGATTTCTCTGTTGCGTTTACGGATGATAATGGAGATAACGATGTGACAGGAGTGGAAGGAGTTTTGTTTGATGATACTGCTATTGCTAATAATTGTACTTCTGATGAGAATGACTGTTATGTTGACGCGACGTGTACTTTAACTTTAGTGAGTACGCCGGGTACGGGCAAGACAGCAACTGGAACAGATAGTGGTTTGGGTGCAGATTGTTCGGTGACGGTTTGGTTTAATACCAATGCTTCTGCCAATTGGGAAGTTCATGCTAAGCCTACAGATGGGTTGGGGCAAGAAACAGGGTTTTTAGATAGCAGTGTCAACTTAACCTTTGCAGCGTTACAGGGAATAGATGTGACAGAGGCTAGTATTGCTTACGGAACGGTAGCGATTGGTGGAACTTCAAGTGGTGCTGAAACATCAATGGGGAATGTGGGGAACCAGATACTGGATATGTATATTGATGGAGATGATATGTGCACTGACTTCCCTACGTGTAGTGGTAGTAGTATTGGAGTGGCTCAGCAGAAGTGGCATCATAATGCTTCTACTTTTGACTGGGATGCGTCAGCGGCAGCAGGGCCTTATGCCTTAGTAGATACCGCTAGTGGTACGGCTGATGCTGGAGGATGTTTAAACAGGGATATTGCTATTAGAAATGATCATACTCTTACTACGACTAATGAGTCTGTGTTCTGGAAGCTGAGGATACCTTCCAGTCAGGCAGTGGGGTCTTATACAGGGCAGACTACGTTTGCGACCACGGCTAGTGGAACGTGTACGACGGGGCAGAGTTATTAATTCCGATGGTGGGAGGATAGTGGAGTTTTCAATTTTCATTTTCTAATGGTATAATAATTTGGAATAAGTATCGTATAATTACGTCGCTTTCCTAAAAATCAATATTTATGAGAGGGAATAAGGAAACTATTTACGTGGCAGCTATTAATACTGATGAGCTAGCTTCAGCTTACCCAGATGGTCTTTCAGTTCGCGATGCAATTTCAGCCTGTTTATATAAATCTGGCTGGATACCAGATAAAGCTACTAATGGGAATAGAGAGGTAGTTGCGTATAAGGGGTCTCCAGAGTTTATTGAAATGCTACGAAAAAAAATTACTAAAGGCTTAATCGAAGTTAGTGCATCAGAAGCAGAGGAGATAGAAACAATTGCAGAGGCAATAGAGACTATTACGGAAGGTGTGGAAATAACACTTGAGGAGGCAAGGGTAACAAAATTGTCTGAGGCGACAGTATCAGATACGCCAAAGGGAGGAAATGAAGCAATAGCGGCTTAAAATGACATAATTAGAGCAATTGTTACATTTGCTTTTTTGATCTGCAAAAAAACAGGCTTTATTAGCCTGTACTATTTGACAAATCCGTCAATCCTATGGGATTGAGTTTTTGGCTTATTTCTGCTATAATATAAGGATTTTTTAAATAAAAAGAAAAACAAATGCAGGTACTTATGTTTGGGTGGGAATTTCCCCCACATAACAGCGGAGGTTTGGGTGTTGCATGTCACGGCATTGTGGAGGGGCTTATTCATAACGGTCAGCAGGTTCACCTGGTGCTCCCTAAAGTAACTCCGGAAATGCAGCAATTTGACTCAAAAGCTTTTAAGCTGCTCAATGCCCATGAATCAGGAGGAACTGTTAATGCCGTAAAGCTCTCTTCGACGCTTTATTCCCCTTATGCAACAATGGAAAGCTATAGAACCTTTCTTGAATCGATTAAAAAAAATTCTTCTGCGCCACAGCTGTATGGCTCAAACCTGATGGATGAAGTTTATCGTTACGCAAGCCAGGCGGCTATGTATGCAGCGGAAGTGCCTCACGATATTATTCATAGCCACGACTGGCTGACAACAGAGGCTGGTATCCAGGCTAAGAAACTTTCTGGCAAACCACATGTTATGCATGTGCACGCTACTGAGTTTGACAGATGCGGAGAAAATCCCAATCAGCAAGTTTATGACATGGAGCGCCGGGGCATGGAGCATGCTAACCGGGTGATCGCAGTGAGTGATTTTACAAAGCAGATGTTAGTAAAAAATTATGGTATTCCTGCTCATAAAATCGATGTGGTTCATAACGCTGTGAAGCCAGAATTCACTCAATATCAAAAAACTCACAGTTTAAATGAGGATGATCAGATTGTACTTTTTTTAGGGCGGATGACCATGCAGAAAGGGCCGGATTATTTTCTTCAGATGGCAAAAAAAGTATTAGAAACAAATCAAAACGTTAAATTTGTGATGGCGGGTGATGGAGATATGATGGAACAAGTCATTTCGATGTCAGTTGATCTTGGTATTGAACGAAATGTCCTCTTTTCCGGATTTCTTAAGGGGGATGAAGTCGCTCGTGCTTACCAATCAGCTGATCTATACGTTATGCCGTCGGTCTCTGAGCCTTTCGGAATCGCGCCGCTTGAAGCGATTCGAAATGGAGCACCTGTCCTCATTTCAAAACAATCGGGTGTTTCGGAAGTTGTTAAAAATGCATTACGGGTCGATTTTTGGGACATTGATGAAATGGCTAATCAGGCTTTAGCCGTTCTTCAGTATCCTGCACTACAACAAACTCTGATGGAGAGAAGTATGGTAGAGGTTGAGAAAATGACTTGGGTGGATCGGGCGAAGGATATAATTAATAGCTATAAGCGAGCGCTGGCTCCAGCCTAGATGAATCATTACAATAAAACCATCTGCTTCTATTTTCAGGTTCACCAGCCCTACCGGCTGGCCAAGCGCCGCGTGTTTGATGAGCATGAACAGGACTATTTTGAGGGACCCACGAACTATGAGAATCAGAAAATTTTTGAGAAAGTGGCTCATAAATGTTATCTGCCTACGAATGCTTTAATGCTTGAACTTTTAGAAAAACATCCTGATTTTAAAATCAGCTACAGTCTTTCAGGTGTGTTTTTAGAACAGTGTCTGGAGTACGGTGAAGTCGGTAAGTCGGTGCTGGATTCTTTTAAAAAATTATTTGCTACCGGACGAGTTGAAGTACTGAGCGAAACTTATTATCACTCATTAAGCTGGCTGTATTCCAAGGAAGAATTTGCCCATCAGATCAAAAAACATGCTGATTTGGTGTTTAAACTTTTCAAAAAGAAACCAACTGTATTCCGGAATACGGAGCTGATTTATAATAACGAAATCGCTGAATTTATTCGGGAGATGGGCTTTAAAGGAATTCTGGCTGAAGGTTGGGATCACTATCTTGAATGGAGAAGTCCCAATCATCTTCATAATCCAAAATTAGCTGAACTTCACTCGGAAGATCAACGCATTGCAAAGGAAAATCGTATACGAAAAACACTTCCGAAAGATTTTACATTGCTTCTAAAGAATTACAAACTTTCAGACGATATTGCCTTCCGTTTCAGTAATCAGGGATGGTCTGAATGGCCACTGACCACTGACAAATACGCGGCTTGGCTGAATGCAGCAGACGGGGAAACGATCAACCTTTTTATGGACTATGAAACCTTTGGCGAACACCAATGGGAAGACACTGGGATATTTGATTTTTTGCGCCACCTACCCGAATACGCTTATAAGCATCAGATCGGCTTTAAAACTCCTTCGGAAACTATTAAGGCCTATGATTCGGTGGGTGAAGTTGATGTTCCTCACTTGATGTCATGGGCGGACATGGAACGAGATCTTTCTGCGTGGCTCAGTAACCCGCTGCAGGAATCAGCCCTAAAACGAGTGTTTGATTTAGAACATGAAATCAAATCGAATCTCACTAAACTTTCCGACGAGATCGTTCATGATTGGCGGCGGCTTCAGACTTCGGATCATTTTTATTACATGTGCACCAAGTACTGGAATGATGGGGATGTTCATGCGTATTTCTCGCCCTATGATTCACCCTATGAGGCCTATATTACTTTCATGAATACGCTTACGGACTTCGAAGAGAAGGTAACTGAAAAAATTAAAAGGTCTAATGTTGATAGTATGCATGTTGCCATTGAAAATTTGAGGGTTCGATTGAGGGAGGTAGGGAGTGAATATAAAACTAAAAGTCTTAAGTCCTAAGTTTTAAGTCTTAAGCTTGCTTCGACTGGCTTACGACTTAGGACTTACAGCTTAATGCAAAAATATGCCCCGTTCACTGGTCACAGGCAACGGCAATTTACTGGTCGGACTCGACTCTAAAAACATGTTGAGGGATCTATATTATCCCCATGTTGGCATGGAAAATCATATTGCCTATCAACATTTGCACCGTGTTGGGGTTCATGTCGATGACCGGTTTTCATGGCTTTATGAGGACAGCTGGAAACATGAGGTTGGCTACCTAAGCGATACACTTGTAACTGACTCTAAAGCCAGCCATGAAGAATTAGGGCTAACGTTTCATTTTAATGATTTTGTTTACCCAACTGAAAATGTCTTTATAAGAAAAATTACGATCGAAAATCATTACGATACGGATCGATCTCTCAAACTCTTTTTTAATCAGGATCTTCACCTTTACGGTGATAAGCAGCAAGACACTGCTTTTTACGAACCTAAACCGGGGGCTATGATTCATTACCGTAAAAAACGGTATTTCTGGTTTAGCGGATGCAGCACGGAAGCCTGTGGACTTGATTCTTTTACGACTGGAAAAAGTGAGTATCAGGGCAAGGAAGGAACCTGGAAAGACGCTGAAGATGGAGAACTTCAGGAGAATGGCATCGAACAAGGTTCGGTCGACTCCACCGTTCAGATCAATGCCCATGTAAAAGCAAACGAGAAAGCTGTTGTTTACTTTTGGATTTGCGCGGGGCAAAAGATGGGAGAAGTCAGACGCCAGCATGATTTTATTATGACGGAAACCCCTGAGAAACTTTTAAAAAATACCATCAATTACTGGGAAAGCTGGGTCAATAAAGATCCAGAAAAAATCGCTTCAATTCCATCTGATATTCAAAAACATTACAAGCAGAGCCTCCTTATTATGAGGACGCAGATTGATAATCGTGGAGCCATCATTGCCTCTACTGATCTGGATATTATGAAATTCAATAAAGACACTTACACGTACATGTGGCCACGGGATGGGGCCTGGGTGTCTCTTGCTCTCGATCGGTCTGGTTACAGTGAAATCAGCAAGCGTTTTTATGAATTCTGTGCCGAGACTGTGACTCAAGAAGGCTACCTTTTACCCAAGTACAATGCTGATCGTTCGGTGGGCTCTTCGTGGCATCCGTCTTTTAAGGATGGGCGACGACAACTGCCCATTCAGGAGGATGAAACAGGGTTAGTGCTTTACGGCCTCTATCAGCACTTTCAAAGTTTTGGCGACATAGAATTTTTACAGGAAATGTACATGCCACTCATTCGGGGTATGGGTAATTTTTTAGTTGATTTTCGTGATAAAAAAACAGGTCTTCCGCTTCCGAGTTATGATTTATGGGAACGGGAAAGAGGGATTAGCGCCTATACTTGTTCAACGGTTTATGCCGGACTGATGGCCGCTGCCTATCTATCTAAAATACTCGGCCATTCCAATCATCATAAGCGCTATGAAAAAGCTGCCTTTGAGGTTCGTGAATCCACATTGAAATATTTATATGACGAGGATAAAAACAGATTCTTAAAGCGGTTAACGGTTGATGAAAAAACAGGCGAACTCATCAAGGATCCCATCATCGATGCCAGCATGCACGCCCTTTGGATATTCGGAATATTGCCACCCGACGACGACAGAATTTTTGATACGAATCAGGCTATTTTCAAAGCCCTTTCGGTTAATACGGAGGTGGGAGGTTTAACTCGCTACGAAAATGATGAATACCAACAGGTTAAAGATGATTATAGTTCTGTACCTGGAAATCCCTGGATCATTACTACCCTTTGGCATGCTCAATGGCTAATGGCTGTCGCCGATGACCTGGAGGGTTTAAAGCCGGTTGAGAAGTACTTACAATGGACGATTAACCACATGAACAATGCTGGCGTCCTTCCTGAACAGCTAAACCCTTTTAATGGGGATCATCTTTCGGTCGCTCCGCTAACCTGGAGTCATGCGACTTTTATTGAAACAGTGCTCAAATACAATGAACGCTTGGAAGAACTTTCTTAAGCCGCTTTTTTCTCAGCTTCTTCGGTAGTGTTGGCAATGTTTTTTCGAAGATATCGAATAGTCGCTCTTACATCATCTAATTTTAATTCGTTCACCCGATTGTCTGCCCACACATTTACGGACAGGTCATCGGTTTGTCTATTTATTCCCTGAATACTATTTAAAGAGTTCACTCCTTCTTTGGAATTTATTTGAGCTCTCATTACATGCTTTTCTTTATCTGATTCAGTGTAGAAGGTTTTTCTGACAAATGTTTTTGTGGCATTTACGTGGGTTTTTGCCCTATGAGGTAACTTTTTTTTGTATTCATCTTTTGTAACAACCGGCTCATCATCTTTGCTCGTTGAGCTATCGAGTACAGCAATGTCATCTTGCATTTCCCAATCACTGAGTGTATTTGCCCTACTGCCATAATCCTGCTTTTTTGGCTGATCATCTTTTTCTGCCTTACTGCGCTTTGGCCTATGGTGAGCTTTTATCTCCTTGATGTTGACCTGCCGATGCTCACCACGTGCATCACTGAGAGTTTTCTGGTACGAAAGTGGGTCAATCTTGGCTGACAATCTACCCTCAAAAAAGCTGGTGAGCCTGTCTGCCAGGTTTCGCTTTTGAGATTTTTCAATCTTTCCCATTCCTACTTTTAGTGCCTTACGCACACTTCTGTTTTCTATGGCATCCAATTCTTTCTCAGCCTCTCTGAGTTTTGGATTGGCTTCTGTATTGCTGGATTGACCAGAAAGCCTCTGATATTTCGCATTGATTTCGGAATGCCCATTCTCACCGCTGTCATACATCTCATCCAATACTTTTCTAGACCCTCCATCTTTCATTTGATCGATTTTAATTCTTAACGCTTTATAGCGCTGCATTTGACTATCAAAAGCTTTGAGATAATCCTTTTTCTTTTCATGTGGCTGCCTTTTTATATCTTCAAGAAAGGCTCTTTCGGTGTGTTTGCTAATGACTCTTTTTTTTACAAGTCCTGCTAATTTTTTGCCATACTCCCCTTCAATCATTCGCCCTTCTTTTTCTTTTTCCTTCCCCAATTCATTGACGAGCTGGGAATAGCCGAGCTTGTCTTTTTGGCCTGCAAGACGCTTGTAGCCAATATCGCTCAATGCCTTTCTTGCCTCCTTCCAAAACTTTTGATAACGCTTAAGCTGGTTGCCGTTTTTCATCTCTTTAAGCCAATATTTCTTTTCTTTGAGATCTATATTTTTAAACTCGTCACGGAATTTTTGAATGGTCGCTTTTCCAACTACCCCTTCCTTCTGAGCTTTTGCTAATAGACCCTCGTATTCCCCTTCAAGCTTTTTAGACTCAATTCCCCCTTCTTTTTCTTTATAGTGCTTTGCTTTTGGTAAGGCGTCTTTGACTTCTTTAAGCCATTTTCGTCGTTCCGGAACCTTCATTGCCAAATACCCTTTCTCGTCAGGGACTTTGATGGTTTTTCCTTTTTCAACTTTAATCTGCCCGTCTTCAACGAGCGGACCCTGAACAATTAAATCATATTCTTTACGCTCCTCTTCTCTTTTTTTTAGGCTAGCCGTCAGTTCGGTCTCAGCCTTTTCCATGATTTCACGAGTTACATTCTGCCCTCCATTTACAACATTTTCATTCATTTTTCCCTCGTAGAACTCTCGGTCTTTATCTGAAATGATATTTGATTTAATGGCTTCGTCGATACGACCGCTTATTCGCTTGTTAAGATGCTTCACTTCTTCATATTGCTCCTTCATGAATTTATAGAACTTCGAGAGATTTGCTTTATCACCGGGTTTTATATGGCCTCGTCCTTGTGCCACGTCGTCATAATTCCTCAGCGCTTCTTTATCAACCGTCCTTCTGAAATCCTCGTCCCTCAATAAAGCTGACATACCGCCTCGTATAGTATTGGCAGATTGCATATCCTCAGATGATTCCTGAAGACGATCTTCAACCTCTTTATTTTCGAATCGTTCTAGTTCTGAAGCCATGAATAGATTTAATGGTGATTTCTATTTTATAGGGCTAGAGGTTTTTAAGCTATAAAAAAGAATAATAAACTCTGGACGATAATCATTCCACAGGATTCATCAGCTTGGTGATTTGGATTGCGGCGAAGGCCGCGACTGACTTTTGTTTTGTTATGCTGCTTTTACGGCAGGCGATGATGTTTTGTTCACCCTTCTTCATTTTTTTGGTGTCAAAAAAACGAAGCAAAAAACCACAATAGGGCTATGCTCAAAAGTTTACCAATCCTCTGCGTTTCACTCCGCGGATTGTCAATCTTTTATCCTTCATTACAGCAATCCGTCTTCGTTTCACTGCGTCGAA
>JAJDCE010000034.1 GCA_029260985.1 Patescibacteria group bacterium | reverse complement strand
AGAAGCATAAACAAAGACAAGGATAATCAATTTGCATTTCGCATTTCTGATTTCAGATTCTAACTAACTTATCTACTATTTATTGAAATATGGCCCGAATTGCTGGTGTTAACTTGCCTAAAGGGAAGCGCATAGAAGTCGCATTGACTTATGTCTATGGGATTGGTCGCTCACTTAGCCGAGATATTCTTAATAAGATTAAGATTGATTTTGATACTAAGGTAGAGGCCCTTTCTTCTGCTGATGAGCAGAAAATTCGTGATGAAATTTCTAAATTGACTGTTGAGGGTGATTTGAAGCGACTTTATACGGGAAATATTAAGCGATTACAGGAGATTGGAACCTATCGAGGCTTTCGCCATCATCGCAGACTTCCTGCTCGCGGACAAAGAACGAAAACTAATGCTCGTACTAAGCGAGGTAAGAAGATGACCATGGGAAGTGGAAAAATAAAAGCGCTAAAGAAATAATTATTATTTTCTATTTTCTATTTAATATTTTCGATTTATGGCCGATAAAACCGCTAAAACTAGCCGAAAGAAGATCCGAAAGACCGTTCCTCTGGCGCATGCTTACGTGACTGCGACATACAATAACACCATGATCTCTATCTGTGAGCCCGGTGGTAATGTGCTGGCGTGGGCGTCGGCTGGTGCAAATGGTTTTAAGGGCACTCGTAAGTCAACTCCTTATGCTGCTACGATGACTGCTGAAAAAGTGGTTGAAAAAGTGGCTCCTTATGGGGTGGAGCGGGTGAAAGTTTTTATTAAAGGAGTGGGAACCGGTCGAGAGCAAGCGGTACGAGGTCTTCATGCTGCCGGACTAGAACTTGAGGGTATTTTTGACACTACTCCATTCCCTCATAACGGTTGCCGAAAGAAGAAACCAAGGCGTGTTTAATCCCTCGACTTTGCTCGAGATGACAATTCTATTTATCATTTTTTATTTTCAATGAGATATACTGGACCAAAAGCAAGACTTTGCCGACGTCATCGAGCCAATTTATTTGGAACGGCTAAGTACACCAAGATTTTAGAGCGACGCATGGGTAAGCCCGGAGTTCATGGTTCTGGCCGTTTTTCAAAAGTCAGTGAGTATGGAACTCAGTTAAGCGAGAAACAAAAAGCTCGTATCCTTTTTGGGCTTTCAGAGAAACAATTCAGAAACTCTTTCAAAAAAGCTGCAAAAATGACTGGTGAAACTGGTGAAAACCTTTTACGGCTTCTTGAGTTAAGACTGGACAACTTGATCTATGTTTCTCAGTTTGCTGTGACTCGGATGCAAGCTCGTCAAATGGTTAATCATGGTCATTTCAAAGTAAATGGTAGCCGAGTTACAATCCCTTCCATTGTTGTACGTCCCGGGGATAAAGTTGAGTTGGTTGATAAGCTTAAAGATTCTCACTTATATAGTGGGATGGAAAAACTTAAAGACTATTCGCCTAAGTGGCTTAAAGTAGACTTGAAACAGCGTGCTATCGAAGTACTTGCCCTGCCTGAAAAAGATGAATTAGAAAAGAGTATTGATAGTCAACTTATCGTTGAATTTTACTCACGATAAGCTTATATAAACCTTTTTAACATAATGTCTTATGCATATTATTCAAGAGGAAATCGGTTTGCCTAAAATTAAAACCGAAACACTTAGCCCTAACCATATTTTATTTACGGTTAGTCCATTACCCTCTGGCTATGGTATGACTCTTGGGAATTCGTTTCGCAGAGTGCTGCTTTCATCTTTACCTGGTGCAGCAATTACTGCTGTGAAGATTGATGGTGTTACTCATGAATATGCGACTGTGTCTGGTGTGCAGGATAGTGTTTTAGATATTATTCTGAACCTCAAGGAACTTCAAATTCAGAAAGTGACTAAAGGCAGTGAAGTGATTAAGCTCTCAGTGAGCAAAGAAGGTGATGTGCTTGCTAAGAATATTGAACATTCAAGTGATATCGAAATTTTGAACCCGGATCTAAAGATCACTTCAATTACTAAAAAATCCGCAAAGTTAAATATTGAAATGACGGTTGAAAAGGGAGTGGGTTATGTACCGGTAACGATTCGGAAAAAAAGCAATAAAGAGCTTGGTGTTATTTTGGTCGATGCGATCTATTCTCCGGTTAAAAAAGTTAAATACGATGTCACTAACGCTCGTGTGGGTGAGCAAACCGATTTGGATAAACTAATTCTTGAAGTTGAAACAAATGGTTCCATTTCTCCTGATGATGCGTTAAAATTTACCGCCAGTGTGCTTAAGTCTTACTTTGAACTCTTCCTTATTGAGGGCGAAGAGGTGGAAGAAGATTTCCGAAGTGATCGTCAGCAGGTCAAAGCTAAGGAATTGCAGGAAGAAGAGGAGGAGTCTAAGAAGGAAACTTATACACCGATTGAAATTCTAAACTTCTCACCCCGTACACTTAATTCATTGATCAATGGTGGTATTGGTTCCATTGAGCAGCTTGTAAAGTGTAATCCAAGCAAGCTTGGTAACTTCCGTGGTTTTGGTAAGAAGGCAATGACTGAAGTTTCAGAAGCTTTAGAAACAAGAGGTCTTAAGCTAATGGAAGATAAAGAATTCTAATTTATTAATACTTTTTATACCCCATGCGTCATAGAGTTAAATCAAAACGGCTGAATCGAAATGAAGCGCAATTGGATTCTCTCATGAGAAATCTGGCAACCTCCGTTATTTTGTATGAGAGAGTCAAAACGACTCAGGCGAAGGCAAAAATGGTGAAGCCTATTGTGGAAAAACTTATTTCTGCTGCTAAGAAGAGCTCTTCTATGAATGCCTATCGTCGACTGAACGCTTATTTCCCTGACAAGAATGCTTCTAAGAAGTTAATTGGGGAACTTCTAGAGCGTTATAAGGATCGTCAGTCAGGCTTTGTTCGTTTGACGAATTTAGGTTTTCGCTCTGGAGATAGCGCACCTGTGGTACTAATTGAACTTGTTTAATATGAAAATTGTAAAAACGACTACTCCCAAAGCACCGGCCAAGGAAGACCGAAAATGGTATCTAGTTGATGCTGATGGGAAAACTCTTGGACGCCTTTCAACTGAAATTGCTGTTCTTTTAAGAGGCAAGAATAAGCCTACCTTTGCCCCTCATCTTGATATGGGTGATTATGTAGTGGTTATTAATGCCGAAAAAGTTCATCTTTCCGGGAATAAAGAAGAGCAGAAGGAATATATTCATCATACGGGCTATATAGGACATCTGAAGCGAAGGCCTATTTCTCGGGTGCGTGCAACTAATCCTACTCGTATTTTGAACGAGTCGGTTGCTGGAATGATTCCTAGGAATCGTTTGAAAAAATTTATTTTAGCTAAACTGAAAGTTTATGCTGGCTCTGAACATCCGCATGGAGGTCAGAAGCTCGAACCTATTTCACTTTAATAAACCGTTATGCCTACTAAAACTGAAGCTAAATCACCTGCAAAGGAATCTGTTCCTGCTCGCAAAGATCGCTACCACTACGCCAATGGAAAGCGAAAAACATCGGTTGCACGTGTTCGCTTATATGAAAATGGAAAAGGAAATATTGTAGTGAATGATCAACCTATAAACGAGTACTTTTTTGGTATTTTAGTCGGAAATGTGAAATCTCCGCTTAAGCTTGTTGATATGACAAAGCGCTTTGATGTTTCTGTAAAAGTTGTGGGTGGGGGTGTTTCTTCTCAGGCTGATGCGGTTCGTCATGGTATCGCGAAGGCGCTAACCGTTTTTGATCCGGCTCTCCGATCTGTGCTTAAAAAAGCTGGCCTTATCTCAAGGGATTCACGTGTTAAAGAAAGGAAGAAGTTTGGTCTCCATGGTGCTCGTCGAGCGCCACAGTGGGCTAAGCGTTAGTTTTATATTCAAAAGGACCTGTCCAGCAATGGTGGGTCTTTTTTTGTACAATAATCATTCCACAAGATTCATTAGCCTGGTAATTTGGATTGCGGCGAAGGCCGCGACTGACGTTTGTTTTGTTATGCTGCTTTTACGGCAGGCGATGATGCTTTGTTCACACTTCTTACTTTTTTGGTGTCAAAAAAACGAAGCAAAAAACCACAATAGGGCTATGCTCAAAAGTTTACCAATCCTCTGCGTTTCACTCCGCGGATTGTCAATCTTTTATCCTTCATTACAGCAATCCGTCTTCGTTTCACTGCGTCGAA
>JAJDCE010000033.1 GCA_029260985.1 Patescibacteria group bacterium | reverse complement strand
AACAACTTTCTAATAACAGCACTAACGACCTTAGATGTGTAAAGAAAATTTAAAGGCATTGGCGAGTCCAGACTGCAGCGAGCGTGGGAGATGATGGAGCTCGGCAACAATGCTGATTACACGCTTCGCGGAAGTTTGGTGATTTTTTGCTTACTTTTTTGACACCAAAAAAGTAAGAAGTGTGAATTAAACAAAATCATTACACACAGAAGCAGTATTACAGCAAAAAAGTCAGTCGCGGCCTTCGCCGCAATACAATTAGGTCTAATAAACTATATTACTGAATTCTCCCAATTGAGCATAAAAACCAAAAACCTCTTGCATTAATCCAGTTTTTCCTTAAAATAAGCAAGCAATCTTTCTATGAGTCCAATGAGACTTATAGCGTTTAGTCCATAAAATTGTTACATCATGGCGAAAAAAGCAGTTACCAAACGAGTGCTGGAAAGCACTGTAAAACCCTACGAACTCATGCTCATTATGAGTTCAGATCTTCGTGAACCTGAAGTTAAGAAAAAGCTGAAGGAAATCACCGATATGATTGAGAAAGCAGGCGGTAAAATCACCCATGAAGATTTTTGGGGAAAGAGAAACCTCGCTTACCGTATTGGCAAGCATTCTGAGGGATATTACATGGTTTATAACACTGAAATGTTGAACCAGTCCTTATCTGAGTTAAAAGAGCATCTGCGTATTGAAAAAGACGTTATCAGATCAATGATTCTAACCCTTCCAGAAGGACATACTTACACAAAATACGACCTCGATGCCATCGTTGAAGAGAAGAAAAAACCAAGTCACAGACCAAGCCACAGACCAAGTTACGCAAAAAGACCAGAAGATCAGCCAGTTCCGGAAAAAAAGGCTAAAGTGATTGAGGAGAAAAAGGAGGAAGAGCCAAAAAAAGAACCTGCCCGAACTGATACAGGCGGGGAGGTGAAAAAAAAGGAAGCAAAGGAAGATAAAACAGACAAAGAAAAGGACGCTGATCTGGATAAAAAGTTAGATGAAATCCTTGAAGGCGAAGACCTTAAATTATAGAAATGAGCTATTAGCTTAATTCTTAATTCTTAATTCTTAATTCTAAATATTGAAATGGCTGTAATATTTTCAACCAAGCAAAAACACCAACTCGGTAAAAGGCGATGTACCTTCTGCACCAATCAGATGAAAGAGATCGACTACAAAGACATCGTAACTTTAAAGTACTTTGTTGATGGATTCCGGAAGATCAAAGGCCGTTACTACTCTGGCGTGTGTCTTCGTCATCAAAAAATGCTTTCAAAGGCGATTAAAAGATCTAGAGAAATGGCCCTGATCCCATTTGTGAACAAGTATCGTGGATAGTCTCAAATGACTTTCTTGTGACTCGCACCTGCCTGCCGGTAGGCAAGGCTCGCACTTAATTTTTAAATTATGAGCGGACACAGTAAATGGCACTCCATAAAACATAAAAAAGGTGCAGCTGACGCCAAACGGGGTAAGATTTTTACCCGTCACGCCAATCTGATCACCATTGCAGCAAAGCAGGGTGGGGATGTAGACATGAATCCCGCTCTTCGATTAACGATCGACAATGCCAAAAAGGAGAATGTGCCCAATTCAAATATTGAACGGGCTATTAAACGTGGAACCGGAGAACTAAAAGACGGGAATGAACTTGTGGAAATCGTTTACGAAGGCTATGGACCCGCTGGAACGGCAGTTATTGTTGAATGCTTAACCGACAATAAAAACCGCACCTACACCAATGTAAAAACCATTTTCAATAAGAAAGGGGGAAATCTAGGGGGATCAGGATGTGTTGCCTGGATGTTTGACCGGAAAGGACTCATCACGATTCAGTCCAACAGCGGTTTATCAGAAGAGTTGGAGTTAGCAGCCATTGATGCAGGAGCAGAAGACATAAAAGTAGAAGGCAATCTAGTTGAAATCTTTACTGACCCCACCTCGCTAAACGATGTAAATGATAAACTGAAAGAGACAGGGGCTGACATCGAAAATGCAGAAGTTCAGCTCATTGCAAAAGACGGCGTCAGCATCGAAAGTCAGGAAGAAGCCAAAAAAATACTGGATTTTATGGATACTCTCGAAGAAGACCCTGACGTCATGAATGTTTCCAGCAACTTCGACATCAGCGATGAACTCATGCAAAGTCTTTCTGGCTAACTTTCAACGTCAGCTGGCTTGAATTCAAGTCCAAACAACTGATCTATAAATTCCTTTGAGACAGAGTAAATAAAACTCGTCTCACCATTTTTTGCGAAATACTCGTTTTCATCCTCTGAAATGCTAAATAACACCAACTTGATGGAATCATCCATCAAACGAAGTGATATCTTGTAATCAGGATTCTCAAAATCAGCCTGACTGCCTTCAACACTACTCACAAATGCATCAGCTTTTAAATGAACCAACTGATCAAACAAAGTACGAACCGCTAATCCATCAGCTGCATAGTCTTCTGGTTGAATCACTTGCCACACATCCTCCTCTCGCTTTTCCATCGTAATCTCTTTTTCATGGTTTTTTAAAGATACTCGCTTAATCTGAGCTTCATCCACACTAATAAGTGTTTTATCTTTCCACCCCTCATTATCCACAGATAAATAAGGCTTTAGAGTCGGAATAGTTTGATACACCACATAACTATCCTGACGGCGTAAGTACTGACCTTTAGGGATCGAATCCCCTGCATAAAAATCAGCAATAGGATTTTCTTTATGATTCCAAACCCGAACCCGAACCCCTGACACCTCATCGATAGAAAAAATTGACATTCGCTCAGGATTTTTAGACACTATTGCCCCTTGCTGTAAACTAAAGAGGGCTTTTAGAAAATCCTGCATAAGGCGCTCATCTGCCGGAAAAGAATGTCCATTTGCGATACGCCATTTATTTTCAATTCGCTCCAGATGAACCGGCTTGGCAAAGGCGGGATTATCAATATAAAGCTTAGTCACCTCTTCCATTACCAGTTTAGGAATAAAAAACTTCGTGCTTTTACGACGCTTCGAATCGTCTGTGCCCGGTTGTTCTACAAGAATAATAAAAATTAAGAGCACTACAAAAGCAATCAAAACTTTTTTAAGAGTGCTCATATTTTTAAACAGGCCGAAACGATCTTTCTTGTCAGGCATGGGAGGGCTTTAGAGGCTAACTTTTTTTCTTTTTTTCAGAATGAATCTTGAAACACCATACCCGATGACAAGTAATGGCACAAGCAAAATTCCGATAAATTTAACAACTTGCCTTTCGCGTATCGTCAGGTCTTTCAGCGGCAAGTCAAATGATGATTTGGAACGGATGCTGATCAAAGACTCATCCAAGGTCAAATAATCAATCGCATTCATAATAAACGTTAAATTCTGACCAAAAAGACGAATAAAACGATCAGTAGCAAAATAAGAATTACCCACCACAAGAAGTCGGCCAGGGCTCAAATCATCCCCTTCTTCAAGCTCAGAGAAAGGCTCAAAATCACCCGTCAGCAAAGCAATAAGTGTATGCTGATCCTTTTCAGGAACCGTTTGAATAGAATTGGGGTCCAAACTGAAAGGCTCTTCATTCGTCCATGCAGCCTTAGTAGTATGAATAAGAGGTGTAACATCAATTCCGTCTTTCTCAAAAAAGGAGAGAGGGCTCGTCCAAGGTAAGACAACTGAGTCTAACTGGTTCACAATAGGATTCTCTGGTGCAAAATTCTGCTTCACCCCTTTAATCCAAAAAGGATATGAAATAATAAAGTTTACATATCCCTGATTAAAAGACGCTCGCTCGCTAGAGACATCCAAAGCCAACCGATTATCAATTGAAAATCCATAATGGCTAAATAGCTCAGAAAGTCCAAGATCCTGAACCGCTGCCTTAAGATCAGCGGAAACCTGAACTGAGTCAAGCAATGCCACCAAGCTTCCCCCTTTCATGAAAAAAGTATCAATCAATTTAATTTCATCTTCTGAATATTCTGATTTAGAGCCAGCCAAAATTAATGTATCAACCTCTTTTAGAGCATCCTCCTCAGCCAAATCCACAGATTTCACTGAATAATTCCGACTTAAAGCACGTTTTAAAAGTGCATAGCTATCGCCAGATTGACCGACCTCAACTTTATCCTCTAAAGAAGGTTCTTCATGGCCAGAGACAAATCCAACCGTTAAAGTCTCAGCAGCAGTCACTTTCTTAATCGCCGCCACAAGATCATATTCCACATTCAGAATATTTTGCACAACAGGAAGAACTTCATGACGATCCCCGTAAATAACCGCAATTCCTAAAAAGCCATTCTTCACCTCCAGCTTATCTTTCTCCACAATATTCATCTGAATCTGTGGGATCCCGAGACGAAGCGCCTCAGTACGAACATCAGGACTTTCAGGATTTAAGAAATCCAACATCAAATTCCCTTTCGAATAAGAAGAAAGCTCATCAAGCATATCATCAACATATTGTCGAACTGCAAACAAATTAGGAGGAAGCTTCTCAGAAAAAATAACCTGAACCGTCACAATATCATCAAGATCTTGCATAATAGTTTTACTAGCATCAGAAACCTCATAAAGCTGATGGCGTGTAAGGTCAATTTTTACAAAATGCCTGGAAGCAATAAAATTAACCATCAACACAATCACCACAATTAGAATGGTAATTAAGTAGGAATCCCTGGCGTATTTAAATCGATTTAGAATACTCATAGTATTAGTCTCAAGTGTAAGTGCATATCCCAAGTGTTAAATTCATACTTGAGACTTAAGACTCGCACTCGCACTTATTTAGTGCCACTTCCGGCTATTCAAGCTAGCCACATTCAGATAGAGAAAAAGGCCGATTAAAATAAAATAATAAACAATATCGCGACTATCAATCACACCTCTAAGAATACTACTGAAGTGAGCCCCCATACCCAGATACTTAAACAGAGGAACTAAAAAAGCAGGGGTAGTCTGAAGGACTAAAGGCTGACCAATAATAAACAGGGTGAAAATAAGGATGACTGAAGATATAAAAGCAATGATTTGATTATTAGTAAGGCTCGAAACCCAAAGGCCAATAGAAAGATAAGCTCCTCCCAAAAGAATGGCTCCAAAATAACCCCCAATGATCGTTCCCCAGTCAGGCTGACCGATAAACAACAAAATCAACGGGATAGACATGGAAAGTAAAAGAGTGATTATCAAAAAGGAAAAACTGGCCATAAACTTACCTAAAACCGCCTCCCACTCAGTCACAGGTGACGTCAGTAAAGTCTCAATCGTACCCATTTTTTGCTCCTCAGCCCAAAGCCGCATCGTAAGCGCCGGAATAAGCAGTAAAAAGACCCAGGGAAGGATTGAGAAAAATCCTCTCATCGTCGCAAAATTTATAATAAAAAACGTCCGGAAAAAAAGCCATGTCGTAAAAACCAAAAAAACAGATATAAACAAGTATGCAAGTGGAGAGTTAAAATAACCCCTGAGTTCTTTACGCATAATGGTGCTGATGTGCTTTAGATTTATCATTAGATCAGTGTTTTTGATTTAGTGACTTGGTTGAAAATTTCTTCCAGTGAAACGGTTTCACGATGAATTTCAAGAAGGGTTAGTTCTTGACCCACAATAGCTTTAACAATTTGCTCCCGAAGATCTCGGTTTTTTATGGTCACAAGCTCATAGCCAAACGCTCCTTTTTCCCGAACCGAATGAGAAATGACCTCACGAACACCATTTACCCCTCTCAAAACCGAAATCACTTCAGATTTATCCCCTCGAACGGTAAGTTTAATATTTGCATGCCCCTCTACCGTTCCACGAAGCTCACCTGGGGTTCCTGTGGCCACAATTTTACCCTTGTTGATAATAATAATCCGGTTACAAGTTAATTCCACTTCAGCCAAATTATGACTGCAGAGGATCACAGTCTTTTTCTTCCCCAATTTTTTAATTAAATTTCGAATTTCTACAATTTGGTTTGGGTCAAGACCCACAGTCGGCTCATCCAGAATCAAAATCTCAGGGTCATGCAACAGGGTTGCTGCCAGTCCAACTCGCTGTCTATAGCCTTTAGACAACGCGCCAATTGAACTATGAAGCCTGTCAGACAACGAGCAATCCACCACCGCCTCTTTAATTCGATCCAAAATGTCAGCTTTAGGAACATCATGGAGCTCAGCCATATATTTGAGATACTCGAATACGGTCATATCCGTATAAAGCGGGTTATTCTCAGGCAGGTAACCAATTTTCTGCCGCACAATTTGACTTTCATCTGTACAGTTGTGCCCAGAAACCTTGGCCTCTCCACTATTGGCTGCCATAAAACAGGTCAGAATCTTCATTGTAGTAGTTTTACCTGCTCCATTCGGCCCCAAAAACCCTATGATTTCACCCTTATCGATATCAAACGAAATACCCTTAAGAGCTTCTGTGGCGCCGTATGATTTTCGAAGACTCCGAACACGTATAGTAGACATGAGGTCTTTCTTAAAAAAACTGGAGATAAATATAGCGTAGCGACAGTCTCAAATCAAGCGATTTTTTAACTCATAGGTAGACATAAAAAATGATCAGCGTAAATTAATTGACTCATATGAACCAATGTGTTACTTTGCCTACCTTATTAACCTGTTAATAAACATAGTATGAAAGTATCAATTGGAAGTAAAGAACTTGAAATTGGAAACCATTGCAACGGGACAAGCAGTGCACCTCAACGACATCAAAATATAAGCGGTCTTTTAGACGAATGGAGCACAAATACAGAACCCAATGATGACTCTTGCCCATGTTTTAATGGGGCAGAGAATACAGAAAAAATTGCGGAGTACAGGTTTGACAGCCGGGGTCACAGATACGAACATACAAGTAGAGTCAAATGCGCGCTTTTAAAAGCTGTAAGAAAGGGGGTGGCAAAACGAATAAAAGTACTGGCACCCATTGCCAGCGACGAATGCCCCTTAAAAGAAGTTGCAGAAAAATTATCTGAAAAGTAGTTTACTTTTTGCTCAATTAATTAATCCAAAGCCACGCAAACATTACAATATTTGCAATCAAAACTCCTATCCATATTTTACTTCTGAATAAATGCTGTGGATTTGAAGTGTATTCAGGGTTGTCTGAAAATATAAAGCTGGTTGCCAACAATAAGAAATAAACACCAAGAAGCTTATATATCAGTACGCCGTTTTGCCACAGTAAATAAAAGGATATCAACGTTGTTAAATAGGCCACACCTCTCACTAAATAGTTATTTTTTTTCGTATAGAAATTTAATACAGGTTTATGCTTAACCGCTTTTTCTCCAAGTAATTTGATATCACTCCTCCTTTTATGAGTCAAAAAGATAAGAATCACCCCAAGAAGTAATCCGAAATAAGGGGCTGTAACGATATCTGGGAAACCTTGAATACCAGCCATCATACGAAGTACAAAATTCCCGGCAATAATAACAATATCCAGCACAGGAATATCTTTAAGTCCAAAAGAATAGAGATTTGTAATAACAAAATAAGTGAGAATAATACTTCCATAAAAGAGGCCTAATTTGAGTACAGTCAAAACGACAACAATAGATAAGATGACTGATGTAACAATCGCCATTTTCCCAGTAATCTCACCCGAAGCTAAAGGCCTATTCTTTTTCACTGGATGAAGACGATCTTTCTCCCTATCCATCCAATCATTAACAATATAGGTAATAGAAGAAATACATGAGAAGCCAAAAAATCCAACAATTAAGCTTTGAACTGAATGAACATTGGAAGCAAATAAAAGAGGGGTAAAAATGATTAAGTTCTTATACCATTGCCCCAACCTAATGAGCCTTGTATAGTGTCGTATTTTTTTCATAAGTTATTTTAATAAACAATACGTATTGCCTTTGGCATTACCTTTATTGATATTGATTTGCCTTTAAAAACCGTACCATCAATCTGGAAATTTGATTCTTTACGAGCCTTAATAGATATCTCTCTTCCCCCATAAATCGTCATGGCCTTTTTAAATTTCAAAAAGTCACGTATTGGCCTTGGATTAAAGGCGAGAATATTAAGCAATCCATCATCAGGCAGAATTTTACAGCCAATCAGTTGCGCCGTAATGTTTAAATTAGATAGCGGAGCAATATTGAAAGCCATTATCGTTTTGGCGACCACCCTTTCTCTTTTGCCATCAATATATAGGCTATATGGCTTACCCCTATAAACAAAAATGGTTTTAAGAATTGTCCAAAAATACGCCAAGACACCAATTTTTCGTTTAAGCTTTCGGGTAGTTTGTTTCATTAGAAGAGTGTCGTATCCACAACCAGTAGCTATCATCCCATAGTACTTTTTATTAATCTTCATAGCATCCAAAAACTTCCCCTCCTTTCTAAGGCCGTTCAATAATGCACGTCGAAGATTCAGAGGTATTTTAAGTGAAACAGCCAATAGATTTGCACTGCCTCTGGGCAAAATAATAAGGGGTACCTTAATTTTATTATGAATAATAAATGAAGTAACCTCCGCAACAGTGCCATCCCCTCCAGCTACAATAATACGATTATATTTTTTACCTAAATACTTTTTAAATGGATCCTTATCTGATTTTGAAGTTTGATGAAAGTCATAAACATACCCTTCTTTCTTTAAAGTATCTTCAATTATCTTTCTGCCATCAATCAGCTTCTTTGCGCCAGCGGCCGGATTATATATCACCAGAGCTTTTTTCATACTATTTCATTATTCTACAAACAATATCATCAATCCAGTATAAGAATTGGATATAAAAACTATCATTCTTGGATGTAATCCGCTTAACCCTAATAAACTCTGCCTTAATGTTTTTAGCAAATAGCCCATCGGTCATAAACTTATCTCCAATCACCAATCTTTTTTCGTAAGGATAATGACTAACGGCCTCCAGTATTTTTTTACTGGGTTTTTTAAGATCTGTATTTATGTATTCTGCCTTTACACATTCCGCTACCTTTTTATTTCGCTTGTGATTACGACTATTCGAGCAAAGATAGATATGATTTTCTTTTTTCAACTTCTCTATTTGCTCTGAAACTTTTTTGCCCACCTCAAACCGATTATCACAAGCAATCGTTCCATCAATATCCAAAAAAATAACATACTCTTTCAGCCTGCCAATGCTCATATCTTCAAACAGATCCATTATTGATCATATTTATTTTCAGGCCTATTGTAACACTTATTAGTTCTTGCACTTAGGCAAAATGACACCTAAAATAAGTGTGATCTGCCCCAGTAGCTCAGTGGATAGAGCAATAGCCTTCTAAGCTAGAGGTCGCAAGTTCGATTCTTGCCTGGGGTACCACAAAAAAAATAGAGCAATATTCACACTAGTGCTTAACTTTCCTTATGCAGATTTAGCTGCAATCTTTCTTATCTCAGTTTTAATAGCATCCTCTGTAAATGCCAAACCTTTAAGGGTATAAAGATTATATTTACGGTCGACAATTCCCATAACCCTATCAACGTCCTTTTTGTAATCAGTTTGCAATCGGAAAATACTATTTTTCGTTTTCCCGCCACGTATATTCTGAAGATTATTATAAAGAATAATGTCATTAACCCTTTTAAGAGCTGCCTCCTTATTCCCCTTTCCAAAATAACTGATAGCCGAATCCAGAAATCCCTTCTTGAGCTTACCTGTTAGCTCATCCCAATTTTTAAAAGTTCGAGTAGGTACATCTTTTAGATTAAAGTAATGAGTCATTACTTCTTTTCGGACATAACCTCTCCATAGCTTATGATAATCAATAGCCTGTCGAAGCCTTCTTGCCATCGATTCAGTTTCTGACCAAAAGTTTTCTTTATAATCAATTTTGCCAAATCCATCCGGCAAATCCATTTTACTAACCATTCGTCTGGCTTTCTGCTCATAAAATCGATTCAATTCTTTTAGAGCATTCCACCTCATCGTGTGATAATCCGCAACCGCTTTCTTAACCTTGTCATAAGCCTTCTTAAGTTCAGGATCTCCCTTCTTACTATCAGCTGTACCAGGCAAACTCTTATAGAGAGTCTCATATTTCTTGTACTCTTTCCCAACCCATGAGCCACTCTCATCATCCAGATTTGTGAACGTCTCAGGTTCATACTGATCATCAAGTAAATTCTTCAGACTCTTCTCATTATCTTTATGCTGCGAAGCATGATCATTCCAGAAAGTTTTACCATAAGCCAAAGCGCCAACAGCAAATGTATCTATAAGCTTTTTACGCTTCTTTTTTTCAGGAGAAAGCTCCTTTTTCTCAGGCTTCTTCGACGCAGTCTTCTTTGCGCTAGGGGTTTCAGTCTTTTTAATAAGATAACCTGGCACCAAAATATTCAGATCAGCCTTTGCCTCTTTAAAAACCTTGATCCAATCCTCCAGCTTTGAGGGCTGTGAAGCTTCTTTTTTATCTAATATAGATAAACATTTATTAAACTCTTTCTGAAACGCAGCACTTTCTTCAGCTACAAAAAGCCAATTAGTGGCTAACTTGTCAGCCTTATCCTTAATCGCTTTTTTTAAAGCCGTCATATACCTAGATGCATATTTAGCATATTTATCAGGTAATTTTTCCTTATTAGTTTCGGTTGGCTTTTGAGCCTTATTCTTCTCTACTGCTGAAGATGAAGATTTTTCCCCACCCGTACCACGGGCAGACTTCTTCACTTTCAGCATCCGATCTAAATCATCCATCACCAACCGGAAAGCATTCTTATTCTTTTCACTATAACTCTCACCAAGCGTTGAGTAATCAAGTTTTCCATGAACTTTAGTAACCCCCTTAAACTCAAATGATTTTTTCGAAAACTTTTGGTTCCAGTAGGCAGTGAGCACATTGACCGTATAGGCTCCAATCTTATCGTCCATTTTTGCAAACGTATTTGCCCTTCGATCATTTTTACGCTTAAAAACATTCTCCTTAAACACACCTTCAAGCAAATAAAGCTGCATCGCTCCTGCATAAAGTGCATACTCTTTTTCATTAGAATTCTTGCTATTCAGAGGCAAACCCAGCAAAGTAGCAAATTGTTCATTCCATTTCTTATAATGTCCAAATTTCTTATAAACGCGACATTCCATCAAAAATTCATATAACTTACCCGGATTCTTCTTAAGGCCAATAAAAGCTTCCTTTACTCTATCAACATAGGGTTTAAGATTTTCTCCATGTTTTTCTTCAAGCCTCTTTTTCTCAACCGTTACCGTCTTTTTTCGCTCTTGATTCTTTTTGCCCTTATCCAAATCCTTCTTCAAAGAATCCAGCTGCTTTTTAGGGGTGGGCTTTTGAGTGTTAACTTCCTTTTTTAAGCTATCTAGATCCTCATTACCTCCTCGCTTTTCAAATTGAACCGTCGCCAATTTAATCTCCTGACTAGGTTTTTTCTCCAGAAATCGCTCCTGAAAAAAGAAATTACCTGGGTCAAAATTTTGAAATAGATTTATCTTCATTTTTTGGGTTCTGTAAATCTATTAATTATACCAAAATTTCCCCGAAAAAGCAAATTGCGAAGCACCATCTTAACCGCTATAATGTTATTCCAAAAGAGACTCGCACTTGCCTTCGACTCTGAGACCGCTCAGGCTCAATGAGAGACTCGCACTTGAGACTTTTTGTATGATTGAGCGTGAAGAAGAAATCACCACCCCAGAAGAACTCAAAGAAGAATCAACCGATTTCGACCTGACGCTTCGCCCCAAAACCCTCAGTGAATATGTGGGGCAGGAAGATGTAAAAATGAATCTGGATATTTCGATGAAAGCAGCTAAGAAAAGGAATGAACCGGTTGAGCATATTTTATTATACGGCCCTCCGGGATTAGGTAAAACCACGTTGGCCAACATCATCGCGCGGGAGATGGGCGTGAACATCAAAACCACCTCTGGCCCTGCCATTGAAAAGCAAGGTGATCTGGCTTCTATTCTCAGTAATTTAGAAGAAAATGACATCCTCTTTATCGACGAAATTCATCGAATTAAAACCCAAATTGAGGAAATTCTTTACAGTGCGATGGAAGATTATGCCCTGGATATTATCATCGGCAAAGGACCCGCCACCCGTTCCATGCGCATCTCGCTCCCTAAATTCACCCTCATCGGAGCCACCACCAAAGCCGGCTCTCTCTCTTCACCGCTTCGGGATCGTTTTGGACACATCTACAACCTCGATTTCTACACACTGGATGAAATGCAGCAGATCATTCACCGATCAGCCGCTTTGCTCGAAATGGAATTAGATAGCGAATCAGCCCTGGAAATCGCTCAATGCTCCCGAAGAACCCCCCGAATCGCCAATCGCCTCCTCAAACGGGTTCGTGACTTTGCCGAAGTAGCCAACCAAAAAAAGATTGATTTAAGGCTCACAAAAGAAAGTTTAAAAACCATTGGAGTCGATAAAGTAGGCTTAGACCGAACCGATCGAAAAATCCTGGTCACGATCATCGAAAAATTCAACGGTGGCCCCGTAGGCCTAAGCACCATCGCCGCCGCCACAGCGGAGGAAACCGAAACCATTGAAGATCTATACGAACCCTACTTGATGCAAATCGGCTTTTTAGACCGAACCAATCGAGGACGAGTCGTCACTCCGAATGCCTACGCCCATTTGAAAATTGAATACATCGAAAAACAAACCAATCTATTTCATTAAGTCTCAAGTGCGAGTGTGTGTCATCCCGAAAACTCAGGAAAACTTGAGACTCGCACTCGCACTATTCAGCTATGAATCATATTGAAGAAATCCGGTTAAGAATCAACATCGAAGACCTGGTTGGCGGTCACGTTCAGCTAAAAAAAGCAGGACGCAACCTTAGAGGACTTTGTCCTTTCCACGGTGAAAAAACCGCTAGTTTTATGGTGAGTCCCGAAAAAGGCATCGCCTACTGTTTTGGATGTCATCAAGGCGGAGACATTTTTAAATTCACTCAGCTGATTGAAAACGTTAGCTTTAACGAAGCCATAAAGATTCTAGCTGAAAGAGCCAATGTTCCGCTCCCAAAACAAATTCCCAAAGAATTCAACAAACGACTGAAAAGCATTGAAATCAATCAGCACACGGTAAAATTTTACGAAGAACAGTTAGAAAAATATCCAAAACACCGCGACTATTTTCTTGATCGGGGCCTGACAGCCGAAACCATCAAAAAATTCCAGCTAGGCTATGCCCCCGACTCTTTCGACCAACTCAAAAATCACTTGTTAAAAGAAGGCTTTGAATCAAAAGACCTTATTGATTCAAGCGTGGTAAATCAACGCTCTATTGCAGATAAAAATACTTACGATCGATTCAGAAACCGCCTGATGTTCCCCATCTTTGACCATCAGAGCAACCCAGTAGGCTTGAGTGGCCGAATCATCGGAGAGGGTGAGCCCAAATACCTGAATTCCCCGGAAAACCCAGCCTATAACAAAAGTCTTATCCTTTACGGCCTCAACTGGGCAAAGAATTCAATCAAAAAAGAGGATATGGCTATCTTTGTTGAAGGTTATATGGACGTGATCGCTACCCATCAAGCAGGAACAGAAAATGTCGTCGCTACCTGCGGCACCGCCGTCACTCCCCAGCAACTCAAATTGATCAGTCGCTTCACTAAAAAAATTGCCTTCGCCTTCGACGAAGACTCAGCAGGTTTAGAGGCCACCTTCCGTGCCATAGAACTGGCTCAACTGGCAGACCTAAACATCAGCATCATTCAAATTCCCGATGGAAAAGACCCTGATGATTGCGTTCAGAACAATCCGGAAAATTGGAAAAACGCCATCAAAAACCCAGTGACAGTAATGGACTTCTACTTCACCTATGCATTCAGTCATCACGACCCCAGTACTATGGAGGGGAAGAAAAAAGTTCTGGATTTTATCCTACCTCTCATCAAGCTTTATAAAACGGATATGGAGCGGAGTGAATATTTAAACCAACTGGCCGTTAAACTAAAAACTGATGTTCGATATCTGTGGAACGATTTAAAAAAGGTCAGCACCAAGAAGCCCTCTTACGCTAAAACTCAGGAGCCCCCAAAAGAGAAACCCCAAGAGAGAAGATTCACTCGTGAAGAATACTTATTAGGCTTCATTGGATCTTATCCAAATATGGCCCGCGAAGTAGTCGAAAACCTAATCGATAATATCCCCGTAAACCCGAATACAGAAAGGTTTTACAATACCCTGAAAAAAGTGTACACTCTGGAAAGCTCGGGAGGGATAGCCGATTTTCTAGAGCAGCTCTCAGAGGAAGACCAGGGGAAATGGCAGATCTACACCCTGCTAATCGAAGAAACCTATCCAGAGTTCCCTGAAAGCTCCGCTGAATCCGAGATAAGAAAATTGATCAAAGAAATCAATCGAAAAAATATCTTCAATGTTCAAAAAGACATTGAACTGAAGATAAGAGGTTCTGAAGACGCTGAAGAGAAAAAATTACTCTTAAATCGTTACAACGAACTCCTAAAATTAACAGCAAAAATCTGATTCCTATCTAATTTTATATGGCAAAGAAGATTCAAAATAAGTTCATTGCTCAACCGGATGACAAAACACTAGCGAAGTATCCTGTATCCATTAGGCACCTGATTCAAAAAGGTCGCGAGCAAAAGTTTGTTACCCATCAAGAGCTCCTCAAAGCCATGCCGGAAATCGAAGAGAATGTGATCTTACTCGATGAGATTTACACCCTCTTTTTAGATCTCGGTATTGAAGTGATTGACGTAAAGGATGACATGATCTGGGGAAAGGACAACAAGCCTAAAAAGAAGAAGGAATTTGATTTTGAAGAAGAAGAGCTGGAAGATATTTTATCTGAATACGACGAATTTGAATCTGACGACGAAAAAAAAGCTAAAGAGAAAGAGAAGGAGAAAGAAAAAGGAGAAGTTGAGGAAGAGAAAGAAGAAGTTGATCAAAAAACAGTTAAAAAGCAGGCAAACCTAAAAGAAATTGCGAACGATTCAGTTCGAATGTATCTCAGTGAAATTGGTCGTGTGGATCTTTTATCGGCCGATGAAGAAATCAAATTAGCCAAGCGAATTGAAAAAGGAGACCCCATCGCCAAACAAAAACTGGCCGAAGCCAATCTTCGCCTTGTGGTATCAATCGCCAAAAAATACATTGGTCGTGGTCTCTCGTTTCTCGATCTTATCCAGGAAGGAAATATTGGTTTATTTAGAGCAGTCGAAAAGTTTGACCCAATGCGCGGATTCAAATTTTCAACGTATGCCACTTGGTGGATAAGGCAAGCCATCACCCGTGCGATTGCCGATCAGGCCCGAACCATTCGTATTCCGGTTCATATGGTCGAAACCATCAACAAACTCACCCATACTCAGCGTCAGCTCTTACAAGAACTCGGTCGTGAGCCCACTGTTGATGAATTGGCATCTGAAATGGATATGGACATCAAGAAGGTCCGCCATATCATGAAAATTTCTCAGGATATTATATCTCTGGAAGCTCCTGTCGGAGCTGAGGAAGACAGTAAATTGGGTGATTTCATTGAAGATGACGAAGCTATTTCTCCGGCCGACGCAACCAACCGAAAAATCATCAAAGAAAATATCCATCACATGCTCCAGTACCTCTCACCCCGAGAGCAAAAGATCATCCGAATGCGTTTTGGATTAGATGATGGCATCGGACACACACTAGAAGAAGTGGGGCGTGAATTTGGTGTAACTCGTGAAAGAATTCGACAGATCGAAGCTAAAATCCTGCAAAAACTCCGTGACCACCCAACAAGTGTTAAGATTCAGAATAAATAATTCCTGATCCTTAACCTGCCTGTCCGGTAGGCAGGTACTTAATCCTTAATTCTTAATTAAAATGGCCAAACTAATCGAAGAAGAATCAGTACTGATAACCAAAGAAGGTTTAACAAAGCTTAAAACTGAATTGAGCCACTTTAAAAGTGTTCGCCGGAAAGAAGTCGCTAAACGACTTAAAGAAGCCATTTCTTATGGTGACCTATCAGAAAATTCTGAATACGAAGAGGCAAAAAATGAACAAGCATTTATCGAGGGTCGCATCATCGAGCTGGAAAAAATGATCGACAACGCCAAGATTATCACCGAAGGAGTTAAATCAACGGATGCCACTGTTCAAATCGGAACCACTGTTACCGTTCAGAATGTAACCGACAACGATGATCCAGAAACCTACACCATCGTCGGTTCAACCGAAGCCGATCCAACCGCCAATAAAATCTCCAACGAATCCCCTATCGGCTCCGCTCTTTTGGGAAAAGCAAAGAATGATGTCATTAAGGTGAAGGTTCCTGCTGGAATGTTGGAATTTAAGGTTTTGAAAATCAAATAAACAGCCTTAAGCTACCCGCCTGACCTATTCGGGCAGGTAAACCGTAAGTCATAAGCTGAAATCAATAGGCTTAAAGTTTAGAACTTAAGACTAAGATGAATATTCAAAATATATCGATCGCCTTCGTTTTTGCGTTACTCCCTGCGCTAGGCTGGCTTTTTATTTACTACAAGAAGGATAAAAAAGATCCTGAACCAAAGAAAGTAATTCTGCTAACTTTTTTAGTTGGCACTTTGATAGGATTAATCTTTGTCGGGTTAAAGCTACTAACCGACTGGCTCAATATCAGTCATTTACTAGTTGGTAGCTTGGCCTCTGTAATTGTTTTTGCAGCCTTAGAGGAAATCGCCAAGCTGTCCGCAGCTATTTTTGTGGTGAGTAAATACAAATTACACTTTAACCAGATTATTGATGGAGTTGTTTATGCCGTCACCGCCGCATTAGGTTTTGCTTTCATTGAAAATGCTTTCTACATCTTCACTTTTCTTAAGCAAAATAGTTCAACAT
The DNA here is from genome assembly GCA_029260985.1 of Patescibacteria group bacterium. Lineage (GTDB taxonomy): Bacteria > Patescibacteriota > Gracilibacteria > UM-FILTER-43-11 > UM-FILTER-43-11 > JAJDCE01. The sequence continues at coordinate 1,670 of JAJDCE010000033.1, read as the reverse complement.
CAGATTTTTTATCTTTGATAGCTTTCAGAAGCCTCGGCACTATGCTCGCTCACACCCTTTTTTCAGGGTTAGCTGGTCTCATCTGGGCTTATGCTCACTTTTCTAAAAAGATCAGCCCCTTCCACAAAAAAAGTCTGTTGGCTTTTGAATGGAAAGACTGGATCAATCGTGAAATTCTTTCACTCCACATCATACGTGAGAATATTTTAAAAGCCCGACCCTCCAGGCGCGGAGGACATGAAAAGAAAATACTCGTATTAGAAGGCTTAGTTCTTGCCATTTTCCTGCATGTAATTTTCAACCTCCTTACAACGCTTGAAGTACTAGGTAAATCACTTACCTTTCTCCTCGTCCCAGCTTTAATAGGAGGCTTTTTATACATCTCCTATCTATTCACCAAAAAGAAATACTCAAAAATCTACAAAGTCATATAAACCTCTTCATCGCAGGTTGGAAAACCTACTCTTCAACGTTTATAATTCATTATTATGCAGAGTGGACTTTCCAGTCCGCGAATGCATATACACCTTGAGACTTTGGCATTTTTTTGGTATAATAATAAGATAAATATTTCGCCATGGCACAAGACGACCAAAGCACCGCTATACAAAGTTCAGGCCTAAACATTCCTAAGGAAGTTGAAGAAAAATTTCCTCAGTACGTTAAACTCATCAAGGTCAGTCAGTCGATGAATGATGAGGAGCGTCAATACTGGATCGATGTTCTACCTATTATGACCGAAGATCAATTAGAGAATCTGCAAAGCATTCTGGACAATGAGCAAAAACAGCTCAAAGAAGTTGAATCTGAATATGAAGAAGGAGTGCAGGAAGAAGTAAAACACTTCAACCTGGAATTCGACGAATTAAAATACAAGGAAAAGAAACGCATGCGACGAGAAGCAGAAAAACAACATGAAATTGAAGAGCAGGAGCACGAAGAAGCCATTCTGGCAGAACTAGCCAACCTCTAGGTTATTTTCTAAGTTCTATTTTCTATTTATTATTTGTTGAATAAGAAAGTCTATTTATCGTGGATAAAAAAGATGAAGCTATGGTAATATAACGTAGCTGTTTTAGTGTAAAAAATAGTAATTAGAAAATAATAAATAGTGAATAAGAATTATGTTGCCTCCCGCTTACGAAGCTAAAAAATACGAAGACAAGATCTACAAAGCCTGGGAAAAGTCAGGTGCTTTTAAAGCAGATGCAAAATCAGACAAAAAGCCTTTCACCATCTCCATGCCTCCACCCAACGCAACGGGCACACTCCATCTTGGACATGCTGTCATGCTGGCTATTCAGGACATAATGATCCGTCACAGACGAATGAAAGGCTATGAAGCACTTTGGCTGCCAGGAACCGATCATGCCGCCATCGCCACCCAAAATAAAGTGGAAAAGCTGATTGCCGAAGAAGGCCTAACAAGACAGCAATTAGGCCGCGAAGGCTTCCTTCAGCGAGTTCGGGAATACGTAGCCGAATCACAAGATATCATTCGTAATCAGGTACGGAAAATGGGGTCATCATGCGATTGGTCTCGGGAACGATATACTTTTGATGATGATTTAAACAAAGCGGTAAACGAAACTTTTGTAAAAATGTACGAAGATGGTCTGATTTACCGCGGTCATCTCATCGTAAATTGGTGTACACGCTGTTCCTCTACT
>JAJDCE010000032.1 GCA_029260985.1 Patescibacteria group bacterium | reverse complement strand
AAACTATCAAGAGTCGCAACCTCCTTCAAAAACTTTATAAGCGCTAAATCCCCCACCATCCGCAAGGCCCACCAAAAAGAATTTATGAGAGCATTGAAGGGATTATTTGGAAAATCAGCTAGCAAGGATGAAGCCGCTGATGAAGAGACAGCGCCAGACGCCGATGCAGAAAGAACACTCGCTGCAAAAACAGTAGAAAGTCCAAAATCAGGAAAAGAAAAAGGAGATAAAAAAGGAGTGCTAAGGCCAGCAAAGAAAATCAAGCCCGAAAAAGAAGGCAAGTGGGATTTCACCGGATTCTTTGTAGAGGCCGATAGTTTCATAGGATGGCTCCTCAGCTTTTACATCATCTATTATTTCTTAGTAAATATTTCACTTGAGAAAAACATTGGACTGAGCAGGGAATTGGTTTTTAAAACTCTCGGAACACCACTTATTCTGAATATCACAATTCTCCTCTTATTCCTTCACTTTATACTCAGGTTGCGAAACCTGCATTTTAGGCATCATATTCTTGCCTCCCTCTTTCTATTTTTCTTAGGAATCGGCGCGTACGCGCTTGTAATCATCAACTTCTAGCGAACCTTGAATTAGGACCATGCCTCTGATAGACTTGTTCAGACTTTAAACACTAAAAATAAACACATGTCAGCTCAAAAAGGCAAAATCGCCAATTGGATCATTTTCACCATAATCCTTGCGCTCCTCTTTGGCCTGCTCCTCTTTTTTCAGTCAAGACAAGAGGTTGATGAAGGCCGACCGCCATCACCTGAAACTGTGGAGAAAGTGACTAAGATTACCAAACCAAGAAAGAAATTTGCCGTACCGGAACTAACAGAAGGTCAAAAAGAAGAGGCTGATAATGACGCTTTCAATTCAGCAATTTTAAGCGGAAAAGGGTGCGACGAAATAAAATATAATCCTGAACTGAAGCAAAAGTGTCTGGACACACTCGCTTATAATGAAGCGTTAAGCAAAAACGACGAAACCATCTGTAAGCAGATCAAAGACGATGAGCTCAGACAAAAATGCATTGACCAAGTTTTCCTAAGTCTTGCGATCAACAGCTCAGATAAAAAACTCTGCGATCAAATCAAAGATAAGGACACAAAACAGAACTGCTTAGATCAAATCAATGTCCTGGCCGGCCGGACCGCCGAGTCAGCGGCTGATTGTAAGGTGGTCAAGGATTTAGCGCTGCGGCAAACATGCTTAGACAATTTTTATCTGGAACAAAGCGCGAAAAATTTGGATGAAGATGGCTGTAACAGCATAAATGATACGGACATGAAAACGCGTTGTGTCGAAATAGTCCAGAGGAAAGTTGAAATCGCCGAAGCCGCCAAAAAACAAGCCGTTCGGACCTTTGAAACCACCGAAGAAAAACTGAAAACATGCGACACACTTGAGGGTGAAGCCGCCTCTGGCTGCAAAGATGACGCTAATTTTAACTTGGCGTTCGAAAAACTTGATTTAACTTACTGTAACGCGATCAATGACACGGCTCAGCAACAGAACTGCATTGAAACTCAAAGTGTTACGATAAATAATCTGTACTTAAAGCAGGCCCTTATCACTAATAATTCAAGCCTTTGCCAAAAGATAATCGATGATGATCTGCGGTCATCATGCCTCAGCAACTTTTAACTATATTTAATCACAAAGCCGTTCGATGAACATCAAAATCAAATCAACTGTTTTTCTAACTATTCTGGCCTCTTTTGTCTTGAGCGCAAACGCGATGGCAGCTCAAAGCGTAGAAATCACGGGGCAAGCTTTTGGAGATAACGTCGGACTCATTCATTTTGACCCCAATACAGCTAAAAACCAGTACCCTGCAGATCCGGGCACCCTGGCCCCGCAATATTATGTCGGCCCTACCAAGCAATTCAGAATGAACCGATATGACCCCTTCTTCACCCCAGCGCAACCATATTTCCCCTACAATAGCGCTGTTAAAGCCAGAATCAGCACGGCAGCGGCCGACTGTGACATTAATCCTGGCACCGTAGATGATGGTTGTATCCTTAATGGCTTTGCCTGGAGCGATACGCTGGGCTGGATCGCAGTCGATGGCCCCGTCATTCAGCAGGCCATTATTAACGCAGGTGGAATTGCCGCCGATTATCCCGAAAAATACTGGCCACGCGTAAAAGCCAGCAATGCCGGCAACCCAAATCGAGTAGCCCTCACGGGAATGGCCTGGAACGAATTCACAGGATGGATCAATTTATCCTCAGACACTTCAGGAACAACAGGGGTCGTGACCGATGACTCATTACAGGATCAGGGAAACTTTGGAGTGTATCTGGAAATTACCCAGGAAGTGAGGAGAGTTGTGGTTGATCCGGGTCCGCCAGCCATCACAGAAAAGCTCGGTCGTATTATCGGTGGATTTGCCTGGAGTGAACGATTGGGATGGATTAAATTCTCTAAATCCCCGGCAGACACCATTGATTTTGAATCCTTTACATTGTGGGTGCCCGACCGTACGCCTCCCATCCCACTAGCAGCAAATAACGCTTGGTTTGTACCAGGAGTCAACACGGGCTATCCGGCAATTCTGAACACAAATGATCCTATCCAAAATAATGTTCCGCAAAATGTTATATGGGAAGATTTCGCAATAGACCCTGAATCCGGGATCAACACGAAAGACACCCAAATACATTTAATTGCCGATGATCCGGCTAACTGTACCGTCACATTAAGCGGCTACCTTACCAATCCCCTTCCACCCAAGTACAACACCTTGGGCGTAGGAGATACTTTCCTTCCCTATTTTGCCAATCTCGGCAATGTCAAAACCGCACCCAATGGCTTCTGCAAATATGAACTGCACGCTCAGATATGGAATGATGTGAACCAAGTGATCTATCATGGTAATTTTTACCCGCCTGACGCCACCGCGGCTGCTGAAGCGCGAACCTTCCCCGCAATCACCGTTTATGTTCGCGCAGGTGATCCTTCAGAACAACTCAGCTTCATCACCGCCACACCCACCAACCCAGACACGATAGTGGCCGACGGAAGCGACCATGTAAACTATACCGTCGATCTATTGGATGTTGCGGGAAATCCCGTTATTGATCTCACCTGTGGCGAATACGCGGGTTGTCCCGGCCGAGAGACCGATATGTCAGCTAATATTCTGAATGAACTCATTTTCGATTTAACTCAACCTAATAAAGTCCAGCCGGCAAGGCCAGTCAAATACGGTGACTATCATACTTCCGCCACAGCAACCCTATTCAGTGAAAGCGATTCAGGATATTTAGGCAGTAATGTCTGGAAAGTTGATGTCGACAGAGTGCCAACAAAGCGCTATCAGCTCGAAATGACGTCGTTCGCGCCAAGCGGAATCTTCTTTTTAGCAAGTCAGGGGCAACCCATGACAAACCCAAAAAGACTTTACACGAACTCATTTAATTACGAAGTGCATAACGATAAATTGCCGAACTTCTCAGAAGCAGTCGACACCCTTATCCCCAATTACACCCTTGGTCAGCCGTGGTACACCCTAAAAACAGATACCGATAAAGAGGTGGCTGAATGTTACGACGACGATAATGCTGCAACTGTTCCTTCCTGTGCCAATCCAACCTTCCCAACAACAAATCCCGGGCCACGCTGGCAGACGCTAGTGCACGCTCAGTTTGAAGATCCGGTTCAGAAGAACATCACCTTTTTACCGGCTATCTTTACAGAAAGCGGACTGGTGAATGGAGAACTTGCTCCTGTCCTATCAACAACCTCTCCTGTTGATGTTAGTTTTGACGTATCGAATCGCAGCGACAGAGACCTGACCGCAAGTACAGATGGTTTTATTGCCTTCGATAATATATTCCAGTTTTACGGAGCCAGCGGTTCCGCGGCAGCGATCGAAATCGCAAGCGTTGCTAATGATTCTGCCGGTGATCCTAATGATAATAAGCTGGGGTGGACCGACCCGAATGAATATTGTCCGGATTGCAAACGATTTGAAATGTATATGGATGGTGGAGATCATCATCCAATCACTTCACAGGGTAATTACACACCACTCACGTCCCAATTTACCGGATCCTATTCAGATAACCCATTTCACCCTGGTGAAAAATTCTTTTTCAATTTCAACATCCTCTCTCCCGTTCCGCCAATAACACTAAGCTATCCCAATATGCTCGCAACTGCACCGGCTGGCTTCCCCTCAAATATTTCTCCACTACCCAATGCGACCGATGAAATCAGTGTGGATGGAGTTTATTATCCTTCTGGAATCGCCGAAATTCCGCAAACGCTAGGACCGATTGTGACAGAAGAAAACGGAGGCGACCTGACAGATCCATTTAATTATGACATCGGAGAAATTGACCGATTAGATAAATCCAATTTAGACCTGAACAACAATTCCAGTGTCGGGAAAAAGATCAGCTTCCTCATTAATAAAATCGGTAAGGGAAATCTAAAATCATTCAATTTCCGCCTGGCACACGAGGTGGCATACCGGTTCCCCGATCAGGAAATTCCGACTGTATACGCAACAGAGACACCGGTTATCAACGATGTTGAAGTGCAGGATGTCGGCTTGCAAGCCACGGGCACAGTCGCTGCTGAACAAATCGTAACCGGCCGTCAGTTTGATGTAATAGGAACCGTCAGCACCCGAAAGCTGCAAGAACAAGTACGAAGAAATGTAGCCGAACTGTTAGCCGGCTCCGACCCCGGAGCTAACTGTCCGGTTCCGCCTATCGCCTTAACGGCTTTTGACACAAACACCTCAAATACCGATTGTGTCTTTGAAGATTCGGTAAACGGAACCCTCGTGCGGGTTTATGAAGGTGATGAAAATCAAACCCTTATTCTGGGAGACGGCGTCACTGATCTTACTGCTCCTGATAAGCCCTACACAATTATTCTGCAAGGCGGAGCCAATCTCTTTATCAAAAATAATATCGTTTATAACCCCGCCAACCCCAATTCCTCACTAGGACTCATTGTGATCGCAGGTGAATACGATAAAGCTCTTGTTGGCCTTCAGGCAAATGTATACCTATCGCCTAAGCCAACCAACATTTCAGCGGTTCTCTACACCGAAGGCAGCCTTCTAAGCCTTGCGGAAAATTACGCCTCAGGCAGTACAAATAATTTCGTGTACTTTGGCGGAGGCGGAGCGGATATAAAAGATCTATCGAATCAGCTTTACTGGAGAGGTAGCATAGCGTCCCGCAACACCATTGCCGGCGCCACCCAAGAGAAATACCCTGTTGGAATCACTTGCTTATCAGGCGATAGAACCTTCAGCTGTTCTCAGCGATACGACCTGGATTATCTAAGACGATTCACGATTGTTACCGATATCCCATCAGACACCAGTTTTGTTGCCAACAATGGCCTATTCAGTGGAGGTGGAAGTTGTGATGCTACTGGAGACTGCACCTGCGCAGGCGATTGCAATACAACCCTTCCTTCGTTAGTTGAACTGATACAGCCAAATGCCCGAAACATAGTTGATGAAGCTAATTCGGAACTTTCCGCGGTGTTTGTTGAAATCGACTCACTAAGCCTAAACAACCCACCTCCTGGCTTCACCATATCAACTGGCCTTGAATCCACCCAGGAAATCCGCTAAATTTTCAAGAGTCTCAATATAATCTCAAAGCACTTGAGACTTGAGACTCGCACTTGAGACTAATTAGTATGTACGAAATCCTCTTTCAATATGGCCCCCTGACAATCGCTACTTTTAATTTGCTCCTCGCAATAGCTTTTGTAGTGAGTATGATTTTTCTGGCCCGTTTTATACAACTGAAGAAAATCAAATTGAGTTTCTTCGTCAATCATTTTGCTGCATTTTTTATCGCGCCTCTGATTGGAGGCCGGTTATTTTACATCGTTGAGCATTTTTCCGTTATCCGGCAACACCCGTTTTCTGCCATAACGATATGGGATATGAAATTGAGCGCCTTTGGCTTCCTGTATACCTTTCTCGCCACCCTTTACTACTTCACCCGAAAAGAGGGGGAAGATTTTTGGGGATGGTTCGATGCGTTCGTATTAACAGGAATGGTCGGGCTTATCTTTATTCATATCGGACACTTCTTTAACGGGACTCATTACGGAATACCCACAAACC
>JAJDCE010000031.1 GCA_029260985.1 Patescibacteria group bacterium | reverse complement strand
GAGACGAACCATCCACTCCAGGATCGGTGGGTGACCTCGCAGCGGCGCCATCGCATCGCCCATGAACGTCATGCCCAGGAACACCAGACCGAGACCCAGCATCCCCGTGCCGTGCTGCCGGAACGTCTCGCGCCGGGACGTCATCACCGCCGCGTAGCCAACGGCGACGAGCAGCAGGGCGAGCTTCGTCACCTTGAAGGCCACGATCTGTGCCGTGACCGTCGTGCCGATGTTGGCGCCGAGAATCACACCGACCGCCTGTGCCAAGGTCATCAGCCCGGAGCTGACGAAGCCGACGAGCACCACGGTGGTGACCGACGAGGACTGGATCACAGCCGTGACCGCTGCCCCGGTGAGCATGCCCGTCAGGCGGTTGCGGGTCAGGCTTCCGAGGACCGTCCGCAGGCGGTCGCCAGCAACGGCCTTGAGAGCCCCCGTCATCAGCTCGAGCCCGAACAGGAAGAGCCCCAGGCCGCCGAGCAGGCCGAGGGCGAGCCCCGGGATCGCAAGCGGCGCGGCCCCCGCAGCGACCTGTGCCGTCTCGGGGCTCACGTCGCCTCCGACCCGCCTTCGCCCGCCGCCGCGATCACAGGCCGCCCGACGGCTTTCGACGGATGCTTCGCGAGCGGCGTCGCTTCAGCCGATTCGCGTCGCGGTGCTGGCGCGACGCCCGCTCGATCAGCGCGTGCTGGGAGGACAGCGCGGGGCCGGCCACGGGCGTCCGCGCGGAATAGCTTCCGTCGGGCCCCATGTCCCAGGCGCCTTCGTCGTCGGAGAGCTGGGCATCGAGCAGGAAGCGCAGCTCCTGTCGCAGCCGATCCGCCTCGACGGGCACCAGCACTTCGACCCGTCGCTCGAGGTTGCGCTGCATGCAGTCGGCGGAGCCGATGAAGTACTCCGGATCGCCCCCGTTCGCGAAGTGGTATATGCGCGTGTGCTCGAGGAAACGCCCCAGGACGCTGACGACCCGCACGGACTCCGACAGGCCGGGGACGCCGGGCCGGAGCCGACAGGTGTCGCGAACGATCAGGTCGATGGAGACGCCGGCGCGCGCCGCGCGGTAGAGGGCGCGGGTCACGTCTGCGTCTTCGAGGGCGTTCGTCTTGATCTGGATCTGCGCCGAGCGGCCCCCGCGTCGATGCCCGATCTCGCGCTCGATCCTGGCGATCAGCGCGGGCTTCAGATGCTTCGGCGAGGGCAGGATGCTGACGTAGTGCCGCTTGGGCTTGTAGCCCGTCGTCAGGTAGTTGAAGAGCTCCGTCAGGTCCTGACCGATCCCGGGGGCCGAGGTGAGCAGCCCCAGGTCGCTGTACAAGCGGGCCGTCTCGGCGTTGTAGTTCCCGGTGCCGACATGGGCATAGCGCCGCAGCCCGTCGTAGTCCCTCCGCACCACGAGGATGACCTTGCAGTGCGTCTTCAGCCCCATCACGCCGTACGTGACGTGGATTCCGGCAGCCTCGAGCCGATTGGCCCAGCGGATGTTCGCCGCCTCTTCGAAACGGGCCTTCAGCTCGACCACCACGGCGACCTGCTTGTCGTTCCGGGCGGCAGCGATCAGGTGCTCCACCACTTTCGAGTGGGGGTTGGTGCGGTAGAGCGTGGCCTTGATCGCCCGCACCTTGGGATCCTGGCTCGCCTCCCGGAGGAAGCGCTCCACCGAGGTCGTGTACGACTGGTAGGGGTGGTGGACCAGAAGCGAACCAGCCTCGCGGATCAGGTGGAAGATCGGACGGTCGGACGCCAGCAAGGGGTGATCGGCCGGGGTGAACGGGGCATCGCGCAGCTCCGCGTCGGTGATCGCGAAGAGCTCCATCAGATCGCGCGGAGCCATCATGCCCTCGACCTCGAACACGTCCGTGTGCTCGTCGAGTCCGAGCTCCGCGGCGAGCATGCCGCGTTGGCGGGCGGGCATGCCGGACGCGACCTCGAGGCGAACGATCGGCGCGAACTTGCGATCGCGCATGCCGGTCTCGATCAGCTCGAGCAGATCGTCGGCCTTCTCCTCGTCGAGCTCGGTATTGGCGTTGCGGGTGACCCGGAACAGCGAGCAGCCCTCGACCGTGAGGCCCGGAAAGAGCAGATCCAGGTTGTCGGCGATGATGCTCTCGAGCGTCACGTGGGTTCGGCTTCCGGGCAGCTGGACGAGCCGCGGAATGTCGGGACCGACGGGTACCTTGACGCGGGCGAGTGCCGGCGACGGGTCGCCCGCATCCGAGAGCTCCACGAGCAGGTTCACCGACAGGTTCGAGATCGACGGAAAGGGATGCGCCGGGTCGGTGGCCTGTGGCGTCACCAGCGGGAAGACGTTCGCGACGTAGTGGTCGCGCAGGCGGGCGCGCTCCGCGTCCGGCAGCTGCTCGCAGGTGGTCAGCACGATGCCATGGCTCTCGAGCGCTGCCAGGACCTCCTGCTGCGCCTGCTGGTGTCTCGCCTGCATGGCGCGCACCTTGTCGGAACAAGCCTGGATCTGCTCGGCAGGCGTCTTGCCGTCGACGGTGAGACGCGTCAATCCAGCGCCGAGCTGTTGCTTGAGGCCGCCGATGCGTTTCATGAAGAACTCGTCGAGGTTGCCAGCGACGATCGCGAGGAACCTGGCCCTCTCCAGCAGGGGCGTGCCGGGGTCGCAGGCCTTGGAGAGGACCCGTTCGTTGAACGCGAGCCAGGTGAGCTCACGGTTCAGGTAGAGCGCGGGGTCGTCGAGCCCCTCGTCCAGATCCTCCACCGGGTCGCCCGCCCCGTCGTCCGGGTCCGGCGCCGCACCGAGCCGACCGACCTCCGGATCCGGCAGCTCATGGCCCGCTCGGGGATCCGACGACGTCCGGGTCCCGGCTTCGGAGCCCTCGGTGCCGACGAGCGCGCCCGCTGCGGGCTCCCCAGGGGGCGAGTGGGCGGGGAGCAGAACGAGGGTCATCGGGCGCACTCCGGGGGTTCGGATCAGCTTGCCCGCTGGTGGTCGTCGGGGCTGTCGGCTGCCGGACAGGCCGAGAAGATTCAGCGAAGAAACCCGGGACCAGGCCGGTTTGCGCTCAGTCGCCCGCCAATAGCTCGAGGATCTCGCTCTCCTGGGCCTTCGCGTCCGCT
>JAJDCE010000004.1 GCA_029260985.1 Patescibacteria group bacterium | reverse complement strand
CTTGGCCCTTACCAGATTTCGAAGCATTTTTTAGTAGTTTTTGAATTCTTGGATTCTTTGAAGACTGTTCTTCAAGTATGATCTCTTGAAAATGTTCATCATTTTTAAAATGATTGCGGACATAGTCTTCGGTGATTCTTTCATTTGCCATAGTATTTTTTATATTTGTTTTAATAATAAGGTGAACAAATGTTCACGGTCAATAGATTATTTAAAATCTTTTACAACAAAGCCTATACCGCGTTTTTCAACAACGACTTTTTGTTTTTCACGCCAACCAAGTTCGCGCATCACTGAAATAGGAATGGTTAGCGAGTAGCTAGCTCCACTTTTTGATATTTTTCGAATATTTTCCTCGTGGGATTTTCGACGAGTCATAATATGTATTTTAATATGTATCTTTATCTGTATTTTTTCATAAACCATTGTACACCCAAAAAACAAAAAACAAAAATAAAATAGCTTAGGGTGTTACTGTATTAAATTCCTTTATTAAAGAGAGAAAACTCGTGGCATTTACGCTAACAGCAGTATATACGCCTTACCCTCGATAAACTCAGTATCGACCAAAAAACCCCCAATGCTTATTAATATTTTAGCATTGTCTTTCTTCGCACATACCGCAAACATTATGATTCTTCTTCTTTTGGAGTAATAGGTTCTTTCTTTTTCATAACTTCCAAAACTGCAAGTTTCATGGAGGCAGTGGTTCTACTTATCGATTCCTGTAAAGTTAATAATTCTTTAATTCTGCTTCCTTTTTCAATATCAACATTAAAGTTACCTTTGCTAATTTCATCAAAAGCATCAGTTATTTTCTGAATAGGCTTAGAGATTAGGCGAGACATGAATAAACCCAAAATCACAGCCAATAACAACGTAATCAAAATTACCGCAACTAAAATTCTTTTACTCATCTGAATAGAATCCTGAATATCATCTTCAATAGCGAGACTTAATTGAAAATTCTTTTTACTAAGTTCACTAATTTTTTCAATCTCTACCAACTCCTCATCTTTGATTTTCTGTCCCCGTATAGCAATCTGACCCATTTTTTTTGCCGTCTCTTCATAAGCATCAATCTCGTCTAAAATAATATCCTTCTCTTCCTCAGTCAATGCGCTTGTGCCAACTCCGGATCTTACTTTTTTAATGCTTTCAAGCCATTCATCAAAATGCTTTTGATCGGGAGACTGATACAAAGTTTCTTTGCTGAAATACTGCATAAAGCCGACATCCTCGGTTAATTGCCTATCATCAATAGCAAAGAGCGGAACACGTATGTTATAGCGTTGCTGTTTCTCCGTTGGATACGCATTAGAAAAAACAATTTCTTGGTCAAGTAATTCCTTATGCACACTAACTATTTTTTTAGATGAATCCTGATAATTACCATCTAAACCTATTAGCTGGCGTAGACCCTCCGATTCTGGCAATAGCTGTTCTATCTCCGCAATACTCTTATCAATTAGTTTTAACTCCTCAGTCAATCTAGAAAAATTAGAATGATCTGCGCTTTCAATAATTTGAAAAAGTAAATTTTGTTTCTGACTCAATCCTGACAAGTAGCTCTCTAAGTCTTTACCAGACTGAGTTGCTTCCTGCGCCTGAATACCGACAAATCCAACAGCCCCAACAAACAAAGCAACTAATAGAAACCCGCTGATAAGAATATGATTTAGTCTCATTTTTAATTTCTTTTTTATTTTTGATTAAAAACATTTTAACATAATAATAGGGTAAAATAAACAAATTCTTTTTTGGTTTTTTCAGATGGGTTATAATATTGCCTGCTAAAAAAAGGGTAGATTTAAAAAAAATTGGAGAAAAAGTAGGAGAAAAACAAATCAGCTTCGCAAGCGCTTCGCTCCCTTACCCCACTGCGCTCTCGTCATGCACCCTATTAGATAATTTTAATGTGCATGACTCGGGGCACATGACAGCAGTACATACACCTCACGAACGGAAACTCTTATAGCTATTCGTCATCGTAGTCATCAGCGTAGAATAATCCATACCTCCATTCACAAAATCCTGGAAAGTATTTTGTGCTACTTGAGAATTAAGAAAATCGTAGTCTAATCCAAAATAGGCATACATCTCCTTAATTGTATTGAAGTACATTGATCCCTCACTTTCGTATACGATACTTTCATTTGGATCATCTGGTTTAGAATCTTTACTGTTCGGAACCCCATCACCATCTCGATCATCATCAAATCGGTCAGGAATACCATCGCCATCCTGGTCTTTTTCCAACTTCCCGAGCGCTTGAGCCATATCATGCAAAAAGCCACCATCCTTATCATGCGTATCCTGTACAGTCCGTACCATATTAAACGGATCACCGTCACCCCCTCCATACACAACCAAGCTTTCTATAAAAGCTATAATGCCCTCTAATAATGCCTGGCCTTGTTCCAACCCATGAATATAATCAGCCACAGAAATGTATATTTCTTGCTCAATATTTGGCAACAGCGATTCAATCTTAAGCAGATCAATATCAACGCTATTAATATTATCAAGCACCGATTTAATAGCCGGGCCAACTACTGCAGAAGCGTCTGATTTTGGGACAGTAGCTTGTGAAACCTTTATATCCTGTACTATTGCACCTTTGGCATTCTTTACAACAAATCGCGCTGCTGAATCGGAAACTTCCTTGCTCCACAAAGACCGGCTTGGCGTTTCCACTACCATGGTTAAATCATCATTTTTTTGAAGACTACGCCCTCCTAAATGACCATCCGATTTCTTAATTTTGTTCATTTTTAATTTTTTCATGTGAATAGTTGTTAAAAAACGACTCAATTTTATTATATAAGCTTAAAATTCTCAAATTTAATTACTAATAAGTCAGCAGATAATGATTTTCCCTCAGCCATTTCCGCTGAACCTTATGATCTGGAAGAGCTTTTTCAACCAAAGCCCAAAAGCGTGAAGAATGGTTCATCTCTTTAAGGTGGCAAAGCTCGTGCACCACCACATAATCGATCACTTCGATGGGTGCCATTATAAGACGCCAGTTAAAATTCAGGTTTTTAAGCCCAGAACAACTTCCCCATCGGCTTTTCTGATTCCGGAGAGTAACTCGATTGTATCTGAATCCATAAAACTCATTAAAATGCTGAAGACGGTCATGGATTACTTCTACAGCTTTTCCACGATAAAACTTTTCAATCGCAGACCGAATCATATCCTTCCCAACCTCTTCGTTAACAGTTTCATCCAACTCAATAGTCAAATCATGATCCCGCACTTTAACAGTGGGTCTTTTTTTTGATGTTGGAATCACTTTTAAAACAACTGGTTCACCAAAATAGTAAAACTGATCACCTGAATGATAATTAAATTCAGGCCGAAGTTCTTTTTGCTGATTAATTTTAGCCACTTGCTTTTCAATCCATCGGGAATACTGAAAAAGAAAGGTTTGAATCGCTCTTTCACTCGTAAATCTTGGAGCCACTAAAGTGAATTGACCTTGGGAATCAACTTGTAAGCGTATTCGGCGAGCCCGTTTACTACGCCGAAATTCAAGCTTAACCTGTGTTTGATCTTCCAATAAAAATTCCATCTAGAAATTTGCTGAATTTTGATATTGATTATCCCAATTGTCATCCTGAATCTTGTGCCGGACTTGATCCGGTATAATTTCAGGATCCCAGGTAAGACAATTTAACTTAGGGTCCTGAATCAAGTTCAGGACGACAAATAGGGTTTTGAGTTTTCAGGTATTAAGATTACAATAAAAAAGTATTCATAACAAAATAATCATGACACACCACAAACCTAACTTCAAAAAAGAAATCGGCGATGCCTGGAAAATCGCAACGCTAAACAAACCTGCCATGAACCACGTTGCAGGAGATAAAAACAAGCAGATTTTTGCCTATTACTTTATCATTGCGGCAGGCCTTCTCAGTTTAATCGGCATGCAGCTTTTCGCGCCTTTCTTTAAACCCTCTCTTGGTTTTAGTTTGATGATGGCCATTATTCATATCATCACCACCATTATCGGAATCTATGTGATCAGTTTCGTGGCTAAAAAACTCTTCAAAGGCCATGCAGCACACGATCACTTCTTCCGAGTCGCCGCCTACGGGATGCTTGTACTTTGGTTAAGTATTTTTCCGCCCCTAGCTTTCATTGGCAGCATTTGGGGTCTGGTGATCCTAGTCGTAGCTCTAAAAACGATTCACAAGTTAAGTACAGGTGGGATTATCGGAACTCTTTTAGTTAGTTTAGTCGTCATGGCAATCATTTCAGCCATTCTTTCTCCTGCACTTGGCAACTACGGATACAGTGGGTGGAGCAAGGGGAAAATAGATTACAAGGGGTTAAAAATTGATAAAAAAGGATCTATCGAATCTGAAGGTGGTAAGCTGGAATTTGGAAATGGGTCTTTCAAAGTCACCAACCCGGATGGTGAAACAGTTGAATGGTCTATCGAGGACAAAGAATAATGACCAAAAGACTTGACCCACAAGAAGGCTACAGTCGATTCGCCAGTACTTATGACGAAAACGAAAAATACTGGGACAGTTTTGAGAAAAATCATCTCAAAGAGTATTTCGAAGCCTCAAAAGATAAAAAAGTACTGGACGCTGGGGCAGGCACTGGCCGCTTAACGATGAAATTATTCTCGGCAGGTGCAGATGTTACTGCTCTGGATTTTTCGCCAGACATGCTTGAGAAACTTCAAAAGAAAAACCCAGACATCAAAACCGTTGAAGGAGATGTGGAAAATATGCCATTTGAAGACGATCAATTTGATTTCGTTTTTTCAAGTCTAACTTTAGTTCACCTCAAAAAAATCATCCCCTTCCTCGATGAATGTTACCGAGTACTTAAAGATGAAGGGAAATTAATATTGGTAAATGTGCATTACCGAAGGCCCATGCTACTGGAGGATGAAAAAGGTAAATACACCATAAAATGCCACAATCACTTTCCACGTCATGTGCGGGAAGCCGCTGAAGAATTAGCTTACAATATTGAAGAAGAAATCATCGTTACTGAAGGTGATGACGTTTGGGTAAGTCAGATTCTGATTCTGAGGAAATAAATCCAATAAGTGAACCCAATTGTAGGATCAATAGAGAGATCGATAGACGGACCCATTGTGGTTATTTGAGTTATATGATAAATTCTGCTATCTACAATTAGGCTGTAATTTAGTATTTAATTAGATTTTATGCATTTAGAAGAATTAAGAATTTATCAAATTGCGATTAAGCTGCGAAAAGAGATATACAAAGAAGCTAAACTGATACCAAATAATTGGAAGAATGATGATGTTAGACAGGTCAAAAGATCATCTTCATCTATCCCCTCTAATATTGCTGAAGGCTTTGGAAGAAGGTATTACCCAAAAGATTTTGTTCGTTTTTTAAGTATTACAATGGCCTCATGTGATGAAACAAAAAATCATACTCAAGCACTGACAGATGATGGACATTTAACACAAGAAAAAACTGACTATTTCTGGAAAAGTCATAAAGACCTTTCAATCAGAATAGGTAATTTAATAACTTATCTAAGAAAAAAACATAACCTACCACCCCAACTGATCCCACAATAGGTCCTTCAATAGGTTAACAATTGATCCCACAATAGGTCCTTCAATTGGTCCCTCAACCGGACTTAATTAAGTTTAAAAATTCGGCCCTTGTATTTTGGTTTTTTATGAATAAGCCAGTAAACGAGGAGGTAGATATCTCACAATTCTGCTTTTCAACTCCACGAGCCTTCATGCAAAGATGTTCAGCTTTAATGACAACTCCAACTCCACGAGGTTTTAAGAGATCATTAATAGTATCAGCAATCTGCTTAGTCATGCGTTCTTGATTCTGGAGTCGTCGAGAAAAAATTTCAACTAAACGAGGTAATTTAGACAATCCAATAATCTTATCATCAGGAATATACCCCACATAAGCCTTACCGATAAATGGAAGCATGTGATGTTCACAAGTCGAATAGAAATCGATATCTTTGGCAATAATCATTTCATCATACCCCTCATTATCAAAAACTGTGATGAGCTTCTTCGGATCTTCATCATAACCGCCAAATAATTTCTTATAGCTCTTAGCGACCCGACGAGGAGTATCAATCAGGCCTTCGCGCCCGGCATCTTCACCAATTAATTCAAGTAACTCTTGTACAACCTCTTCAATTTTTTCATTATCCATTTCTTAATCAAGGATTAGGGACTAAAGACTATAAACTAAGCTGCAACTTAGTCCTTAGTCCCTAGTTCTTAGTTCTTAGTTCAAAAAAAGGGTATTACTTTATGTTTATCAGATAGACTTTGCAAGATGGTTTTGTAAGCTTTGCCCGATACAGGATCTTTAAGCTCAGGTGAAAGCTCCACAAGTGGAACTAAAACAAAATGTCGATCCGTCATATGACGATGGGGAATGGTAAGGTGATCAGACTCAATCACCTCTTGGCCATACAAAAGAATATCAATATCAATTTCGCGCGATCCCCAATGCCCTTTCTCCGTTCGCCCCAAATCAGATTCAACAGATTGAATAAACAAGAGTAATTCGTCTGGATTTAAACCAGTTTTAACTTTAATAACCGAATTAAGAAACCAAAGTTGTCCCTCTTCCTTTTCAGGATGGTTTTGAGGCCAAGGTTCCGTTTCATAGATTTTTGATTCCTCTGAAATATTGATTTTCGGATGATTCATCAATTTCTCTTTTGCCGAAGACAAATGAGCCATCCTATCCCCCATGTTTGATCCCAGCGACAAATAAACTTCAGTTGTATTTTTAGCCATAGCAATAATTATTTACCTTCATAAATGGCGCAAGAAGTATCCGTTTCCCATATCCTGATTTCAACAAGCGGAAGATCATCTTTTAACTGTTCCCAAGCGTAAATGCACATGTTTTCAGCCGTTGAATGCTCTAAAAAGTCGTTGATATTCGCATGATCAAACTTTTCAATTATTTTTTCTTTCACAATCCTTTTGATTTCAACAAAGTCCATCACTAAACCGTTCGCCTGAACAGGTCCTTCGATGGTTACCAGCATACGATAAGTATGCCCGTGGAGTCTTTCACACTTCCCATGATAATCCTTTAGATAGTGAGCTGAATCGAATTTAAATTCTTTAGAAAGGCGCATAGAGTAAGAGTTAGCGGTTAACAGTATAATGATTTCTGAAATACAGTCTACTTGACATATTAATAAATAAATATTATAATATTTCACTAACTACACAATATAACATGCTCTCCAGTCCTCGAATTGAAGTAGAAAACACCGAATTAGAACGAACTCACAACAAACGTGCAATTATTGAGGGTATCTTAAGTGATGCAGACAACGACCAGCCAGATGAACCTCCAATTGGCGACCCCGCATTACAACCCGTTAAAATAGATACTCCGAAAACTACAGATAAACCAAACTTCTTTCCGGTAAAACCTCCTAAGAGAAAGAAGAAATTACCCAAGGAAGATGATAGGTATCGATGGAATTAATTTAACATTGACGATTTCATCAGCCCAACATCATGTATCCTCACAATAGATGCGCCATTTTGAATTGCCTTCAAACTCCATTCAGCAGACAGCAAATCACGTTCATCAACCTTTCCACCTAAAAAAGATTTACGCGAAACTCCAACTAAAATCGGATAAGCCAACTGCTTTAACTCAGATAATCTTTCGATAATTTCGAAACTGTATTTGGGATCAGCCGACACAAACATCCCCATGCCGGGATCAATAATGATTTTATCCTCCGGAAAACCAGACCCAAGCAAGGTACTGATTCGTTCCAGCAGGAAAGTTTTTATCGAAGCAATTACATCGTCATACTCAACAGATTCAGTGGTCGTTCGGGCCGTTAAATCTTTAGAATACATCAAAACCACGTAGGGTTTATAGCGACTCAAAACTTCAATCATCTTTGGATCACCTCTAAGCGCTGTCACATCATTCACCATTCCAAAACCATGCCGCAGCGCGTACTCAGCCACTTCTGATTTATAGGTATCAATAGAAAAGATAGCTTTTTCAGTCAGCTTATTCTGAAAGATAGTGTCAATAACCGGCTTTACTCTATCCATTTCTTCAATTAAACTGACGCCCTTTGACCCAGGCCCCGTCGACTCCCCTCCTATATCAACAACATCCACCTCCTCCTCAACCATCTGCCTAGTCCTTAGTCCATAGTCCTTAGTCCTTAAAAAAAGTCCGCCATCAGAAAACGAATCCGGCGTCACATTCACTATCCCCATAATTTTCGGCTTGCTGAAATCCATACTTGAATTCTAAATAGAAAATAGGAATTAGAGAATAGAAAATATAAACGGACATTTTAGGTCGTTTTATAAGTGGACATTTAATTCCCGTTTATATAAAATAAAATTAAAGTTAAAGCCTCCTCCAATGAAACACTCATTATTCGACCTTGCCGGTCCGGTAATGGTAGGTCCAAGCAGCTCGCACACCGCGGGCGCCTGTAAAATTGGTCAAATTGCCAGAGCGCTTTTTAGGGGAACTCCATCAGAGGCTAAATTCACTTTATACGGCTCATTCGCCACCGTTTATCAAGGTCATGCAACTGATAAAGCCTTACTTGCCGGAGTAATGAAGCTTTGGACCAGTGATCCGAACATCAAAAACGCCTTTGAAATCGCCAAAAAGAAGAAGATTAAATACGAATTCATTCCACATAAAATTTCAACCCCTGAGCACCATCCAAATACTGTCAGGATCATTCTGAGCAATAAAAAACGAAAACTAAGTGTTGTTGGATCTTCAGTAGGTGGTGGAAAAATAAATATCACTCAAATCAACAATATTCCGATCGACCTTGAAATGATAGCAGGCAGGTATTTTTCACTCCTTGTTGGACATATTAATAAACCAAATCTTTTAAACCCTCTGTACGGAAAATTGATCGACTGGGGATGCCCCATAGCGGGAAAACAGACCTTCTCGCTCAAGAAAAATAGCTTAACGGTATTGAGCATAGAAAATTTTGCCCTAAAACTGCCGCAAGTTCAGGAGTTAGAAAAGATGCCCGGCATTGAATTCGTCCGCGCTCTAACTAAGCTTCTAAAATTCTGAAAGCGAGGATAATTATCCTCACCTGTAGAAAGATTGAATAACTGATTTACATGAAATACGACTTCAATAACTGCACCGAACTACTCAAGCTATGTAAAAAGTATAACCTACCGATTTCTCAAATTGCAGTAAAACGTGAAATGGAGCTTTTTAATAAAACCAAACCTCAGGTTCGAGACAAGATGAAGCAGATCAGAGATGCAATGTGGGATGCTATTCAGAAAGGAATTAAATCAACGGAAAAATCCAAATACGGAATAACGGGTGGAGATGCAAAAAAGATTTATGAGGGGACAAAAAACATGGGTAATTTACTACACAGTAAAGTCGCAGTCCGTGCTATGGCCTACGCCATTGCCACCAACGAACAAAACGCCCGTATGGGGCGGATAGTCGCCTTTCCCACTGCAGGAGGGGCGGGGATAATCCCGGGAGTTCTTTTCAGCACCTGGGAACACATGAAATCCAGTAAGCGAAGAATGCTCCGGGCTCTCTTTACCGCCTCAGCCATAGGAGTCGCTATTTTGGAAAAAGGTGGAACCATTTCCGCCGCAAGAGGAGGATGCCAAGCAGAAGTAGGTGTAGGAGCTGCCATGGCAGCCGCCGGCGTAACCGAAATGAGAGGTGGAACTCCTGAGCAATGCATTAATGCGGCCGCATTAGCCCTCAAAAATTGCCTCGGCCTAGCCTGTGACCCACTTGGAGGTTTAGTCGAAGTACCTTGCGTGAAACGAAATGCCATTTACGTAAACGTAGCTATCGGCGCCTCCGACCTAAGCCTACTCGGAATAGAAAGCTATGTACCAATGGACGAAGTAGCAGATGCCATGATGAATATTGCTGACAATATGTGGCAAGGCATTCGGGAAACCGCATTGGGAGGACTTGCTATTACGCCAACTGGAATTAAAATAAGAGAAAAAATGGGCCTCAAACCCCTCCCAAAGAAATTCCACTTAAAAACATGTAAAGATTGTAATAAATGCCGACTATAAGGGGGAAAGGTAATTACTTACCCCAAACCAACTTATTAAATCGCTTGATGAGCTTTTTTGTCAAAACACCTGGCTTTCCAGTCCCTATTTTTTGACCATCAATTTCCACCACGGGCAGAATTCCACTCGTTGTCTGAGTGATAAACACTTCATCAGCATTGATTAAGCTCTTAAGCTTTATTCCCTCAAATTTACAATCCCCTGAGAGCTCAACAACTGTATCACGAGTTATTCCGTAGAGAATGTTCTTATTCGTAGTATGAAGTTGATTATTATGTACCCAAAAAACATTAGAATAAGCGCCTTCGCGAACATAGTATTTTTTAGGATCAACTAAAAGTGATTCATAAACATTACAATGCTTCGCATGATGCTTAGCCAAAAAACAAAGTACATCAGCAAGCAGCTTTGCCCTCGGCGCATTTCTTCTACCCAAATAAGAAACCATTTTCACCCCATTTTTATAAAAGTCATCAGGCTTTTCAGAAAGCTTCTCAACCATTACGATCAAGTGCTGTTTGGTAAGAATAATTCGTATCTTCTCTTCTTTGAACTTACTCTTCCCTAAAACCTTAGCCACTGCATCATATGTCTTTTTGAACGTCCATTTGGACTTGAGCCCAATCACATCCGCAGAAACATAAAGTCGGGCTAAATGGTCATCTAAACGAAAGATTTTTTTATTATAAGTTCGAACGGTTTCAAAAACAGCATAGCCAAATAAAAACGCTTCCGCCGTTACCGGAATTTTGGCCTTTTTTTCATCGACTATCTTGCCATCTATACTGACAACCATCGTATTAAAAAAGTTTATTAGCTAAGGTTATTAGATTATATCAAGAAATCGCTCTGCTTTCAAATAACATTCTTCATATTCCTTTTCCGGCTCACTATCAGCCACTATTCCCCCACCCACCCAGAATTCCAAATAACCGTCTTTTATAAGAACTGTACGAATCGCTATATTAAAGTCCATCTCCCAATTGTTACTCCGATTGTCTGCCGACTGTCGACCAATTGTCTGACCATTGACTAACAATCGGCGTGCAATTGGCCCACAATTGGAAACATAACCGATACTTCCTGTAAAAATATTCCTCGGCAACCCCTCAAGTTCGGAAATATATTTCATTGCTCGTTTTTTAGGACAACCCGTAATAGAACCTCCAGGAAACATAGCCTCAATAACCTCCTCAGAACCAACATCAGATCTCAATCGACCCTCAACTTCGGAATAAGTATGCCAAAGATTCTTAAGCTCCAATAACTCACGTTCTTTTTTAAGCTTCAACGTTCCATATTCACAGATTTTACCAACATCATTACGCTCAAGGTCAGTAATCATATCCAATTCCGCCCGTTCCTTCTCGCTCTCCAATAAATACTTAAGATTCTTTTTATTTGCAGTCCCTTTTATCGGCGTAGTTATGATTTTGCCATTCTTGACTTTAAAAAGACGCTCAGGTGAGCTACTAACAATTTGAAAATCACCACAATTCAAGTAGGCCGCAAAATCAACAGGATTCACCTCAGCTAATTTCGAGAATAAGGCATAAGGATCTCCATCGAACTTCTTCCTAAACCGAATGGCATAAACCAATTGGTAGATCTCACCAGCAGCCAGCAACTCTTTTATCCGCTTAATACTCTTGATGTATTGAGATTTAGTAACGCTTTGCTGCAATTTGCCTGAAGTTTTATAAGTCGACTGAACTTCGGGCAGATTTTTAACCTTAGTAAGCTTGTCATAATAAAAAAACTGACGATCAGAAATATCATTTTTAAGTGAAGCATTCGGATAAGCTAAATAACCAACCATGCATTTCGCATTTCGCCCGCCAGCACCGTGTCGGGCTGGCATTTCTGATTTCGCATTTGAATCTGAATTCTGAAACCCGCCTACCGGACGGACAGGTCTGAAATCTGAAATTGAGGGCACCGTACTGCCATTTAGGCCAATTAATGTATTAACTTTGCCCGAACCTCCCCATTTGCCGTGGAGAACTGCAAATCCTTTTTTCTGAATGTCCTTGTCAGTTATTTTCATCAATACTTCAAAAAATTACGAATTATCTTTTTCCCTTCTTTTGTTCCCAAACTTTCAGGGTGAAACTGAACTCCAAAAACTGGGTATTTTTTATGTTGAATAGCCATCACCACTCCATCATCTGATTGAGCCGTTAGTCCGACTTGATCTTGAAGTTTTGAATCAGAAAAGTCGAGTGTAAGAGAGTGATAGCGCATCGCTTCAAATGGATTTTTAAGCCCCTGAAAAATTCCTTGTCGATCGTGATGAATCAAACTCCGTTTGCCATGCATAATCCTTGGAGTATGAACAATTCTTTGGGCAAAAAACTTACCAATAGCCTGGTGACCCAAGCAAACACCAAGAATAGGTATCTTTTGATAAAATTCCTCAATCACCTCAAACATAATCCCCACATCTTTCTGCTCTTCCGCCGTTCCCGGACCTGGCGAAAGAACAATATGAGTGGGTTTAAGCTTTTTAATCTGACTGACTGTGAGCTCATCGTGAAAAAACACTTCAGGACTCGCCTTTAACTCACCAAAATATTGCTTCAGAATATAAGTAAACGAGTCGTAATTGTCGATAATTAGAACTTTCTTCATCAGAGGGATTAAAGTGCATTTATGTTAAACTAAAATCCGCAATAAATCACCTATGAAAAAACTCCAAACAGCTGACATTGAATTTATTCAGAAAAAACTTATTGATTGGTTCAAAAAAAACCAACGGGCTTTACCATGGAGAAAAAATTATGACCCCTACCAGGTCTGGATCTCAGAAATTATGCTCCAGCAAACTCAGGTTACAACGGTTCTGCCTTATTTTGATCAATGGATAAAGAAATTGCCTGACATCAAGTCGGTTGCAGATGCTAAAGAGGATACAATCCTAAAGCTATGGGAAGGCTTAGGGTATTACTCAAGAGCCCGAAATCTCCAAAAAGCGGCCAAGGTAATTGTCGAAAAGCATAATGGTCAGCTTCCAAATGATCCAAAAGCAATTTTAGAGCTTCCAGGAATCGGAAAGTACACCGCTGGCGCCATTTCAAGCATCGCTTTCAACAAACCAGAGCCGATTGTGGACGGAAATGTAATACGAGTCATCGCCAGGCTCATGAATTATTCAAAAAACACTCGCCTACCGGAAAACATCAAACATTTCTGGAACTGGATGGAAAAATCGGTGCCCAAAGAAGCTCGTGAGTTCAATCAGGGCATGATGGAATTGGGTGCACTTATTTGCAGCCCAAAAAATCCTAAATGTGATCGTTGCCCTCTGAAATCTAGATGTGCCAGCAACAAAAAAGGAACGATGAACTTGCTTCCTAATCGGGGTAAAAAGATTGAAAAAGTGCCAATCAAGGTCGCCATCGCCATTATCGAAAAGGGCGAAAAGATCTTCATCCAAAAGCGGCCCAGCAAAGGATTAATGGGCGGACTTTGGGAATTTCCTGGTGGAAAAGTGGAAAAAGAAACAGTGAAAGAAGCCCTCAAACGAGAAATTAAAGAAGAGATTGGAATCGAAATCTCAAACATCAAACCTTTCCATCGAATCAAACATGGTTACACCAAATTCTCCGTCGATTTACACTGCTTCCGTGCCAAAACAACTGACAAAAAAATCCCCTCAAAAGGAAAATGGGTAAAAATTGAAGAGCTCAAAAAATACCCCTTCCCAGCTGCTAATGTCAGGATAATTGAGAAACTAATGCTACAGGAGTCTGATTATAGATCCATTACATAGAAATAAGCCCTGACAGACAACAAAAACAATGCAGCAGCAGAAATGATCGCAAAAAGCCTATACCAAAACGAATGTTTTTTTGGTTTTATAGGCTCAAACGGCAATTCATGATCATTTTCTCCTTCCATTCGGCTTCAATATTAAAGAAAAATCAAGGGAGGGTGCTTTATTCGTAATCGAACCAGATGAAATAGCATCTACACCCTTAATCGCAAATTTTTTGATGTTCGACATATTGATTCCTCCAGACACCTCAATCAATACATCAGTTTTTTTAAGGCATTGAACTGCTTTCTTTATCTGTTCTGGCTTAAAATTATCCAACATCACTACTACCTTTTTTGAACCTGCCAAAGACCTAGCTAAAGCCCTAACTTGATCTAAGTTTTCCAGTTCAATTTCAATAAATCTAAGACCTTTTGAACCCTTAAAGCCATGTCGCATATCTGAGACAAGGCTAATATGATTTTCTTTAAGTAAAACAGCATCTGAGAGGTTGAGCCGATGGGTATATCCGCCTCCAACCAGCACTGCACGCTTATCCAAATCTCCCCAAAGAGTCTTTCTTGTTGCCAAAAGCTTTATCGATTGAGGCAATTGAGAAGCCAAAAGGCTAGTTGCTGTTGCCACCCCACTCATACGCTGAAGTAAATTAAGAAGAGTCCTCTCAGAAGCTAAGATCCGATCAGCTTTTCCTTCAAATTTCATAATCCAATCCCCCTTCTTTAATCGATATCCATCTTTTCGCCTCTGCTTAATTTTCATTCTGAATTTAGCCAAAAACCATTCCGCCTCCTGCATTCCAGCCAAGATTCCAGACTCTTTTGCAATGATTTCAGCCCTTACTATCTGATATTTATCAGAAATAAACAAATCGGTAGTCACATCACCTGCCCCCAAGTCATCTAAATAAGCCTCCCACACGTAACGTCTGAGCATTTTTTTGTAGCCAGCCTTATTCAGACCAAGCTCCGCTGATGCGTCCATTAAGAATGTCATAGTAACTGGATTATACATAAACTTGCACTTGAACCACAATTAAGTAAGATAAATAAGCACTTGAGACTCGCACTCGCTAAAAGCTCTGAGCAAAGCCGAAGTGCACCTGAGACTATTTCTATGAAATACTACATCCAAACCTACGGTTGCCAGATGAACTATTCGGATTCCGAACGGATCACGACTGTTTTGAAGCAAATGGGGTACGAAAAAACGGATGGATACGCAGACGCTGACTTAATTCTCCTAAACACCTGTTCAATTAAGCAAAAGGCTGAAAACAAAATTTATGGTCTAGGTGAACAGTTTGCCCCAATGAAAAAAAGAAACCCAAATCTTCGAATTGGTATTACGGGCTGTATGATCAGAGACGAGTCCGGCGCAAGAGGCGATGTAAAACATGAAGTTTTTAAAACCATGCCGACGATCGACTTTGTCTTTCGGATAAAAGACCTGATGCAATTACCAAATATTCTATTCAAACTTCATGGCTCAAAAGGTGGTGATGAGTTTAAGAATTTATGTGACTATTTTCACATCAGCCCAACAATAACCAATTTATCCCAGGCTTTTATTCCTATATCCAATGGATGTAATAATTTCTGCTCATATTGCATAGTGCCATATGCACGTGGACGTGAAGAGTGCAGGAAAATGTCAGAAATTCTGGACGAAGTAAAAAAAGTTGCAAAAAGAGGCGCTGTAGAAATAAATTTAGTTGGCCAAAATGTGAGCACCTATAATGCAAAAGACGCTGATCAAGACTCACAGGAATCTCATTTCGCACAATTGCTCAGAAAAATAGATACCGTGGAAGGGATTGACCGAATTCGGTTCTACACCGTTCACCCAAAAGACATAACGGATGATGTCATCGATCTATACGGTAAATTACCCAGCATGGTTCCTCATATTCATCTCCCCCTTCAGTCAGGGTCTGAAGCAGTTTTAAAACGAATGAATCGCCTCTATACTCCGGATCGCTTCCGCGAATTAGTAAAAAAACTCAGAATCAAAATCCCTCACATATCCATCAGTACCGATATCATTGTAGGATTTTGCGGGGAAACAGAAGAGGAATTTATGGAAAGTTGCAATATTATCGAAGAACTCAAGATCGACCTGATCTATGTATCAAAATATTCCGAACGAAAAGGAACTCTCGCTCACAAAAAACTGGATGACGATGTGCCGGAAACGATCAAAAAAGAGAGATTTCTAAGAATCACAGAACTCATGAAAAATATTTCTCATGACTACAATCAGAACTTCAAAGGCAAAAAGGTGAAGGTATTAGTCGAGAGAATCAGAAAAGGTTACGCCGACGGCAAGATTCCCGAATTCAAAATGACGAGATTCAAGGCTAGTGATCCTAAATTGATTGGAAAATATGTGGAGATTGAAGTGGATAAGTGCATGGAATGGTGTTTGGAAGGTGAGCCAGCCTAGTTTTTAATTGGGATTTGGGTATTGGGAATTAGGTATTTTTGTTGTATCGTATTATCGAAAATAGACTATAAATATGAAAGCTCCCAAAATAGCGATTGTTACAGACTGGCTCACAAATTATGGAGGCGCCGAGAGCGTCATCTCAGCTTTTCACGATCTTTTTCCGGAAGCACCCATTTACACCACGATGTATCGGCCCAAGAAGATGAAAGAATTAGGGAATTTGAAGAGAATTCACACAAGTTGGCTGAACAAAATGCCGGTAAAGCATCAATGGCTGCTAGGGCAAATGCCCACCGCTGTTGAAATGTTCAATCTGGATGACTACGACATCGTTCTTTCCAGTTGTCATAGTGTCAGTAAAGGGATCATTACTAAACCTTCCACTCTTCATATATCATATTGCCACACACCGATGAGGTACGCTTGGGAAACATGGGATCTAGAGACCAGGTTAAAGAAATTCCCCCGAATGCTACACCCTTACATTCGTCACCAAATCAAAAAAATAAGAGAATGGGATTCGTGTGCAGCTCAGCGAGTTGATCTTT
>JAJDCE010000030.1 GCA_029260985.1 Patescibacteria group bacterium | reverse complement strand
CGAGTTGATCTTTACATTGCCAACTCCAGTCATATCGCCAATCAGATAAAAAAACATTACCAAAGAGACTCTCATGTCATCTATCCTCCGGTTGATTCCAATAAATTCAAACCCATCGATCACCCAACTGAAGATTACTATTTAGCTGTCGGGCGATTGATACCTTACAAAAAATTCGATTTAATCGTAGAAACCTTCAACAAATTAAAACTGCCACTTAAAGTGGTTGGGATGGGATCCGATTATAAAAAAATCAAAAAATTAGCGAATTCAAATGTAGAAATTCTAGGCAGAGTATCAGAAAAAGAACTAAAGGAGTTATACGCAAACTGCAAGGCATTCGTCTTTCCCCAAATTGAAGATGCGGGCATCGTTCCGCTCGAAGCCATGTCCGCAGGCCGCCCCGTTATCGCTTTAAATAAGGGGGGTAGCTTAGACAGCATGAAAGAAGGGGTTACAGGGGTATTTTTTAAAGAACAAACGATCGAATCTTTATCAAACGCCATACTCAAATTCGAAAAAATGAAATTCGATCCAATAAAAATTCGAAAACACGCACAAGCCTTCGACACATCACTTTTCAAGCAAGGAATCGCTGAGTTTATAAATATTAAATGGTTAGAATTTCAAAATAATCCAAAATCAGTTCTCATTAATTCTTAATTTACTAACTGTGAAATCAAAAAAGAATATTGTTCTCATTGCCCATGACGACCTGAAAGATGAAATGATAGATTGGGCCAAAAAGAATTTAAAATCACTCAAAAGTCATAACCTGTTCGGAACAGGAACAACGGGAAAGATATTGGCAAATGAATTAAAACTTAAAATAAAGCGGTTTAAAACCGGACCATTAGGAGGCGATCAGCAAACCGGTGCTAAAATTGCTGAAGGAAAAATCGATTGCATGATTTTCTTTTGGGATCCGCTTTCACCACACCCGCATGATGTTGACGTAAAGGCGCTATTGAGACTAGCAGTTGTATATGACATCGCGGTTGCCACCAATCGCGCCTCCGCTGACTTTTTATTGAGTTCACCATTGATGAAGAAAGCATACAAACAAGTGCCAATGAAATTAATCTCAAAATAATGAAACAGAAAAGGATAAAAAGGGTAGGCTTAGCGCTCGGAGGCGGAGGTGCGAGAGGGTGTGCTCATATCGGGGTCATAAAAGCTCTAAGAGAAGCTGACATACCGATCGACTTTGTAGCTGGAACCAGTATCGGAGCCATAATGGGAGGGGTTCTGGCTATTGGAAAAATAGAAGAAATGGAAAAAGTACTAAGAAATGTAAAATGGCAGGATGTCGCAAAATACTTCGATCCCGCCATTCCCAAGAAAGGTTTATTTCACGGTAAAAAAGTGGTGAAATTAATAGAAAGAATTATAGGGAAAAGGGAATTCGATGAAGCCCAGATACCCTTTGTTGCCGTAGCAACCGATCTGATTTCCGGGCAAGAAGTGCACCTAAAATCCGGGAGCATTATTGACGCTATCAGAGCAAGTATCGCCATTCCGGGAATCATTACTCCATTCAAAAAAAATAGACGGCATTTAGTTGACGGTGGCGCAACAAATCCATTGCCCACTAACGTCGTCCGTAACCTCGGCGCAGAAGTTGTAATATCAGTAGACCTAAACAATTCCTTTTTAAACGAAAAACGCTACCATGGAAAACACTTCACTAAAATAAAGCTGGTAAATTGGCTAACACCGGACAGACCAAATATTATTGATATCATGGAAAGCTCAGTCTTCATCATGCAGAACCAACTCACTCAGAAAAACCTCGAAATAGATAAGCCAGACTTCTTAATTCAACCCGATTTAGGTCCCGCGGGAATTTTTGACTTCCAAAAATCAAAAAAGCTGATAGACGAAGGATACAAAGAAGCAAAAAAGCATATCAAAGAAATAAAAAAATTGGTTCATGGATAACAAAAATTTAAACCATGTCTGGTACGTGGCTTATGGATCTAATTTGCTGTATGAGCGATTCATCTGCTACATAAAGGGAGGAGTGGCCAAGGGGTGTAAAAAGAATGATCAAGGATGTCATGACTCGACTCCTCCAATCAAAAACAAACCTTGCATCATCAACCATGAGCTGTATTTCGCCAAAGAAGGTGGTATATGGGGAAAGGGAGCTGCCAGCTTTCTAAAGCCAAACAAATCCCAACACCAAACCTACGCTCGACAATATTTAATAACCTCAGAACAATTCAAAGATATAGTATTACAAGAAAATAATGTAAATATAGAAAATGCTGTAAATATAGATATTGATCTTATCGAAGCAAAGGCAACTGGTGAATTCAATATTGGCATCAAAGGAGAGTTCGAATGGTACGGTAGAATTCTCTACCTAGGAGAAAGTGAAGGTCATCCCATGTTTACTTTTACTGCCAAATGGAATGATGCAAAAAAAGAACAACCAAACAAAAGCTACCTAAACACAATCAAAAAAGGATTAGTGGAAACATATGAACTATCCGATAGTGAAATATCACAATATTTAAATAGCACATTAAAAGATTAGTGCTTTTTAGACTTTGTTATGGTTGGCTCCTTACCATAAAAAGGTTCAACCAATTGATATTTCTTTTTATCTGGAAATTCAACAGAACCAGAAAGCGCTCTCCACCCCTCCTCATTATTTTTTGAAGCTGAGACAAGCTCAATATCAAAAAATCCTTTTAAATGGTCTTCAGACAACTGACCAAACCACTTTATTTGACCTGATGAAAGTTCACTATGGCATTCAGAAACTGAAATAATGCATTGAGGATAATCCCTTTCATATTTTCCTTCGCCCACCATGTACACCTGATCCCTATTCATCGTTTGCACATATACATAATCAGACTCATCTACAAAAGCATCATAAAGCTCATCAGTGGTGATTCCTATAATCGGAATACTAAGCTGATGGGCAAATTGATTAGCCACCGCCACTCCGACCCGAACACCCGTAAAACTACCAGGACCCTTAACA
Organism: Patescibacteria group bacterium; assembly: GCA_029260985.1. GTDB lineage: Bacteria > Patescibacteriota > Gracilibacteria > UM-FILTER-43-11 > UM-FILTER-43-11 > JAJDCE01. The sequence continues at coordinate 7,709 of JAJDCE010000030.1, read as the reverse complement.
ACAATAACCCCCTCTAATTGATCGGGGTCAGTCTTTGCCTCCCCCATAAGGTCATCAATAATTTCAATCAAGCTGTCACTGGCATGTTTAGTTTCTAAGGGTTTAAAAAATGAATGCGTCCCATCACCCAAATAAACACCTGCCTTTTCTGTAATAGTATCAACCCCCAAAATCATTTACTATTTGTTAATTAATAATCACTATTTAAGTTTAAACAGCAATCAAATAGTAAATAGTAAATAGAAAATAGCAATTAAAAACGAAGTTTTTCAACCTCCACTCCCTGATAATAGTATTTAATAATCTCCTCATACCCCTTTCCTTCTTTCGCCATCGCGTCACTACCACAACCGCTTAAGCCAACACCATGGCCTTTTCGGGTTAACCCCTTACAGTGAGGATCATCAACTGACTGAAGATAAGGAGTATTTTTCCATCCCCAAACCTCTTCGGCGCTACGGGTTCGCCCATCGCTTTGTGTAAAATAAGGAGTTTTAATCAACGTTCCATTATAAGTTACCACCATATCTTCAGTGCTTTTGGCAGCTGAAACAAAATTCGGAGATCTGACCTCAACTCCATAACCTAAATAACGCTGAAATACTGCTGGATCATCACTGCCATCATAGGGCAATCCTGGAAACTTTCGGTTGGCATCATCCATATAAAAACGGGCATATGTCCGAGCCAGTATCGCAATCGTTTTTTGCTTTTCAGAATGAGAGCCATTAGACACCTCAGCCAAACCACTTAAATAATCCTCAAGAGGCAATTCGTTAATATAAGCGGTTTCATTATTCACCACCCGAATCTCCATCACACCTCTAAATCGATTGTCATTTAATTTTGTATTCCATGCAGGCCGTCGCTCCATAGATACAATTTCAACAATCCCACCTACATCAGGTATTACTCGAATTATATCTGAACTTTTAACCGTTCCGCCAAGTTGAACATGAATATTAGAACCAATCTTACGGACGTCTACAGAAGTACCAGCTCCAATAGAAAACATGGTTTTATTTTTACTATCGATAATCTTATACTTCTTATTCACCCGAATAGTCGCATTAGATTTATCGTGAGAAATCCGAACACTAAAAGGTCTTTCGCTCTGCGCTGGAACTTCCTTATCGACCGATGTACGAACAGTATTCTGAGTTGTCTTATTTGCAGTTTTTGAAGTCGTTTTAGCAACGGTTACTGTTTTAACTTTTCGAGTCGATGAGCTGCCTACCTTTCGATCACCAGCCACTTTAAAATCCCAACGGACAAAACTTCCATCAATCCAACCCACTCGCTCAATCACCAATTGAAAATATTCGCGATAAAGACCTCGTGATTTTGGCTTAACCTTAAACCGGAAAGTCCCTACCTCACCCGGCTTAACAACCTTCTCAACCATCGTAGTTGCCCTATGCCTATTCACCCACTCATCACGATTGTAAAGTCGGCTTAGGCGATCCTGCGGCTTGGCAGGGGCAATGTGGATCGCATTCGGCCCATTGCTGCGCCACACCGCATTACTTAAATTTTTGTATTTAACTTCAACCTCAATCTCTTCCCAGGGGCGGATAGAAATTGAGCGCTCAGATTGTTCAACCAGTTGTGCGCGCAACTTAGGCTCAGGAACATCGATTAAAAAACGGGAAGTGCCACCCCGAATAGGCAATTGCTTAAAGCGAGGTTTTAAAAAGACACTATGCTTACCAGCCTTATAGGGAGCCTGAATCCAAAAGCTAAAATCAGTGGTCTTTTTTGGTTGAACTAAACTGGTAGGCACCAAACGTTTTTTGAACAATTGAATGCCTCGGCTCACCAGCGAAATTCTCATATTATCCTGCTCCCACGGAAGGTCACCTTTATTTTCCAAAGTAAGATCAATTTTCCGCATTTCACCAGGCAGTAAATAAGGAACTCTGGTTTTATTCAAAATACGAGCTGCATGCCGTGGCTTCTTGGCAATTACATCAAAACCGAGCCCCCGGTCATCCAACCATCGAACATGCTCAATCACAGGAGTAAAACGCTCTTTAATCCGCCCCTCATACCTCAAAGGTACTTCCATATCAAAAAAGAAAGTACCGCTTTCTCCTGGTAAAACTTCACTCTCAACTAAATGCGCAATACGCGACGAATTAACCAAAATACTCCGTCGGTCCCGCAATGCCTCGGTGCCCATGCGTATAGGAGTCTCACCGTAATTAACCCACTTCACATTACCGATATTCTGAAGTACCACCTTGCCTTGCAGCTTTTGCCCCTGAAACACATTCCCTGCAGGAAGATCTTTAGAGACCACCCGGTAATCAAATCGAGGCTCTTCCGTTTCGACAGGTATAAAAACAGCAGCTCGAGAAACCTTATATCGGCCATTAACAACAGGTGCAACCTCGAAAACCTGATTGCCGGCAATGTAGCCCGATTCTAACTCCACCTCAAAAGTGGCCGTCTGACCAGGACTCACTCGATCCTCTTTCATATTAGCCGCCACAAAAGCCTTATTTTCAATAATCGGTATCACCCTGGCTTCTTTTCGGTTATTTTGAGCAACATGCAACCAAGTATTCTTATCCCACGTCTTCTTGCCAATATTCCGAAATTTCAGAGAGATTTTCTTAACCCCTTTTGGTTTCAGTGAAAGGGCAGAAACGTCAGAAAGCGGGTCTGCATTATAATCAAGAGTTTGAGCGCTTAGGGATGACTCTCTAAAAGCTCCGCTCCGAGCTAAAATCGAAGCCCTGTCTCTTATTTGTGATAAAGAGCTATAAAGCCTGGTGCCTGGGCATGAAGTAGGCCTAAGATCCTTATGTCCTAAAATATTTTGCCGGACCTTTCCTCTAAAGGAGGATCGGCTATCAGGGTCAAAGCCATAGGTTTTTGATTTTTTTGCAACGAGTGCCAAAAGAGAATTCATGGCGGGTTGAGAAATATTCTGCGATTCATAATTACCAATAATCGCAATTCCGATACTGCCATTGTTATAGCATTGAGCATGCGCGCCTATAACGCGATCTCCACCATATCGGCCCTCATAAATGTTTCCTAAAGGATCAATAATATAATTATAGCCAATGTCACCCCACCCTCGGCTGACCGTATGAAAATAATAAATAGCCCTTAGCATCGCCTTATAATCCCGACCATCCATCCGCTTGTCACCCGTTAAGTCTCTGAGCTCAGAGTCGGTATGATGGACAACAATTTTTTCTATATTTTTTGCATACGAAATAGGCCAAATCAACCGCTCTCCCCCTGGACCGTATTTTACGGTTCGGCTTAATCTCGTTTCATTAGCATACTTAGTACTAAAATCTCCACAAACCCCTTTATAACTTTTTTGCTTACCATTTGACCTAAAAAACTCCTCCATTTCGGGTGTCCAGTACCTGATATTTTCATCAGCCCCCCATTCTTTTCGGCTAATCACCCGATATGTTTTAGCGGCAAGCTCAGTACCAGCATAATAATCCGGATCCTCATCATCTGATTCAAAATTATAAAAACGAGCTTTGAATGTAGTCTGATGTTTAGCTGTATTTACTCGTTTAAACTGAACTGAGGTAGCTGGGGAAGTAAAGAGAATGCCGCTAGCTCCATATCCATCATCATGGACTTCAGCTTCCTCCCATCCACCTCCATTCAAAGGATCATAATTGACTAAAAGCTCCTCAAGTTCTTCCTCAGAATCAATAAAAACCGTATTGAAAGATTCATCCTGATAATAAATGGGGGATATTTCAAAATCACCATAAGAGTCCATCGTCACTTCAGCCTGTTTTTCGTTAAAAGCAGAAACTGGCTGATAAGAAACAATGAAAAAAACCAGGCAAAACAAAGCAATAGCAAACCAGTGTTGTACAATTTTAAAATTCATATTTATTTTACCCCTTCAGTTTATCACATACGCCAAAAAACAGGAACGCCCCAAAAAGAGCCTAACTTGCTGCATCAAGCCTACATTGCCTAATTTCCTCTTCAAATGACTCGTCGTTCCTTTTTCTATGAGCCCAATCCAAAATCTTACGACCCACACCTTCAGGATCAGGGATATGATCAATAAAAAAATCAGACGCATCTCCAGCAGCAGTTTGAACCGTTAAATCTCCATAATGAAGTATGGTCGGCAAAAAGCCACTGATTACACCAGTAGTATCTTGAATTTGCCCTAAAGGAGTAGACGTTACACTTCTCTTCAGAAAAGTGATCTGGGTAACATCAATAAGCCGGTCAGTTGTCAGGATAAAAATATCAAATTCCTCATTGATCCAACGGATGCAGGTAAAAAGCAATCCGTACAGAATCACCATAGAGCTGATGATACCAACCACGACACCCCTGTGAAAAAAGTCAGCTAAAGGGTAGGCAAGAAACCAGAAAAAGAGGAGTAAAAAAACAGGAAGCATTACAACCACCAAAAAAGCGATCACAATTTTTACATAAACAATTGGATGTTTATAAATTAAGGTTAATACCTCTTCACCTTCGCGTTGTCCCGGGAATCTAAACATAAATAAATTTTAATAAAACTATTCGGAAAGTTCAAGGTTCTTAATATCTTTAAGATAATCTTTTTTGCCCTTTTCAGAATGCTTAATCTCCTGACGTCTTAAAATATGCTCTCTTTTAATTCGATTCATCTGCTCTAAATAGTAATGTGGATTGGGAACATATGAAATAACCACAGGTGGGGCTGAGGTAGAAAGAGTAATGATCAAAGCGCCATAATTTAAATAATTTCTAAAAATACCATGAGCTATAACCCCAATATCCTGAATTTTTGTGAGATCAATCGCGTCATTATCGTTTCTTAAAAACACCGTTTTACGGGCGATAATAATACGACAATCCGTCACAATAATGACATTGAAATAAAAATTAAAAAGTTGTAAGAAAAAGGTATTTATTACAAAAATGGAAGAAATAATGACCAAAAAAGCGAATAAACTATACAAAAAAGTAACTCCAAAGGACATAATTACGGCTCCAATAAGCAAATAAGCAAAAAGAATCAAAAGGCCAATCGAAACACCAAAAACACATGGTTTTAGAAAGTGAGTCCAGTGTTTACGGAAGAAAAACTGAATCTTTTCATACTTCATAATCCCATGATGGGCAGTTAACTCGCTCATGACTCCTGGTTAATTAAGATTGCAGGAGAGCAATTAGGGAATTTTATAATAGCACAAAATCGAATTAAAGCAAATTATTAAGCTTACGTTTATTCTTTTCGTCATAAATCAAACCAACAAATCTAAAGGTGGCATTCCAAATTCTTTTTATTCGACTCGGCTGTCTTAAAAACCTCCAACACCACTCAAGTCCTGCCTTTTGCATCCACTTTGGAGCTCTTTTAATTTTACCAGCATAAAAATCAAAAGCTCCCCCAACACCAATCGCCAGCTTAACCGAATCAAGCTTAAACAAATTGCGGCAAATCCAAAACTCCTGATCAGGGCTTCCATAAGCAACAAACAAAATATCAGGCTGAGACTTATTTATAAGCCCGCAGATCTCATCCTCCTCGTGATGATGGGGAGTGCCGGAATAACAACCAACAAACTCAGCCTCAGGGTAAAGGCTGGAAAGCCTTGCCATTGCCTTCTTAGCGATTCCTTTTTCAGAGCCAAGTAAAAAAATCTTCCAATTTTTAGATTGAGAATAGTCAACAATTTTTGGAAAAAGATCAGCTCCCGTCACTCTATCCTTAAGCACTGTTCTGATCCGTCGTGGAGCTAAAGCAATCGAAACAAGAGAGCCTATAAGCTGAAAAAAACGCTGAATCGAATTATGACGCTTTGGCCTTGAAAGAAAATAAGCAGCCCAAAGCATACCAACCCCATCGGGCGTTAAAATTTCAGCCTTTGTAAGAACATCAAAAAAAAGTTCATCATGACATGCATTTAACATCATCTCCGGATTAACCGTAACAATGTATACTTTTCGATCACGACTTACGATATTGCCTATTGAATGAAGAACCTCATCATAAGACATGTTATCGATTTTTTGCCCGGCAATGTCAACTTTCTTTCTCATTTTTTCCTGACAATCAAACAAATATTAAATGACCTTAGAAAGTTTACCCGAGATCCCTTCTTCGTAAAATACAATTCTTCAATTTTCCAATGTTTTACATCAAACAATCTCTTAAGCTCACGAGGCAAAAAGGCATGATAGTAACGCCTCTGTCCAGAATTGCCCCATTTAATCCATAAATCATTCCAAGCGGTCTTAAATCCAAAATGGATCAAAAAGATCGCTACTGAACTCAATAAATTAATAATATATTTCCACTGGAAAAGATTCCAAACCGTCAAAATGACCAGTCCATCTTTTTTGAGAATCCTATGCATCTCTTTTACAGCTCTTTTACGAAGTGGTTTGCCTGGCAAATGATGAAAAGAGGCAATGGAAAACAAAGCATCAAAAGAATGGTCAGGAAAATCCAAATCAACCATATCCGAAATCTTAAACTGAACCTCAGGATGATTACACCGGGCAGTTTCAATCATCCCAGAACTCTGATCAATGCCAATATAATCAATGTGTTTTTCCTTCAAAACATCATATAACCTGCCATTACCACACCCTAAGTCCAAAACCTTGGACTTCTTTTTGATAAGATCTGAAAAATAATCAAATTCAAGCCACTTATGCTGACGGGTTTGGTCAAATTCAGAAGCAATCGCGTCATAGGTCTCCCGAACTAAATGCCTAATTTTCGTTGATAATTTTTCCTTCATAAAAAAACACCCACCAGTATACTACAAACTACTAACTACTAACTACTAACTACTAACTTATAGTAGTGCCTATATAGAAGAATGGAAGCATAACCGCCAAAAGAATTGAACCGACCAAAAGAGCCACAATAAAAATCATAATTGGCTCGATCATCGTTGAAATGTTTTTTAGCGTGTAATTGATCGCTTTATGATAATTCTCACGAATCTTTGACAGCATTTTAGCAATCGTACCCGTCAATTCCCCAATATGAATCATTTGAGCCACTTGAAGCGGAAATAGTTTATTTTTGATAAATTTCTGAGCCTTAATATCCTCAAGCCCCATCATTTCACTAACACTTCTGCCAAGCACAATGCCATGACGTATTTCGTTTAGAGCTCGCTTGTAATGAAGATTGCCCATTGTTTTTTCAGTGATCTCAAAAGCATCACTAATAAGCACTCCGCTCTCCAAAAGCATACTAAGATTGGAAGCAAATAACATGATGTTCTTCTGCTGATCGATCTGACCAAAAACAGGAATAATACTGACAAATTTCTCAAACAACAATTTCCCACCCTTAGTTTTACTGACCAACAACCACAGGAGAAAAATGCCGCCAAAAAGCACTCCAAAGATAAGAGGATATTTCGTCGCCACAAAGTCACTTATATCAATCACCTTCGCGGTTAAGGCCGGAAGCGACGCATTCGACTGCTCATAAAGATCCGCTACTTTTGGGATCACAAAAATCATCATCCCAGTCACCATCCCCACCGCCAGTACTAAAAGGATAATAGGATAAAACATCGCGCCCTTAATCTTTCGGATAAAGTCCATATGGCTTTCCATTTCTACAGCAATTTGCAGAAGCACTTTATTAAGGTTGCCACTTTTTTCACCCGCCTCCACAAGCGCTGCCTGCATAGTCGGAAAAGCACGAGGGTAAACATACATCGTTTCTGCCAAACTCAAACCTG
>JAJDCE010000029.1 GCA_029260985.1 Patescibacteria group bacterium | reverse complement strand
TTACTCATCTCATAAACGGTGTCAGCGAAGTGTTTAATGATATTCCGGTAGGCTTGCCCACATGTGCCATTATCACCATTTGGGCATGGGGTTGAGTATAATGAGATATCTAAATCAATACTCTTTACTAGCGGTGCTGCGCGAACTTTAGCTATACGCATCGTTGTATTAGCCCCTGAGCTAATAATGCTTTGAATTCCTCCAGTAAAATTGGTATATTCGCTGCTAATATTCAGGCCGTTTTCATTGTTGCTATCCTCATCATCTTTAATAGTATCAACATCAATATACATACGCACCGTCACGAAATCAATATTATGCAGTTGGTAGGGGCTAACAAAAACTTTATTCGAGGAGGACATTTGCTGGAAGGTGTGTTCTATGCGCTCATAGCTCTTATCCTCAGCATGATCTTCTCCCGCCTTACCCTACTTTATCTGAGTAAAAACCTGATTGGAGTGATCACGAACGAAAGTTTACTCGTCGGGCTCAATGCGATTCTTTTGCATTTCGAAGATCACTTCTGGATCACCTTTACCTGGCAATTTGCTGGTGCTATTTTCGCAGGGCTTTTCAGTAGTTTTTTGGCGATCGAGCTTTATTTACGAAGGAAATTCACTTTCTAAATTTCATATCGTGGGTCAAATCGTAGAGCAAATGGTGGTTCAAATTGTTGTAGGAACAGCCACAATATGACCAACAAAGTAAAACGATGATCCACAATATGATCCACAATATGAATAAGAATTTTAAAACCAAAGGGATTATCATCCGTAAAGTCGATTTTGGTGAAGCGGATCGGATTGTAACTGTTTTAACGGAAGATTTTGGAAAAATAGACTGTATCGCTAAAGGGGCTCGTCGGATTAAGAGTAAGTTTTGCGGGCGACTGGAGCTTTTTAATCACGTGCTTTTGAATTGCTTTCAGGGTAAAGATCTTGCCTATCTCAATGAAACTGAAGTTCTTGGCAGCCTCAGTGAAACCAAAGAACTCGACCGACACCGCGTACAGTTTTATATGGCTGAACTGACTCACAAATTGATTCAGCCTGAACAGGAATTAATGGGCGCTTACCGCCTTTTGCAAGATGCCTTAAGGGTTTTGGATGACACTGTAAAATATGAAACGGTACTACAGAGTTATCTTATTAAATTACTGACCTTATCTGGATTTTTGCCCCCTTGGAACCACTGCTCTTCCTGCAATGATAAGCTTGATCTCAATGACCCCATTCATCTTGATCATCTGGATCGTCACGTCCTTTGCAGTTCATGCTCCACAGCAGATGACGCGCCCATGAATATCGCTCTGATCAAGTGGATTAATTATATGCAAAACTACCCACTCTCTCAGGCAATACAAGTCCAGCCTGAAGAAAAAGATCAGCGCTTTGTGTGGGAATGGCTGCAAAATCTTTTAGACCCTTTACTTTCCTCTCCGCTTAAGTCGGAGGTTTTTCTTAGAGCCAGACTGTAATAAGCCTTTAATATATTTCCTGGGTAAACTTCCGTGTGAATAGGGTGACTCTATGTATTTTACCCCTCTCATTTTTTTGTAACGACGCATAAAACGCCGACTACGCCTAAGGCTTCCCCGTCTTCGTTTAGTGGATACCAGTGATAGATTTCCTCCCCCACGTACAAATCGGTGAAAGTGCTCGAAATGACCATAAAGGGCATCAAGTAGGATAATGTTTTTGACGTCTTTTACTTCGCTCCAAGCTGCAGCAGTGGAATAACCTCCGCTATGAGCGATCACGGTAATGGGTGCGTGTGGATCCATGTTCTCAATCTTCAAATCTCCTTTGGCAATGGCAATGAGCTCCCGAACGCTTTTTCGCTTAGGAGATGTTCTTTCCCATCTATACATATCCCTTGCGTTCCCCGCATCGTTAATCGGTGAATCTGAAGCAATGAACAAGGCCTTTCGACCCGATTCTTTGAATTGCTCCTGTAGATTATGATAACGCTTCCAGGCTAAATCAGATGATATCGGTGAATTTGCCGTACGGTGTCCGTGGACAAAAACAACTACCTCATTAAGAGTGCCTTCGTGCTCCGGGTGCCACATATTTATGACTCCATATTTATCGTCCTCCACTCGTTTGTGCTTCTCAGGGCTTTTTTTAACCTCTTTCTGTTCGATCAGAGGCTTTTCTTCTTCAGAGCAATTTTCCGCCTGCCTAAAACCACCTGCTAAAGCAAGTCCTGTGGCCAATACAACCAAAAATCTGGTATTTCGTGCTAACCTCTCTTTATCAGATAATAGCGGAGAAAGGTCTTCGCTCTTTTCACTTTCACCTTTAATGTCGGGGCTCTTTATACTCATAATTAATTATAGAGTCAATATTTTAAAACAATTATTTAATTATGTCAATACCTAACTTATTTACACCCGTCTTATTCCTTTATAATAAAAAAGTACTAACACAACTCCAATGAAAATCAAGTTTACCCTCTTAGCGCTTGCCATTGCCCTGACTCCATTTATTGGAAAGGTGCAGGCGGCATCTGATAGTCTTAGATTTGAACTCCTTACGCCTGTAGTGCGCCAATCCGTCCAACCTGGAGAAACTTTGCAGATCAAATGGAAAGCGTCTAATTTTGAACCAACCAGCACCCATGGTATTAATGTTTTTTTAACTGAAAGGACGTTTAAGAAGCGGGTTCGTATTGCGTTTATTTCTGAACCTTCGCCTAACGGAATTTACACAGTTGATTGGCAGATTCCGTCTGACTTTTTTAGTCGGAAACGGCTTGATGAATCCCCTACTTATTTTCGGATCGATATTAAGGCTCATACCGGAACGGAATGGGTTAAAGCCCGTAGCCTTAAAAGTCTTTATTTAATCGAGCCAAGTGGAATGACGACGCCCAAAGAAACTATCAATAATGTGGTTAAAACTGAAGTCGAAGTCATGGAAACGCCTGTCAGCATCCCAGAGGGCAGTCAGTTTGTAGCCAAATATGAATTCAAAAGTACGCTTGAACCCTGGATCGTAAGGCGTTTAACCGCTGTGAATGACACAGAAGATGATGGTTTTGACCCTGATTCAAACGAGATCACGAATGTGATTGAGAAAGTTTATGTGCGCTATCCGAATGAAGCAGGTACGATCGTGAACGCTGAAGCAACCATGGTTAATGGAAAAGCCACTTTTTCCAATCTTGATTTTTATGTACCCAAACGAGACTCATCCTTTTTAGAGCTTTGGGCTGAGCCTTTTGACCGAGCCTCAGCTCAACAGTCTTTTTCGGGCAATACCTTCCGGGTTGGACTTCAGGACTCTGCAAATAATTCTTCAACCTTCGAAGCGATTGCTCAAATTACCAGTACAACGGATAACGCTTTTACAGGTTTAACACTGAATAGCGGATCCATTCATGAATTTGTGGTTCGGGATGAAGTGTTGAGCTTCAATGTTTCCGATCCTGATCGTCGTGATCTATTTAATGGAACTGTGGATTCCTTTAAGTTCTCAATTTCAGGTCAATCGGTTCGCATGGGTCGTTTGGTTTTTGATGTGACTCAAAACGGACTGTCAACTCTAGATCAAGTTCAGTTGCTCAGAAATGGCTCCCTCCTCACTCCAGGCGATGTCGGATCAATTGGAAAAGTTTATCTGATGTGGGATGCGGGAGCTCAATCCTGCTTTGCCCACACGCAGCAAACGGGTGCAGGAACCGGTATGGATTGTAATGGTAACCCTGCTGCGTCAGCCAAGTTAATTCTCAGTTTTTCTCAGGAAGAAATCATTTCCGGCACCAATGATTACAAGCTCCGATTTAATGTAACGGGTGTTGATGTTGATGACCGAGTGACGATCCGATTAAACGATGACGATGACTCCGCAAAGCCAGTGATCGCTGGCAGCAGCAACCTGAATGGCGAGATTTATAACGGAGGAGCAGGTAATGAACTTTTTACGAACAGTTCTGACTTTTTTCGCGAAGCAACCTCGATCACGGATCGGAATGTAATCTGGTCTGACCGTTCGGCTGACCTCCATCGCTATCCTACTATTTCCTCCGGGAATCCACCGACAATAAGTGATAATGGTTCCGAGGATTGGACGAATGGATATTTATTGAAACTAAATGCTGAACAGGCAGTGACGTGGATTAGAGATTAACAAAAAAACCAATCGATGTGATTGGTTAATGTGTGGAGCGGGCAAAGGGATTTGAACCCTCGACCTTCGCCATGGCAAGGCGACGCTCTAGCCAACTGAGCTATACCCGCATGTATATACTAAACAGAGCATAAAAATATTATCAAATTCTCGATCTATTGCAACCTGGTTTTTTAAGCACTTTTACTTTGGAGCAATCAACCTCTCTTTCTCCTCCCTTTTTAATTGTTTTATTTGATATTCCCTTTTCATCGCTGCTGACTTCGATTTGAACTCTTCGTGATATACGATGCTCACTGGCCTTCTGATACGAGTGTAGTGAGCGCCCTTACCGTCGTTGTGTTTCTTTTCGCGTTTCGCAAGATCATCCGTGTACCCGGTGTACAAGGTATCATCGCTGCAACGCGCTATGTAGATGAAGTGTTTTTTTGAGTCTGACATTACTGTAATTCCGGATCATCTGCCCGCATCAATACTTCAACAACAGGTACTTCTGCTACTTTGCCGAATCCGCAGCCATATGGGTTTGGGTCAGGAGTGGGAACTCCATTTATATCTACAGTGCCCGCTCCGTTTGCATGCCAATGACTCTCCTGATCACATAATTCTTCTATACCGGAGTGAACCTGATCCAGGGCAATTAAGTGACCATTCCAGAAAATAGCCTGAATTGAAATCGGATCCGGATAGCATCTGCCGGGCCGGCCTGTACAACTGGTATTTTCAGGACAATCGCGTTTTTCGGTATAGCATTGTCCGTCTTCGCTACATAGCCATACGCCAATCTTTCTTTTACTACAACAAAGATCATCCCCACAATCGATTCCAGATGAACATTCTTCTGTTGAGTTACCGCCACTCCCTATTGCATTGGCTGAATCACGAATACCTTGGACATTTGTATACCCAGCGGCAATTCGGCACCAAATTTCTTGTGCGCGAGAATAACGTGCTATCACGTCGCGTAATTCAATTTCTCGAGCACGCGAAGCATCGGACTGCTCAATGATCAGTTCATTTATACGTGTAATCAGTTTGGCACAAACAATACCAGCGAAAATACGATTATCTAGCATTTCAACGGGGATTGGGTTTTGGGAAAGCCCCTCCGCAATTTGTTGTAAAACTTCTTCTGCAGTTTCTTCTACAACATCTTCTTTTTCCGGAGGTCTTGTTCTTGTCGGTGCGTTCTCACCGGGTATCTCGGTAGTGGCAACTGTGTTTGACAACTGTACGCCCTGACAAACCCTTGATTGAGGTCTATATACATGTCTGGTGCTTCCCCCCCTTACAATGTCAGCCTGCTGAGCAGCAGCATCCTGTGCATTTTGAACCAATAGATTTAACCTATCTCTCTCATCTTGTGCGCATTTTTCTTCAAGGGCTGCTAAAGCTGCCATATCAGAATCATATTTGGCTTGTGCTGCTGTGGTGAGGGTGTTGCGAGCGGTGTTGGCTTGCTGAAGTGAGCTTTGGAACTGCTGTTCACACTCAGCCTCATTTTCTCTGGCCTTTTCGGCGTAGTTTTCGTAGCTTGCATCAAAATCAGCACTGCAAGCGTTCCATGCAGC
>JAJDCE010000028.1 GCA_029260985.1 Patescibacteria group bacterium | reverse complement strand
AAGCCAACATTGAACCCTTGGTTTTTATATATAACAGGATATTTATATGTATACTACGTATACTATAAATACCTTTATATATAAAAACTGTATTCTTTTCGTATAGCTCTACAAAAGCTATGCGATGCGAATCACTTAGAGCCGTCTTTCCCACTAATTTTTCGTAACTCACTGTTGTAGGAAGTGTTAGGTATATAACATACCAAAGCTTGTGTGTTATACGAAATGTTTGACTGATAACAAAACGCTTCATAATCTATAAAGCATTCTATTTTTATGGTGTCACCGGCCGAACCTTCGTTAAAGCTACGGCTGACTTGGTGATTTATCTTATTTTGGTGTCACCGGTCAGAATTGAACTGACGACCTCAGGCTTATGAGTCCTGCGCTCTAACCAACTGAGCTACGGTGACATGGTTGCTATGCTTTTTTGTACTACCTAAGACCAACTGCCTGTGCGACGTAGCTTTAGCGTAGGCGTAAGCTACGGTGACACGACGGTGATAAAATTACCTTTTTTACTGGTATTTCGCAAGTGGTTTTTAATTAATCAGGTAGGCCAAAATAAGCCCAATAGTGTGGGCATGGTGGTGACACCATAACTGCTTGCCCAATTAAGCCAAAAGCTCTCTTCTTTTGGCAATAAGTTCTTTGACAGCTCGTTCGAAGGCTAACGGGGTCTCATCTAAAGATCTTTGAGTACGTATTGCAACCTCATTGATAACTTCCTGCAGCTGTTCAGAAGTTACACCATCTTCATCCATTAGTGATGCCAAATTACCTAAGTCTCCTAACTCATCATTAATAGTTACTGTCGCAAGTTTAGATCCATAAGTTATTTTAGGACTAGATCCAAAACTCATCTTTAACCCCTTTGAGGTAGTGATATTATTAGGCTCAAACCTGATTCCAGCTACTGATAATGACCATGGTTTACGGGTTTTATCATCTGCAGATTCATCAACTAAAGAATTTATGCTAGCCATATTCTGAGGGTCACAAAGCGTTTCTAAATGCCCCTTAATTGCAATTGCATTTTCGGTTAATTCCAATGCCTCTGCCTCTGAGGTGTCTAATGTTTCAGTCATAATAAAAAACTTAGCAAATATTGGGTGTGGATTTTATCAGAACTTATATGGGAAGGTCAAATTTTCCATTAACTCATTGCCGGAGGTGGTGTTTGAGGTTGCTGAGGCTTTTTTGTAATTGGCATTGTTGGTGGATGTGCAGTTTCCGTAGGTTGTGGCTGCTTAATCTCTCTCGCTACAAAACATTTTTCTGTTAAATCATAACTATTAAAATTGAACCGTTCCTTAAGTTTAATTGACTGTCCTGCGACTATGTATCGATTGTAAAGATAATTCTTTGTTAATGGATAATTAGTTAAGGCGCCCATTAATCCCGGTATGACAATTTTGGTCATTCCGCGTTTGCGCGCAGTGGCTTCTAATTTATCCAGAGTACTTTCAATAAACTGCGCGACATCTATTGATGCTTCATCGGGCACATTAAATCCCCGCACAAGCATAACTTTATCTCCATTGCCTTCTTCCAGTTCAAATATCAAGTATGAGCCAAAGAATTCTGCTTCCTGCCCTTCGCCGGTAACAAGTTTATGCGGTATTAAATTAGGACGTGGTTTTAAAAGGGGATATTCATCTGTATAGCAAACATCTGCAAGGTATCCTGACATTTCGCCAACAAATCCTCTGTCCGGGATTGAACGAATTGTGGATGTTTCTCCAGTCTTATCAAGTTTAAATTTCTTTGCAGCCTCTCTTAAATTTGCGATATGCGGTGAAAACATTTTGGATATATCAACGAGCTTGCTATCGTTTTGTGTGGCAAGTAGGGATTTCCATGTATCTTCGCGCCAATATTTTTCTTTATTGTCTCCGTTTAAATTAAGCACATGATCTTTAACTGTGTTATCTACAATACCGATGACTTCTAAAACGTTTTGCCCGGTAATTTCTTCTCCGCTTAATCGCGCAAGCATGTCGGCAACTACTTCTGGTGAACGGTTCTTGATAAATATCTTCCTGAAAACAATTTGACGCATTATTGGGTAGAAAGGATTTTTTTTGCCCATAAACTTTGTTTCAGTCAAAACGCTCATCAGTGCATCCAGGTCTTGGACGGCTGCAATTCGTGCGCGCAGTGCTTCTGCTTTTGAGATTTGATCTAGTACAAATTTATTAGTCCCTTTATTTTTTAAGGTTGCTAATTTTTCGTCAACAATGCGCAAACTTTGTTCCAGCAAAGGATTTACATTTTCCGGCTGTTGAGCACCCTCCGTTATCTCCCTCTTTAATATCGTATAGTCATCACGAACAGCTTCTACATCAAAATCAATAGAAACTGCCGATGTCTCGATGGATTCAACTCCATATCCTTCCGGAACTTCAGCTATTTCTCCATCTTTATATGCACTTTCAAAATCACCGGCAATTTTTTCAATGCCGGGTCTGCCATAATCAAAACGATGAGTGCTTTTACCGGTTATAACAGCAAGCAGCTCCAATTCAATGGAGCTTAAATTACTAAGGTTAGTAACAGGCTCTTCGCCGTATACTTTTTGGCGTAAATCTTTTACGCGCGCTTCAAGATCATCAATACTTGTAATTCCTCCCTCAGCGATCATTTCCGGAATAGGTTCACCTTCCTGTAGCTTACTCAGGCTATAAAAATATTGGTATAGATTTTGTGAACGGGAAAGTCCGAATCGTTTCACAAAATCTGTTATTAGTGCGAAACTTTCATCATCTAAGTGCAAATCTCCTGCATAACTCAGAAATTCCATAAAGCTAGTAGTACGATCATAAGAATTGTGAGTGAACGCGTTGCGTTTTTCATCAGTATTCTTTGGAAGCGCTGCCAGGAATTTATCGACTGCTTCGTCGCCAAAAACCGCTCTCCAATGATCCCGATTTGAGAAAGCAATAAAACCCCCTACATTATTTTCCTTTATTTTTCGTAAAGTATCGGTGATATTGACACCTTCGCCTAATTTTTCATGAAGCATTCTTATCTTTGTTGCATCACGTCTACGTGGCTGAGTAAACCTATAATAAAGACAAGCACGGAATGAATCATCATATTTTGCAATATGCTCACGGTCACACATGATTTCAGGTTCAAATCCTTCTTTTATCTCAATCGCCTTTTGCCATTCGTTATCATTGAGTAAATCAATAAACTTACGCTGAACGATAGTGGCTTTGTCTTTTATTTCTGCGCCTTCTTCAAATTGATCTGTTAAGTGTTTTGCCCGTTGGATACTTACGTTGTTAACTAATCCAGTAAAGCCATCCCGCACAGCAGCTTTATATCCTTTAAGATTTTCTGCATCTAGCTGAATGCCTTGTCCAAATTCATCCTGAATCATCTTCGCGTCGGATGGATCTTTTTCGCGCAGTTCTCTCAAAAATGCTTCCTGTATGACTTTTTCATAGCCCTGAACCGTTTCTTCGCTGAATTCTATACCCTCTCCTAATTGCTCTTTCATAGAAACAATGTATTCCGGTCGCCAAACAGTAGATTGTAATAGTCTCATACAAACCCCTACAACAGCTTGCTGGCATTCAGTGTCTGCATGCAAATCAACATCTTCGCCCAAAATTTCTTTAATATCTAACGCTCTTTTTAACCAATGATCTTCATGATCTTTAAATTGATTTAGATTGTGTGCTATGCCCGCTCTCACTTCATTATCGAAATTAACCCCAGAACCTAATCTAACTTTTATTATCCTGGCAGATTCAACACCAAGATTGCCATTTTGTAAGCAGAAAAGAAAAGCGGTTTTTACGCCTTGTTCAAAGTTTTCAATGTTGTCCGGCCCAAAATGCTGTACATCAAATTTATTAAGAATATATAAAATATCTATAACATTATAATTATGGACGTCATTCAGGCATTCATTCATTTTATCAGCAATTTTTTGTTCTTTTTCGGCAAAATTTATGCCATTTCCCAGTGTGTCTTTAAGAACATGATCTTCCCGCTTATAGCACGTAAGCATTACTCGATAATATCTATCTTTTATCAGTTGTTCGTAGTTTGGAATTTCTCTGAGATTAACTTCTCCGTGCGTAACGTTGGCAATTGATATAGCCAAATCCTGATTATCGTCAACTGCGTATACAAAAACAGATTTCCAGGCATCCGTGTAGCCGGGAATTTTTGAGTCATCAAAAGTCATATCTCTGCCAAGAACTGTCCTTATTGTTATCGCATCGCGTATCCAGGTTTTTCTCGTAAGCCTGTGTTCATCTGTCTGTGTCAGGCAGTACATTAAAGCATCTGTTACTATTTTTTCGTAATTCGGAAAACTCTTAAAATCAAATTCTTTTTCAAGTCCATGCAGCTCTTCGCGTAAATCAAATTCCAGTAAGTTATCCATTTCCTGTAAATCTCTGGTCTTACTTAGTTTTTCAAGAAATTCTGCTGTTTTAAGAAGTTTATTTACTCTTAAGCGAACGCTGTCAGCTTTGCGTTTAGCCTCATCTGAAGCACCTGCTTCTTCAATATGTTTCAAAATCCAGGTGCGTTGCCCTTCTGCCAATTCCGCGATTGCAGCAGCGCTCTCCGGTGTTAATTCTGGCTTTTCACCTTCAGGGTTGGTCATTTATGGTTAATTATATCTAATGATTATACCATAAATAATAGAATTTAGCAATAAAGATGAGTGGAACATTAAATAGCTCGCACATAAAACTTAGTATAAAGCCAAAGAGTATTGCCGAATTATTTTGGATTGATTTTGTAGTATTCTTGTAAAAACATTAAATCTTCTTTCAATTTCTTAATTTGATGGGTATTTTTGCTGATTTCGCTGGCGGCTTTTTCGGTTGAATCTCCTATAAGATTCAGTATGGTGGCTAGGGTAATAAAGTAGTCTCCTGAGCTGATGTGGAACTCAAGGCCTTTCTTGTGTTTTTTCTGCATATTAATTGGTTTAACTTTTACTATTCTATATAAAGCATAGAGATAATACAATGTATTTTATTCAATTAATTTTGTAACATTAATGAATGAGACTATCATTTTTGTTTTTTGTCGCCCTATGATTCATGATGAATTAAAAAAACTTCGCAAAGAGAATGATTTAACCCTAAAAGTCCTATCATCCAGAGTGGGATATGGAACGGGGAATCTTTCTTCTTACGAAAATGGAAAAATACAAGCAAGGGACAAAACGCTTTTTCGTATACTTACACGTGGTTTTGGATTGAGCGCCAATGAAGCGAAGGGGCTAATCGTTATATGGCGCAAGAAAGAATTGGAGGAAAAATATAATATTCAACTGGCACAGCCTGATGAGTCTTATAATTCATCTGTTACTCGTCAGACCTTAGATAAATATCTTGCATCGGAGGGATTGGATAAGGATGGTATTAAAAAAATTAAAAGAGACATACAGGTTTATAAGAGAAAGCTTAAATAATTAATTTTACAATTTGTGATTTATTTAATATAATTGCATCTTGTTTTTGATTGGTTAAAAAGTGTTTAGGTAGAATTTTTTGTATATTAATTAGGTAGTTATGTCGATTAAATTGATTCCATTTTCGGATATTCAGAAAGAAGAAAAGCCACGTGAAAAAATTATGCTCTATGGGTCGGAAAGCCTGAACGATGCGGAGCTTCTTTCTGTTATTCTGGGTACGGGTTATAAAGATATGAATGTAAAAGAACTTTCCGGTTATTTACTGTCCGAATTCGGATCGAGAGGGCTTTTTCAATTTAATAAACTTGAAGATGTACAATCTTCCACAGGACTTCCCTTTGTAAAATCCTGTATATTGCTTGCTATAGGTGAATATATCAACCGATTTAACAAAAAAGATGATGTGCGGATAAAATCATCAGAACAGTTTTATGAATATATAAAAGATGATTTTAAAAAAAGCACATTCGAACAATTACGCATAGTATGTCTTGATGATCAAAGGCGTGTTTTATATAGCGGACTTATTGCTCAGGGCAGAGGCAATAGTCTTTCTGTCGCACTGTCTGACGTTTTACATCATCCCATACGTTTAAATATCAGAAGTTTTTACCTCGCTCATAATCATCCTCGCGGTATTGCGCGTCCTTCGAAAGAGGATATTGGTTTTACCCTGAAGATAAAAGAGGCAGCTAAAAAATTCGGATTATCATTTGATGACCATATTATTGTCGGGAAAAATGGTTTTTACAGCTTTTCGTTAAAAGGAATTTTGTAGCCTTATTAATTGATTAAATAAGCCAATACAAAACCGATGGTATTTGAAAGAGGATCGCCGATATAGCGATTGGCCCAGCACTCCTTTTCTTTAAAGTATTTTTTGAACAATTTGTTGTGTTCTTCCAGGTATCTTTCAATCGCTTCCCATCCAAAAGCCAGAACAAGTAGGGCTAAAATTGCTGTGAGCAGATCCAGTTTTACTAAAAAAATGACCGTAAGCATATAAAAGCTTCCGGCGTGTATAAAACTCCAGCCATCAAATAGGGCGTTAGTCTTATTTCCGAAGATTTTGATTTTCTTTTTCATTGATTCTCTATTTTTCATCCCGACCGTAGTGGAGGGATCCCTCAAGCAAGTTCGGGATGAAAAAAGGTTATATAGTTTTTTGAATTAATAGCTCATCCGCCAACACCAAAGTGGCCATAGATTCAACAATAGGCATGGCTCGTAGGGCAATGCAGGGGTCATGACGGCCTTTAATTTCAATGACTTCCTTTTTCCCCTTGTTGTTGATCGTCTGTTGTTTGAGGGCAATGGAGGAGGTTGGTTTGAAGGCTACACGAAAAACAATATCCATTCCGTTGCTGATACCGCCAAGAGTGCCACCGGCATGATTGGTTTTGGTGAGTACTTTTCCGTTTTTGATTTGAAATTCATCGTTGTGTTCAGAGCCTTTCATCTCAACACACTTAAAACCACTGCCGATTTCAAACCCTTTTGTGCCGGGTATACTGAGCATGGCATGAGCCAGCCGGGCATCTAATTTATCAAATACCGGACTTCCCAGACCAGGGGGTACATTTTTGATAGTGCATTCGATAAGTCCTCCAACTGAGTCATTTTCTTTTTTTGCCTTATCGATAAGTTTGGCAGTTGGTTTGAGCAGTTTTGCATTGATTTTGATTGCCGGGATGATTTTTTTCGCGATCGCTCCGGCAGCTACTCTGCCAATGGTTTCACGGGCGCTGGTGCGTCCGCCACCTCTGTAATCACGGATGCCGTATTTGGCATCGTAGGTAAAATCAGCGTGTCCCGGGCGATAGACGGACTTAATTTTTGAATAGTCTTTGCTTTTCTGGTCTTTGTTTTTCACCATCAGGCTAATAGGGGAGCCAGTGGTTCTTCCTTCAAATACGCCGGATAGTATTTCGACTTTATCCGCTTCGTTTCGGGGAGAGGTGAGTTTGCTTTGACCCGGACGCCGTCTATCCAGTTCTTTTTGAATGTCTTTTTCCGTTACTTTCACTCCTGCTGGGCATCCATCAATTACCGCTCCAATAGCGGGTCCGTGGGATTCGCCCCAGGTGGTGATTTTTAGTAAATTTCCAAATGAATTTCCTGCCATTTTAATGATTTAATGTGATTAGACCATACCAAAAAACCCCTCTGAATGGCAAATGACTTACTGGAATTTGATTAAGGTTGCCACAAGGGCGAAAGCGCTGATGATGACGATTAGGCCAATGAGGGCATTTTTGATGATTTTTTTGGCCCGCTCTACCATCTCATCGTTTCCAAAATTTGCCACCATGCTGGCTGCTCCATAAATCAAGGCTCCAAAAGCGATGATACCGACAAAACTGAGGAGGAATTGAGTGACGGTTCCGAGTAGATTGATGATGTTCTGGACGTTGCTTTGGGTGATGACTTCTGATTCACCGGCGATTTGCCGAATTGAGGGTTTGATGAAGAGATTTTCGACGATGAATTGATTGACTACGATTATGACGATGCCGATTATGACCCAAAGGATAGCTTTTTTCTCGGTGGTGAGTTTTTCATCTTCCCCTTGGGCGGTGATGGTTTTTACCCCGCTGATGATGATCATCAGGATAGCACCTGCTCCAATCAGGGTTTTTATGAACGACACAACACCCAGTATTTCAGCGCTCAGGGCTGTTCCTCCGGTTTGGAGGCCGCGCTCTATGCCCGGTACACCGTAAAGAATAACAATGACCCTTTCGAGCAATAATATGATTGCCAGGCCAATGAGGGCCCAAGTGATAGCTCTTTTTTGTTCAGTGATTTTTGATTCGTCTCCGTGAGCGAAAATCAACTGGATTCCGGCGACTACGATCCACAGTATCGCAAGGGCTCCTATAATATTCCGGATGACTTTGACGACAGAAAGAATTATGGCCTGTATTTGGCTTTCTCCTCTGAAACGGATTTCGTTTAAAACCCTGCTTCCATCATCATTGAGTGTAGTGAAACCATTTTCATCTATTGCAGCTAAACCTTCATATTTTATTAGGAAATCCTGTAAGTCCTTTACATTTCCCTTGCTGTTTGAATATTTAGCTCTTTGGGCGATCTCTGAAAGATTTATAAATCCTTCACCTTCTAAAAGCTGAATAACTTCAGCTGAGAGATTTCCCCAGGGGTTATCTTTTTCAAAATCGACCAGATCAACGGTGGTTTTTTTGGTCTCACCTCCTTCTTCAACTCTGGTTTGTTCTTCTCCTACCTTTTCTTTGATGTCGTCCAGGGTGTCGAAGAGATTTTCCTGAGCAAACACGGATGAACTGAATAGCCCGATGGACATCAGTAGTGCAATGCAAACCAGTCGCTTTTTATTGAACCATTTCATACCTTAGGGGTTGGGGGCTATTATGTTCTCAGGTGGGACTAAATCGGCTGTGAGGAAGGTGTTTGCGAGGGCGAAGGCAGAATAAATTATTATAATGCCCGTGACGCCAGCGACGATCATTTTTTTGGCTTTATTGGCCCGATCTTCGTTATCAAGGGCTGTTAAGTACATGATGCCGGCGTAAATTGTAAAGACAACGGCCATTGGGCCCAGAAACACTAAAATGAGCTTAATAATTCCTCCGACTTCATCTATGCCTACACTAGCGTTGGCCGCCGTGGTTTCTCCAGTCACTTTATTTACAACGTAAATGGCGTTGACGAGGTTGGTGGCGAGTAAGATCATCAACATGCCGATTCCGCTCCATACTAAATGCCTCTTTTCCTTTTCGATGGTTTCCTGATTGCCTCCTGCGGTGATCAATCTTACACCGGCAATAGTCATGAAAAGTACGATTACAGATCCAAACACCCATTTGAGATAATTGGCCACATCCCGTAGTTGATCTCTGGCGGCCTGAAAATCAATTAGCGCATCGGATTTTGCGGCTTCCGGGTTAAATATGTTCGCAATGCCATCTGCTACCATGATGATGATGAAGCCGATGAAGAGCCATAAAAAGTTCAGCTTATTCTTTGTGAGCGCTTCTTCCTTCCCCCGAGCTACGATAAGATTGACGGCGTAAATGATGCCAAATATAAGAGCCGCAGATCCCACTAAGTATTTCACAAGTGTAATGCCCCTTCGAACAACGCCGGCTGCAATGTCTTCGCCAGTGGCTCCTTTGGGGGCGTTGAAACCCGGCAAGTCGCCCTTGAGGAATTTATCCCACCCTCCCCCTAAAGAGTCTTGGGCATGCGCTACTTTGAGCATGAAGAAAAGGAGGAAGCAAAATCCTGCTACTGAGCCAATGAATTTTAAGATTTTTTTTGTTTTTTCTGACATTCTATTTTGTTAACGGTTTCTATTTTACCATGCAATCGACTTGTGAGTCTTGAAAAAAGTCAAAAAGTGTTTGCATTACGAGAGGTTTTGTTATAGACTAGCCGAGCTTTAAGAGTTAACTAATCCTATGGCAAAGAGACCTACCCCTAAAAAACAGCAGGCGAATTCACAATCTTCTCGTCGTTACAAAGATTTTCAGAATAAAGCCCGAAAACGGCTTTTGAATACTGCTCGTTTAAATACTTGTCCAAAATGCAAAGAGGCTAAACTTCAGCACACTGCTTGTCCAACTTGCGGTGAGTATAAGGGGCGACAAGTTTTGAACATGGACAAAAAAGTAGATAAAATTACCAAGGTTAAGGCCTAAATCTTTAAAAATATGGCTAGTTGGAGACATCTATCACGTGTCATTGTTATGCAGAGCTTCTTCGAATATATTATTCGGAAGGCAGACCTGGATGACATTTTGAAGTGCAACTTGAGCAGTTATGGCGAAAAGATTGAGGACCCTGCGTTTGCTGAGAGTCTGATCAAGAAGATGGCGAAGCATCAGAAGGGGATTGAGAAGTGGATTAAAAAATATGCTCCTGAATGGCCTTTGGAAAAGATGAATCCTGTGGAGCGGGTGATTCTGATTCTCGGTATATGTGAATTGGTGTATCCCGAGAAAGATGTGCCCATGAATGTGGCCATTAATGAAGCGATTGAGCTGGCTAAGGCTTATGGTGATGAGAACAGTGGAAAGTTTGTGAATGGGGTGCTCAATAGTGTTGCACACGACAAAACAATTAAAAAATAATTTATTCATATTTACTATTTACTATTTGCTAATTACTATTTAAATAGGCAAATAAAAAATAGAAAATAGCAACTGGCTAAACATGTATAAAAAATTAGAAGAAAAACTTGGCTTTGGCTTTGAGGATGAATCCCTTCTCCGAAATGCTTTTGTTCATCGCTCTTATCTAAATGAGCACAAAAGCAGCAAGCTCGAGAGCAATGAGCGTCTGGAGTTTTTGGGGGATGCGGTTTTGGAGCTAGTGGTCACTGAATACCTTTATCTTAATTATCCTAACCCTGAAGGTGAGCTCACCAATTGGCGTTCGGCTTTGGTGAAAGGGGAGACGCTTGCTAAGATTGCTTCCGGGCTTGATTTGGGTGAGTATCTTTTTTTGAGTAAAGGTGAAGAGAATTCCGGAGGGCGTGAAAAGGATTATCTGCTTGCGAATACGTTTGAGTCTCTCATTGGAGTTATTTATTTGGAATTGGGTTACGAAAAGGCCAAGTATTTTATTGATAAGTTTTTATTGGTTCATTTAAAATCTATCCTGGAAAAAGGTGAGCATATTGATGCTAAGTCTAAATTTCAGGAAATGGCTCAGGATAAGGCGGGGGTTACACCCACTTACGAAGTATTGCACGATGAAGGCCCTGATCATGATAAGACATTTACGATGGGGGCTTATGTGGGTGATAAAATTGTTGGGAAGGGAAAGGGGAATAGTAAACAGAATGCGGAGCAGAAGGCGGCAGAGGATGCGTTGAAGAGGTTGAAATGGTGATTTTTCATTTTGCCGTTGTACGGTAGAGACGCAAAATTTTGCGTCTCTACATTTTTGATAAAAATGCAAAATGAAAAAAGGCAGCGGGTCTCGAGTCCGCTGCCGGGTTTGGGGTGGTGAAGGGCCGGCTCGCGCATGCGCGGCCTTGGCGCCTATCGTGGTTGGTCTGTGACTTCGACAACCGATGGCATGTCTACGAAGGGATTGAAGATATCTACTCCTTTGGGATGCCTTGATTGAACTGTTACTGAGCTCTGAGTCCATCTGACGTCCATCTCCCTGTTGAGACATTTCATGAGAAGAGCAAAGCTTTTTGCCGCTTTCTCATTTTCTAGCTGGTACCGTTTCATCAAACGCCTCCTCCTATTTCCTAACACTGTTGTGCACGGTGAATCACAAAAAATATACCAAAACCTGATTCATTATAAGTATTTTGGACTTACTGTCAAATACATTTAAAGAACTCTCGCTTTTTCAGGGGGAGGGATCGACTTGTTGAACTTCTATTATTTGGGGATAATTCGTACTTGTCTTTGATCTCCTTCGCCCACACTGTCTGTGGTGACTAGATCTTTGAATTTTTCACTTTCGGCCAGGTGAAGATGGATTTTTCGTCTGAAGTAAGCGTTCATTGGTGGAAGTTTGATTTCTTTTTGGTTGGCGGATGCGTAGTCTGCCTTTCGTTCAGCTAGCCTGATCACACTTTCCTCCTGTCTTTTCTTGTACCCGTCTACGTCCACTATTACCTGGGTTTTGCTTTCTGCTCCTTGTTTCCATAATAAACACTTCAGTAAATGCTGAACTGAGGCAATGGTTTCGCCGTGCCATCCAATCAAAAGACTCGTATTGTCGGTTTCAATCTCGGTGTAGTAGGCGTTTTCCGCTTCTTTAGTGATTTTGATCCCTGTGAATGAGATCCCAAGGATGCTCAGGAGCTTCTCCAAGGTTTCTTTAATGAGTAGTTCCATGTTCGTCAATTAACGTAATTACCATACACGATGTCTGTTTGTTTTTAAACTCCAAATTAGTCTTTGGAGTAATTAACTACTAATTGCTGACCAATGGCGAATAGGGTTGATGTGCCCCAATAAAAACCAACGGCAGCGGGTAAGCTGGCTGTAAAAATGGCGATCATTACCGGCATCATGAATTTCATCATGTTATTCATCATGGGCATAGCTGCTGGTCCACCAGAAGATTTCTTGGTTTTGGCCAGGCTTAAGTTGATTTGGATGAATTGAAGCCCTCCAATAATAAGTGGAAGGATCAGTGCGTTTACCTTGGTTAGGTTCAGTCCGAGGAAAAGAGGATCCACCATTGATAAATCAAAGTCCTTAAGCGGGGCGTAAAAGAGATCCAGGTTTGTGATGCTGAGGCCATCCCGGACGACGTAGAAGAGGGCGATTAGAATAGGGAATTGGATCAGCATGGGGAGGCAACTGCCCATAGGGCTCACTTTGTGTTTTTTCCAGATACCCATGGTTTCCTGAGCTAACCTTTGAGGGTCGTTCTTATACTTCTGCTTTAAGGCATCCAATTGAGGCTGAACTCGCTGTAGCTGCTTTTGGGATTTAAGGGCTTTCTGATTGGGGCCGAGCAAAATGAGTTTGATGAGTATCGTGAGTAGGATGATGGCCCATCCTAAACTGTTTCCAGGTAGCTTGGAGACGAAGAAGAACAGGGTGTTGAAAATGGGTTTGTAGAGCAGGGCGTTCCAACCTCTTTTGATCAGCGAAGGTTTAACGATGCTGAATTCGTGTGTGTAGTTTTTGGTTCGATCCTCCAAAATCGTTTCGTAGGTGATCCGGTATCGGCCGATTTCGCTGAACAATTCGTAATTCCAGAGACCGAAATTAACTTTTGTGCTCTCTTCGGGGCTGACTTTCACGCCTTTGGTTTCATCACACTTCTCATTATCTTCTAATACTGCCTCTTTTTTGACCCATTCTCCATTTTGATAGTATTCAACAAGAAGAGGATTATTTGGGCAGTTGTTTTCGATGGCAATCTCTTTACTGCTCTGATTTTCGATATCCAAAATTACCACCTTTCCGATTGTAAACTTCGACTTCGAGCTGATCAGAATATCGTCTCCTGAGTTATTTTGTTTTGAGTTTCTTTGTCCGAATAGCTGAAATACGATCAAGAACACAAGGAAGAAAAATAGAAATCTTAGGAGTTTGCTTTGCATGCTATTTGATAGTATTAAAAAAACGATTGATGCTCTGCTCCAACTCTTTAAACGTCAGTTTTTGGTCGGATATTGTGTTTCTGGCGATGATCAGGGCAAAGAGACTGTCTTTGGACGTGGGCAAGTTCAGGCGGATGGCGTCATAAATCTGTCGTCTTAGCTTATTCCGTTTAACAGCGCTTTTATAGATTTTTTTGCTGACACTGATTGCGAATTTTGAAGGTCCATCCTTTTGCTTTTCAAACTTAAAGATCAGATGCTTAGTTTTGTAGAGGTCTCCGTTTTTGAATAGCTTTTCTATGACCCCTTTGTTTCCAATGCGGTTTAATTTGCTCAGCATAAATTAGACACTGAGTTTTTGTCTTCCCTTGCTTCGTCGGCGGTTGATTACTTTCTTACCCCCTTTCGTAGACATTCTTGCCTGAAAGCCATGTCGTTTGTGCATTTTGCGTTGGTTGCGTTTACTAAGCATTCGTTTGGTTCGTTAAAAAGGCTTAGCTAGTTTATTGCTCTTCGACTAAAAAGTCAAATCGTAATCTACTTAACCTTTCACACTTATTTTGACCTTATTTTATATAGTCTTCGATGAAGTTTTTTACTTTCTTTAATTTCTTGACTACTTTATCGTCATCTCCAGCGGAAAGTTCAGTGGGTTTTACCCTGACACTGATTGAACCATCGAATTCATTGTCTTTTAATTTTTTCAGGAAGCTCTCGAGCGGGAGAATGCCTTCGTTCGGTAGGGAGTATTCCTTTCGGCGTCGAACGTTTGAAAGGTGAACATGAACAATGAGCTTCTTCATGTGTTCATAAAAACGGATCAAATCCTGTTTTTTGGAAGCGGTCATCGAGCAGTCCAGGACTACCATGCCGAATTTTTTGAGGTCGGACATGTCGTTTAAAGCTCTTTCGGGTAAGAATCCAAGAAATGTTTTTCCTCCCGTATTGGTAAGAGCGATATCAATTCCTTTCTTTTTACGAATAAGAGGCACTTCTTTTTTGAGCCATCGGGTGAATTTAAAGTCTGTTAGCTTAGGCGGTGTGATGACGACTACAGGGCATTTTAAATACACGGCCATTTCAATCACATGTTCTACACTTTTTTCGGTGCCATTGGCAGGAGCGTGAAGGGCAACAATTGGTAATTTGAATTTTGTGGATAACTTCTTGATGTATTCGGCGTTTTGAGTGTCGTAGTTGCTTTTATCGACTTCAACCTCGATTCCATCATATCCAGCAGCTTTGGCCAATTCAAAAATACGGTTTAATCCGTACTTATGCAGTGATGAGCTGTGAAGTGCAATCATTTTTTGTTTTTTTATTTACCTTTATATTATATCAAAATTACGGGTTTTGTACAAGGCTACTCTCGTTTTAAATAACCTCTTTTTTCGGCTTCTGATTCCTCTGAAAAATAAACCCGGTTCTCGTTTTTAATCCTGTAGGCGCTTGAATCGAATACCGAGTAATAATATTTCCCTTTCTTACTGGCTACAAATAGTGCGTTTTCCGGTATTTTGTTACTCTGATAGTAACTATCCAGTTGGACTTGGCTTAGGGGGATATCAAAGGTTTCACCTGGTAGCAGCGTGAGTATTTTGTCCGGATGATAGGCAATTCTGGTTTCTTGTCCTACAATTTCTCCTTTTAGGTGATTTCCTTCTATCTTTAGTAGTTTAACGGTTGAAATATTAGGATTGATATCATTTATCCATTTAAATTTGGGAAATTGGCTCTGTTTTGCCTTGAAATAGCCCATTGAATAGCCTGTTGTTAATCCAATTATTAGAATTAGGAATGCTGAAATGATTAGGTTGATGTGTTGGGATTTATTCATGATGAAAATTCAATTTAGATATTGTTTGGATTATTACGGTCTATTTCCCATTTTAGGGGGTTATATTTGATGTATTTTCGAATTCGATACAATTCATTATCATTTCGAATGATGTGGTCGTAATATCGGGGTTGCCATTGAAAATTAACATTGTTATTTCTTGTAAATTTGGTGACACCGATTTTGAACCCTCGAATGATTGATGCCAAATTTTTTGATTGGGGTCCGAATTTATTGTAATTTGGTTTAATTGCGTTTTGTAGAGACGCAAAATTTTGCGTCTCTACGGTTGATTTGATAATAATAACCAAATGAATATGATTTGGCATAATGATCCATTCGTCTAAAATTACATGAGGGAAATGTGATGATATTTTTTGAATACAAAATACGGCCTGGATTCCAATTTCATTCAATCCCATAATTCCATTCCTAATTTCACCAAAATATTCTGCACGATCCTTTGTGCAAATGGTTACATAATAATAACCAGGAGATGAATAGCCCCATGATTGAAGACGTGCTGATTCAACCCTATATTTATCTTTGAATAAAGTCATAAAAAACCTTTTTCCGAATAATACTATTGTCGGAAAGGCAGATCGACTTTACATTGGATAGGATAATAGTGTAATAATTATAATATGTCAACATATTGCTTCATCCTTGGCAAGCATCCTGAACTCTCGATTGCAGAATTACGTTGTCGTTACCCGAATGCGGATGTGCGAAGGGGCGGTGATAGCTTTGCTCTTCTGGATTCAGAAATGGATATTGACCAAACGGAATTCAATCATTTGGGGGGATGTATTAAGGTGGCAAGGGTACGGAGTGAGTCAAATATTGGAGATCAAATACAGATCCTCGCGGATGTTCTTTCTTCTCACTATCAGGATTCCAAATTGGATTATGGGCTTTCGGTTTATAGCTTTTCAGAGAAGCAGCTGCGGCCGATTTTAATGAAATTGAAAAAGAAATTGAGAGCAGATGGGATTAAATCCCGTTTTATAAATAAGGATTTCAGAAATATTTCAGCTGCCCAATACAAGTCGATTAAAGGGAAGGGGGTTGAGATTGTTATTGCAAAGACGAACAAGGCATTTTTAATTGGCGAGGTTGTTGGGGTGCAGGATATCGATGGCTATAGTAAAAGGGATTTTGATAAGCCTTTCAGGGATATGAATATGGGCATGCTTCCCCCAAAACTTGCTCAAATTCTTATCAATTTAACGGGTGTGGACGGTAAGGTTTGGGATCCCTTTTGTGGTAGTGGAACATTGGTGATGGAGGGGCTTTTGATGGGACGGGATATGATTGGGTCTGATATTGATTCGGGTCGGGTTGAAGGGGCGAAAAAGAATGTGGAATGGCTTAAAAACAGCTTTGAGCTGAGAGCGGTGAGTTATGAGCTATTTGCCCATGATGCAACGAAGCCGATAGATCAAAACTATGATGCGATTGCTTTTGAGGGGGATTTGGGGTTGCCTCATAATGTTCATATTCAACTTGAAAAACTTGATCAAATCGAGGCTGAGCTTGATGAGCTTTATTCACGCTTTTTTCAGAAGATTAAGCAGATGAAATTTAAAGGTCCAATAGTGGCTGCGTTGCCGTTTTTCAGGCTCAGGAATGGCCAGGAGAGAACAATGGAATCCACTGTTAAAAAGATTAATGAGTTAGGATTTAAACAAGATAGTTTGACTCCCGGTTCCTCCGTTCCATTAAAATACTCGCGCGAGAATCAGGCCGTTGGTCGGGCGATTTATCGATTTAGGCTTTCTTGAGTTTTTTTGATAAGAACGATATGGAGAGGATTGAAACGATAGTGGTGATGAAGGCAGTAGCTACCAAAATTGAGAATACATTTTGAGTGATGATGCCGAGCTGAAGGCCGAGGGTGGCGATCACGAGTTCAGTGGCCCCACGATTATTCATTGAAAGTCCTACAATCGCTGATTCTAAATTACTAAGTTTTAGCCATTTAGCTGCAAGCCCGCTCCCAACCATTTTTCCTACGATAGCGACACCTAGTACAGCTAATAGAAAATAAGGGGCGCCGATGAAATGGTCGATGTTCAGATGGAAAGCCAGGCTGGCGAAAAAGATCGGTCCGAAGAAACCATAACTAAGGCCGTAAACCCGGTCTTCAATTTTATCGAATACTCTTTTGTCCAAGACTTCTTCATTTATAAACAGGCCTGCTAGGAAGGCGCCAATGATCATATGGAGGCCAATGGCTTCGGCTACAAGGCCCATGAGGAGGGCGATTATCAGGGTTAAGGTGAAGCCTTTGTTGCCAAAGTAGATGATTTTGTTCAAATAACGAGCCGATTTTACACCTGCAAAAATAACAATCACGAAGAAGATAATTACTTTTGTCAGTAGCCACAGTAGCGGTAATAATTCTACTGAACCCTGTTCAGCTAAAGAGACGATGACTGAGAATAGAATGAGGGCAAATATGTTCTCCATCACAGCTGCACCAAGTGAAATATTGCTGATTCGGGTGTGGAGCAATTTGCAGTCTTTGAAAACCCGAGCTGCCATGGCGATGGCAGTGATGGAAAGTCCCATTCCAATAAAAAGAGAAGCGATGACTTCTTGTCCGAAAAGACGGGCGACAAAATAACCGAGTATGAATGAGAGCGTTGTTCCTCCTGCAGCAACCAAGAGGGATTTTTTTGAGGATTTAAAAATTTCCTTATGATCGGTTTCGAGTCCTGCGTGGAGCATGAGGAAGAAAATCCCTAATTCAGCTAGTATTTTTATGGTTTCACTGTCGGGGGAAACCATTCCCAGAACGGCTGGTCCTACTATGATCCCTCCAATTAATTCACCAAAAACCACTGGTAATTTTAAAGAGCGGAAGATTTTACCTGCCGTCCAGACGACTACCATGAGGATGAGGAGGTTCATAAAATCGGGCATTCTGTAAGGACTAAGGAATAGGGACTAAGGACTAAGTTTATT
>JAJDCE010000027.1 GCA_029260985.1 Patescibacteria group bacterium | reverse complement strand
CGGTGATCTCATCGTTGTCGCCATACACCGGACTGGCCGTCGCCCGGCCGTGTTCACGAAAAGAATCGGGGTCGAGCAACGTATCAATGCGTTCGCGAATCGTCAGCCGGCCTTTGGCATGCTGCTTCGCGATAGCTTCTTTGCCACCTTGCTGCTTGGCTAGAAAGCGTCTCCGTTCCAGCTCTTTGACTTCGGTCTCCCAACTCATAAGACTAGTCGGGATCGGTAAATACGGGTGGGCGTTTTTCGAAATTGGCGGTCACCGCTTCGATCTGATTGGCTGACCCGATCAAGGCGGTTTGCAAAGCGGCTTCAAGCTCCAGACCGGTTCGCTCATCTGCATGCCAGGCGGTTTCCAGTAGCTGCTTGCCTGCGCGAATCGCATCCGGCGACTTAGACGCAATCTCCCGCGCAAGTTCCAAAGCAGCTTGCAAGGGATCCTCCGCCACGTGGGTCACCAGACCAATGGACTTGGCTTCTTCACCATTCAGCACCCGGCCGGTAAACGTCAGCTCTTTGGCCACATCCAACGGTACCAGGTCGCGCAAAGTCTGCGTCAGGCTCATATCAGGAATCAGCCCCCATTTTATTTCCATGACCGACATTTTCATGTCCGGCGCCGCAATACGAATGTCTGCGCCTAATGCAATTTGCGCACCGCCACCATACGCCACGCCATGTATCGCACTGATTACCGGCACAGCCAAACGTTTCCAAACATAGGCTGGACGCTGGGCGTGGTTTTCTGGTGCTTCGCCTCGACTCAACAGCTCCGAGGTCGTGCTTTTCTCTTTATCGCCATCACCCGCCGCATCATCGGCCATGCCAGCAAAGCTTTCCATGTCCAAACCAGCGCAAAATCCACGCCCGTTGCCGGACAACACCACGGCACGGACATCCTTCGCCGTCGCCAGTTTTTCGCCGGCCTCGATGATGGACTTGAACATGGCTGGACTGAGCGCATTGTATTTGTCCACGCGATTCAGGCGTACGTCTGCCACGCCATCAGAAATATCGATGGTGACTAACTCATCGCTCATAAGTCCCCCTTTAATGTCCGTATTTAATGTCCGCATTCGAGCAGATTGGTCATATATTCGCGATTCTAAGACCGCTTAAGCCGCGAAATGCTATCACAAAACCCGGTTTGACCGGTTGAAATTGGCACCCTTCTAGTGAAGGGTACCCTTCTAACGAAGGGTGCCCTTACTGATCAACGCATCTACCCGCTCAGCTTCAATGCCCGCCTCTATGAACACCCCACGGGTGTGCTCACCTAGATCCGGTGCCGGGCCACGCACTTGAATATCAGCACCGCGGATATGAAAGGGTGCGGAGACAATTTCCATGGCCCCGCTACGTGCATGCACCACAACAGAAAATGCCCCACGTTCACGTAACGCAGGGTCCTCTACCACTTCCGGTAGCTCGGCTACGGGTTCCCAGATAAGCCCGGAGTCATCCAGCTTTGCGCGCCAGAATGCGAGGTCTTGCGCTGCGAACATCTGCTCTATCTCAGGCACCAGCGCCGGACCATGCTCGGCTAAGCCCAGCAGTGTTTGATAGCGTTCATCCGTGGCCCAATCTTGACGTTCCACCATGTCGCAAAATTTCGGCCAGTAAGGTGTTGCCATCGGCATGACCATGGCGAGCCAACGGCTGTCTGCAGTTTTATAAAAGTTCCATATCGGATTAGGCGGCTCCAGGTGGCTGGTTTTTTGCGGCTGTACCCGCTCATACAACGCAGTCGTGACATCGCTGGCTAGCGCCCAGATACCGGTCTGCTGCAAAGTCACCTCAACATATTGCCCCTCGCCGGTTTTCTCCTGCACGCGCATGGCGGCCAGGATCGCGGCGAGAAAGTTCAGCGCCGTCGTTCGATCCCCATAGCCACCACGAGAGATGAGCGGGCCATCCTGACGGTCACCGAATACCGACATGGCACCAGAGCGTGCCCAAAAAGCTGTTTGATCGAAGGCTTGGCGATCCGAGTCCGGCCCTTTAGTACCATAGCCGGACAGTACCCCGTAGATCGCATCGGGTTTGAGCTCGTGGATGTCGCTGTCCGTGAGTTTGTACCGTTGCAGGCGGGATTGAGTCAGGTTGGTGATGAACACATCCGCGGTCTTGGCCAAGATATGCACCATTTCCACACCGTCCGGGTCCTCAAGGTTTATACAAACACCACGCTTGCCTCGATTATCGAACTGATAACAAGGATGCACAAACTCGTCCCCTAACATGGCGGCATACATGCGCCGGTAAGTATCGCCTTGCGGGGGTTCCACCTTGATGACTTGTGCACCCATATCGGCCATCAATGCAGCACAACTCGGTGCCGCCAACCAACTGGCGACTTCCAAAACTCGTATACCTTCAAGCGGCGCAGTCATAAAAACTCCTACTATTTCTTTTGTCTCTTCACTACAGACGAAGTAAGCCTACCCACTGTGACCAGGCGCTGTTGCTCATCGCGTGCTTCTAGCGCCCATACCATCGAGGATGAGCCAACATGCACAGCTTGCGCACGACCCGTTACTACGCCAGCTTTTACTCCGCGGACATGGTTGCAATTCACCTCCACGCCGACACAAATGTGTGTCTCCAAATTCACGCAATGGTTCGCCGCGGCACTGGCGAGGGTTTCCAGCAGCAACACTGCAGCGCCGCCATGCATTAAGCCGAAGGGCTGCATGGTCCTGCTGTCTACCGGCATGCGACCACATAAATAGTCTGCACCAACCTCGACGACCTCGATACCCATCTGTGAAACAGCGGTATCTTCGTGCAAATCGTTCAGAGCGGAAGCCGACGGTAGCGCAAACCAGATTGATTCAGTCATGGCGCGACGGTTGCCCCTCAGCCGCCACTATGGCCTCTTTGGAGAAACCAGCGACTTGCTTGTACTGCGCCGCGATCGCTTCCCGCTCAGTCAACGGTACGACATCCTCGATATTTTCAAACCCGTCTGGCGCGCGCTCCTCAGCTAACTG
>JAJDCE010000026.1 GCA_029260985.1 Patescibacteria group bacterium | reverse complement strand
GTGACCCGCTTCTTGAACGGGCAAGTCTTCCGTATCTCATCGAAAAGGCGTTTCCTACTACCAAACGGCAGTCCCTCACTGGCTTGAATGTCTCGAATTGCTTCGTCAAGCGAGGATGCGGATGTTGGATCACAATTGGCAAGAATAGCGGCGAAAACATCTTCGCCAGCCTGTTCATCTTGCCCCTTGTTATTTGCCTGAAAGCTGTGGTCAGCTCCGGCCCCGCTGTAATTGTTTCTAGCATTTTCGATGTCCCGCTGACGCCGTGCGGCCTCTCGCAGCGCCTGAAAGTGATTCCGTAATTTTTTTTCGTTGATCTCTTCAAAGGCATCCATACAACCGAGCAGGCTTTCCCAAAGTCCTTCCCACCCGCCAAAACTATGTTCCCGATCCAGCTTCCCTGTCACAAGTGAGAAGATCGATCCCCTATCCTTGAGATCGGCAACTGAAAGCAGGTCACGCAGACCCTCGCCAGTCTTCCACTCATACCAGCCATGATCTTCACAGATCGTAAGAAGTACTGCCGCACGGCGTGCGTCCAGGTGACCTTCCTTCGCAAGAAAACAGGCAAGCTGGGGAAGGCCGTAGGAGTAATTCACAACATTCTGATCGTGCCAGCGTATCAGCTTATACATTGCCGGAAAGCCGACAGAGGAAGAGGCCGCGCGCCCAAATAGTGTCCATCCGAACTTTGATGGTTCATGTTGGAAGATTGTTTGACAAAGATTCATAAGTCGGTGTGAGAGCTCCGGCTTGACGAGTCCCCCGGGCTGTTCAGCCGCGTAGTGCAAGGCAGAGTAGATCAGGTCGAAGTCATCGCCGCCCATCTGATCAAGTTGAGCCAGTCCTTGAGCGTAATACACTTGCGCTTCCTCAAAGCTCATCGGGACCAGCGATCCAGCTAAATCCTGGTAGGACTCGCCGCGTTGTTCGATATAGTCATCCTTTACAATGTCGCTGGAAAGTGAGTTTGCGTACGCCCCTGTGACATCCGCGAGATTGGTACGCCTCGCGATAAGGGCGAGAATGCTTAGCTTGTCACCCAATAAAAACCGATTCGCCCCAATGATTTCTATAAGTTCTTCGGCTTCTTTCTTTTCGATCGTTTCGCTATGGCGAAGCAGGATTCTGGTGAGCCCAATGCCAACCTGACGCGCAACAATGTCTCTTCCGGTTTCGGCGTTCCAGTGGACATCTGGCCTCAGCACAGTTTTCCAGATAGTCAGAAATTCCGACAGAACATCATTGGAAAGCGCATGCTTCGAAAGAATGGCAGTCTCGATAGGCTTGACCAGCAGTAAAACGCAGGCTGCACCCTTCACAATGTCTTCCCGCTCATGCTGCGAGAACCGTTTACGTTTTTCTGGCCTCTGTTCTTTTCGCCGCTTGTCTTGGTCTTTTGTCACGATGAGACCATCAAGAAAAGCGCTTAGATCAGCTTCCGTGCCTATAGATCTTGTCTGTCTATCTGTTTTCACGTCCTCCGGCATCAGATGATGAAATGACAGCGTTTCGCCCGATGACCACGCCGCTATGCAGGCAGATTGAACAGGCATCCAAACCCTGTTCATGCCGTGCCGCTCTCCATAGTCGTAGCTTGATGGCCTGCGGTGCCGACATAGCTTGAGCAGCCGCTTCGCTGACTGCCTGGAATTCACGAGAATGGAGCCCATCGCTGCACTAGCGATGGCACCTTGCATTTCCATCTCGTAGTCGGAATTATCCCCTGGGGCTGACTTTTTGTAGCGCTCCAAAAGAGAGCTGGTCGCTCGAGACACAGCCTTTTGCGTGCTCTTTGAAAGACCGCATTCCGTCGACAGCAGACCGATTTGTAGGACGAGTGACAGGCATCTATTCGACGCTGCGAACTTAGCCAGAATTTGCAAAGCTTCACTTCCATTCGATATTTCGTGCTGTGCGCAAAGCGTGATCAGCTCCTTAATGACAGACAACGCAAATTTGAAGCGCCATATCTGGATATTCCGGTTAAACGACGAGAACTCATTCTTCAGCACACTCAAGAACATCACCGCAGCAATGTCGGATACCTCTGGACCCGAGCGGTCAAACTTTTGGGTCTCGTCATCATTATGGAGGTACCAGTTTATCCAGCCGATTGCCCTGTTTTGATGTATGCGCGCTTCATCCAGCTCACCGGCAAAACTGTAGGCCACTATAAGTCGCGCATCACGTGCGCCGCGCCAGCCAGATCGATCATTGAACAGGCGGCGTGAGGCATCCGAGTCTCCAAGCATCGTCGCCAGCGCTGGAGAACGCCGGATGAACTGATCGCCCCGTGCATTTGCCGAGGCCACTTGCGAGAGTTGCATCGTGAGACTCAAGATACGATCCAAATCCTTCTCGTGCGTGGCAAGTGAGAACGCCGCGTAGAGACGCATGAGTTTCAACCTGCGTCGTCCGTATTCAGACTCGATAACAGCAGGAAATTCATCAGAACCTGCAAGCTGATAAGCTCGATTGCTATCGCCAATCACCACAAGGAAATGAGGCAACGCCTCCGCAGCGTAGATTGTATCTTTCTGGCGCGCTTGAAGTCTTTGTGCGATAGACTGCTGCGCCGCAACCTCACTTGCATAGTGATCCTTGATATAGGTCTCGGTGGGCTCGTCGCGAAATATCGCCCCGTGCTTGATCAACTCGAGCATGGGCGCAAGGTCAGATGCGGCGCTGTTGACTTGCGATTCCGACCAGTCCAGCGCCTCTGCCAGTTCAGTCAATGGAATGGGAGGAGGAAGAAGCGACAAAGCGGCGAAAAATTCGCGTATTTCTGTTTCACTCCAACCTGCAGTATCCAGATCGCGAAATATTTTCTCGCACTTTTGTGAGATCAGTTCTTCAACAGATATTTCAGTCTGCGGCACATTCCCGGACACATTCGCGTCCCAACTTTCGACAAGATACTCAAGGACACGGGCATTACCTCGCGAACGCGCGAGTGCTGTGGAAAATTCCACTTCGGTGATATCTTCGCGCCTCGCCTCAAGAAAGTGCCTCGTTTCATCTGTACTGAACGGTTTGAGCTCAAGGCACTCTGCCTGGCTCTTACCGATGACGCTAACCATCCTATGAGGACGAGCGGTGAGCAAAAGCTTCACGCCGTCGATAGGCTCTGCGCTGAGCGATGCAAGCAGAAGCCTTGGAAAGGAATCCTCATTGCGCGCATCAGCTTCCAGCTGCGCATTGTCTGCAGCGTCTAAAACAACCAGCACACCTTGCATTGCGGACTGATTTTTGACGGTCTCGCTTGCTTGCTTGAGACGCTTGCGGGCAACTTCGATCAACCCATATTGATCGCTGTCAGATGGAAGAAGTGGATCGCAGAGTCCACGTGTCGCCAGTTCATTGATGATTTGCAACAAACCAACCCGTGGCAGGTGACGTGCTTGGGCT
>JAJDCE010000025.1 GCA_029260985.1 Patescibacteria group bacterium | reverse complement strand
GAAGTAAGTCCCTCCACGGGCACCATCTCACTTTGCTAATTGATAGTGGTTTTTTAACTAAGGGTGAGAAGCCTGTGCTGAGCGAAGCCGAAGTAAGTCCCTCCACGGGCACCATAAAAAACTGTTATCGAAATTAGAGCCTGTCCCGGACACCGATCCGGAGACGCTATTGCACCACACAATAAACAAAAAACTACTTACCGTTCATATTTATATTTGAATTTTTGAAACTCGTTTTCAAATTCTTCATCACTTATTTTAATGAAACCGGCTTTCTCATGAGCTTTTTTTGAAGCAATATTTTTGGCATCGATCGTTGCAATTAAAAATTTGGCACCGGTTTTCTCCATTAACTTGTGATAGATATTTTTCAAAAGCCCTTTATCCCTATATTTAGGATCAATGACAATATGTGTCAGATTTTTTTGTTGATCAAAATCAAATATTCCTACAATACCAAGTTTTTCACCTTCAGCGTCAATCACTGTAAAGTATTTTTGATTGTTGTAATCTTTTTGATATTTCTCAGACCCTAAAGCTATCCACGCATTCTCACCTTCAAGCGAGTGAAAATAGTCGGCATCAAAATTTGTTAGCTGTACCATGAATTGCATGATTAAAACGGAAATTAAGTTTTTTGTTTATTTCAGTGCTAACTAACGTAAACGCCTCTTTTCCTGCCATATCGTCAAAACCGGACTCGCAATAAAGATAGAAGAGTAAGTTCCAACAAAAATACCGATAATCAGAGCGAATACAAAGATCCGAATCGACTCAGCCCCCAGGAAGTATAACGCCAACAAAGTGAATAGCGTTGAAACAGAAGTATTAATTGACCGGGTAAGCGTCTGATTAAGACTGAGATCTGCGACCTCGCCAAAAGTTTCATCTCGGCCTTGATTCTTTAAGTTCTCACGAATACGATCGAAAACCACAATGGTATCGTGAACCGAGAAACCCATAATCGTTAGAATCGCCGTGATAAAGAAAGCATCAACCTCAAAGCCAAGGAGTGCAAAGATTCCAAGGGTGATCAGAACATCGTGTAGCAGGGCAACAATCGCTGTAATACCAAACCGCCATGGACTCACACGCTTAGGAATTCTTCGAAAGGCATAAGCGATATAAAGAACAATCGCGATAATAGCGATTGTAAGCGCTATAAACGCCTTACGCTTTAACGTTTCACCAATTTTAGGTCCAATAGTGGTAAATCGCACTTCAGTAAACTCTCCCATCGCCCCCTCAACTGACGCCATTACAGAATCATATTCTTCGGATGAGAGATCTTTCCCCTGAATAATATAGGTACTTTGATCCGTAACGGTAATCTGGCTGACAGTGTTTGGAGCCGCTGCATCGATCGCCCCCCGTAATTCCGCAACTTTATCCAGACTCGCATCCTCAAACTGAAGCTCCATCAGCGTTCCACCCGTAAAATCAATCCCCAATTGGATAAAATGGCCGGTTTTAACCTTATTATTTACCATTGCCCCAAGGCCAATCAGGATTACA
Organism: Patescibacteria group bacterium; assembly: GCA_029260985.1. Taxonomy (GTDB): domain Bacteria; phylum Patescibacteriota; class Gracilibacteria; order UM-FILTER-43-11; family UM-FILTER-43-11; genus JAJDCE01. Next base: position 15,724 of record JAJDCE010000025.1, on the reverse strand, counting down.
ATCAAAGAAAGGGTAAACCAAACCTTCGTGTATTTTATAAATTTAAATTGTCGCTTCATAATGATAATTTTAGAATTTCGAGTCCAAAGCTTACCGCTTAAAGCTTAAAGCTTACAGCTCAAGCAGGTTTCGAGTTTAGAGTTTTCAAGATTAGATATCAAGATTTTTCACCTTTTTAGCATGTGTCTGAATAAACTTTCGGCGTGGAAGCACCTCAGACCCCATTAAGGTATCAAAGATAGCATCAGCCTTTTCAGCATCTTCAATCGTCACCTTAAGCATTGTGCGCCGTTGTGGATCCATCGTGGTTTCCCATAATTGCTCTGGATTCATTTCACCCAAACCTTTATATCGCTGAATGGAAACACGGGCCTTCTTCTTTTTAGTAGCTACTTCAGCCTCAGCCGCTTCTGTAACTTCTTCAGCAGCATCCTCTTCAGCAGCTTTTTCATCAGTCATTTGCTCCACACCCATATCAGATAAAATTTTTATCTTCTCATCATCCGTGTATGCGTAGTGCATTTCTTTACCTCGAGCGACTTTATAAAGCGGTGGCTGAGCAATATAAATATAGCCCGCTTCGATCAATGGCTTAAAGTACCGATAGAACAAGGTGAGTAGCAAGGTTCTGATATGAGCGCCGTCCACATCCGCATCCGTCATAATCACAATCCGATGATAACGAGTCCTTTCGATATCAAAAGTTTCCCCTATCCCGGTTCCCAATGCGATAATAAGCGACTTAATTTCATTATTTCCAAGCATACGATCCAAACGAGCCTGCTCCACATTCAAAATCTTTCCGCGAAGCGGAAGAATCGCCTGAAAATAACGATCACGGCCTTGCTTAGCACTTCCACCCGCACTATCACCCTCCACAATGTAAATCTCACTCTCACTGGGATTTCGTGAACTGCAATCGGCCAATTTACCTGGGAGCGTCGCCCCCTCAAGAGCGCCCTTCCTAAGCACCGTATCACGGGCTGCGCGAGAAGCGAGCCGAGCACGAGCCGCCAACATGCATTTAGCCACAATATTTTTTCCATCATTAGGATTCTCCTCTAAATATTCACTGAACTTTTCATTAAAAACGGTTTCAACTGCCTTTCTGATTTCTGGATTACCGAGCTTGGACTTCGTTTGCCCTTCGAATTGAGGATCAGCCAATTTTACAGAAATCACAGCCGTTAATCCTTCGCGGACATCCTCAGTGGTCATATTATCATCCTTTTCTTTCAGAAACCCTTTAGCTCTGGCATACGCATTAACAGATCGAGTCAGAGCGCTTCGGAAACCGGTTAAGTGCATTCCGCCTTCCAGTGTATGAATATTGTTAGCGAAAGTAATGATATTTTCATTGAAAGCCTGAGTGTATTGCATCCCTATTTCGATCATGGCCTCATCAGTCTGCTTCTCGAAATGAATAGTTCTAACAATCCCTTCTTTATTGTGATTGAGGTGATCAACGTAACTGCGCACACCACCTTCAAAATAAAAGCGGTATTTAAAAGAATGACCTTGAGGAAGCTTGCCTTCGTACAACTCAGTTCGCTTATCTTCAAGTGAAATCATCACCCCTTTTGTCAGATAAGCCTGCTGCCTCAAACGGGTCACAATAGTTTCTGATTCAAACACTGTCGTTTCAAAGATTTTTTTATCGGGCCAAAAGGTGACAGAAGTTCCGGTAGATTTAGTCTCTCCAACTTCAGTGATATCAGATTGGGCCACTCCTTCTTTATACTCTTGGCGGTACACCTTTCCATCACGTCTGACCTCAGCAAGCAATTTTGTGGAAAGGGCATTTACAACCGACACCCCAACCCCATGAAGACCTCCAGATACTTTATAGCCAGAATCATCACCTCCAAACTTACCACCCGCATGAAGCGTGGTAAGAACGGTTTCAAGAGCGCTTAAACCAGTTGTTTTATGTTTATCAACCGGAATTCCACGACCATTATCCGCCACAGACACACTCCCATCTTCGTTGATTGAAATCATGATTTTATCACAATGACCAGCCATCGCTTCATCAATGGAATTATCTACAATTTCCCAGATCAGATGATGGAGCCCGCGAATATCAGTGGTTCCGATATACATTCCGGGTCGTTTTCGAACAGGATCAAGTCCTTCTAACACTTGAATCTGATCCGCTGAGTATTGGTTTTTATCTGCCATAAATAGATTAGTTTAAAAATAGCTTAAGAAGTTTACAGAAAAACCCCCCAACCTGCAAGACCATATCACCCCGAATTCCGCTATTTTTCTATTCCTCTATTGAAAGTTTTATTTTCATCCAAAAATAGAGCAATAACTAAATAGAACATTAGCCAAATAGAGCAATAGCTAATTAGCAACAATAGTGCACTGCCCCTTGTCAAAAGCTTGTTGAGCAGGATTCGTCAGTGTTTCAGCTCCAACGGTATAAGTCTTATCGAGATGCTCTTCACCAAACGTCACACTAGTGACCATCCGTTCAAAAGCCAGAAGGTCTGTGTGCTGCTCAAAGACAGCGGCCAAGTAATCTGGTGTGTAATCACAATTCATCAGCTGATTGTCAGGCATCTGCTCGCTATAACGGCATTTGTCGTTGATAAAGCCACTGAGGCGGCGAACCATCGGCTCGTTAGTGTAGGGGTGTAAAAATTCACAAGTAAACTTAGCACAGTTCTGAAGCTTTGAAATAAACAGACCACATGAACCCATTCGCTGGGCAAAGGTGCCCGTTTCCTCCTCAATAATAATTTCTTCAGCTGGCGCTTCAGGCGCATTTTCATCCTCAGCCTGGATCAGGCTAAATTCATCAAAGGTCATCGAAGCCACCACAGTATCAAGGCCAAGTAAAGTCACATTGGTAAGGCGATTCGCCGTCGCATCAAAAGTAAAACTCAATGTTTTAGAGCCTCGTTCGTAATTCCTGATACGAATCTGTGATGCAGGCAGCTCAGTAGCCAGATGATTCTTTGTAATCAAAATCCCCTGATCATTCAAATAATTCACAACCCATAACTCCGCGACCCGCTTTAAGAAAGCGTCAATCGCTGTGCTCTGTAGATTCAGCGACTCATATTTTGCCAATAATAATGTCTTGGAACTTCTCTCGTAAGTTCCGGAAAATTCAATAGGAAGATCTTTTAGTAAGATGGTCTTAAATTCAGCCTGGTCAAAATTCGTTCCGTTCACAAACTTCATGTCCTCTGGCTTAAGAATCAGTTTCTCCCGGGCCAATTCACCAATCACCTTCTTCACCTCAGCAAGTTCAAGCTCCATACCATACAGATCAGCAAAAACTCTGGATGCTAAATCCTCAACTGCAATTTGAGCAGGTAAAATGAGGGTTGGAGCCTCTTTTATCTCAACATTCGTAAGTCTATTCGTAACCGAATTGATATCAAAACTCACCCCTGCCTCCCGATTTTCAATTTCATCTTCAATAAACGCATCCAAAACTCTGAATTCATTCAAGGTCGCCTTATTGGTCACAATCACACTCTGAGTCGAAGGCACTGAAATATTATAAGTACCTAATTCTTTAATCAATAATTGTATTGCTAAATCTTGAGCGACCACTTGCGACCGCTCGCTCTCATTAACACCTTTAACATCCAGATAATCTACAACCTCTTCCTCATCGAGCTTAGGAACATGCCTCGCATCAATGTCAGCGTCCCCCGTCAGACCCACTCGAACTAAATCATCAAGTGATAAAGTCCCGGCAAGAGATTTATCTAACAAAATTACCTCATAAACGGCATTCGTAGCATAATCGTATTGAGCCGAAAAAGTAATGGATGTGCCATCATCAGCCCGCGCCGAAAGCCGCGCCGAATCTATGGTAAATACAAATGGATTTTGAGGGTTGGAGGCAACATCGTCTTGAATCAAAATTATTTTTGCATCAGTAAATCGCTGAACCACCTCAGGAGATGTCGGATAAATAATCGGAACTTCATCGGGAACCTTAGTTTCCTCAATAAACGCTAAAAATCTCTCTGCCAAACTCTTATCCCGCTCCTGGGTCAACAGATAATCTTTAAATTTTGCCTCATCAATTTTATCAGCTGTTCCCTTTAGAGTCTGCTCAGCAAAGGCAATCCGATCACCAATCAGGGTAGCTTCTTTAATAAACAAATCTCTGGCCGCTACAAAAACTTCAGACTCTGCCAGATTTAAATTGGAATAACTCGTTTTCAAGTAATTCTTAGCGTCTATGTAACGACTGGACGCCACCAGGAATTTGCTCACATCGAGCCGTTCAGTGGCAATTTCAAGAAGGGTTTCATCAGGCTTCTCAGTATTCTGAAGGCGATAATCCCCTACCTCATCCAATAAAGCCAATAAATTACGACTGATCGTATCTGAATTCGCTAAAACAAGACTTAAGAATATGCGAGCCTGATGATCAAATTCAACACGCTCAGATTTCTTAACACCCTCACTCCATCGCTCATGCCATTGACCGGCAACCTCTTCAGCTTGCGCAGTTGATCTAACTCGCAATAAATAATCCAAATCCGCCAAATAAGACCTGAAAAGCTTAGGATCTTTATGTCGCGCAAATATCATCTCTCTTAAGCGCTCTTTAGCCAAATAAGCGGGAGTGTTCGTTCTCACGTTACGAATGACAAAGAATTGCTCTTCAATAAGCTCATTCAAAAGAGGATCGTCCCCCAATCGGACAGCCACTTCCTGAAATTCATTAAGAACCGATTCGGCAACTGCCTCATCTCCGTTTTCATGAACGTAGCCAAGCAAATATTTAAGCTTTATAGTCGCTAAATTCAATCGCTCAAGTCGCTTACGGGCAGGAATAAGAGCTAATTTTTCCCTAAGTGAATGATAGCGATCAAGGAAATGATACTTCGTGAAAGAGAAAATATAGTGATTTGAAGCAAGCAGCCTAAGAGCATCATCACGCGTATTTCGCCTCACCCAGCCCTCCTCATAAACAGAATCACTTAAGCGACCCATTTTGAGTTCTTTTTTGAGTTTTGAGTACTCAAGCTTTGCATAAACCGGCTGCAGCTGAGAATTAGAGAAAGTCACCTGATTTTTTATCGGCACCACAAAGCGGGTCAAAAGAGTGCCATCTTCATCAAATAGATCGAGATCTACATTTCCGGAAACCGCGAAAACCCGGTTCAGAGGATCGGAATAATGAACCATACCCACGGACTGAGCTAGTCGGGCTTCAAACTGATCCACTTTCACCACAATTGAATCAAAAGCATTGATCCAAACACTCCCGGATCTCAAATCAAATACAAAACGGGGAGCTTCAGGGTGCATAAAATTATTCTCAGACATCACCACATTCGTATTTTCATCCAAGCGAATCGAATTACCCTCTAGCCGAATTTCTGCAAAGCTTTGATCACCGGTTTTTATCTCCGTTCCGGTAAGGATAGACTGACCTGCATTGGCCGCAAAAAACGCATCATCAAAGGGAGTTTTTAATTCCACCTGCTGTTCACCGGCAAAGACGAGTCGTGGCGCTACCTCTCTGAACGCAATATCCGCTCCATCCCGCACCATAACAAAGTACAGCGCTAAATTAACCACCAGAAAGATCAGGCTAAGAAGCAGGACTTTCCCGGAAAAAAAATAAAGCTGATTGTCGTCTTGGCCTTGCGCCATAATTTATCTGAGATAAAAGTATCTCTATATTATACCAAATTTTTGAAGAAATTTCAAGGACTAGGGACCAAGGACTATACTTCGACTGCGCTCAGTGCAGGCGGACTAAGCAACCACTACTAAAAAACCAACCATCAACCTAGCCCCTAGTTCCTAGTCCTTAGTCCCCCATTTAAGAAGTGGCTGCAGCCAATTTTTTCGCCTGATCCTCAATCGTCAATTTCTCAATAATATCTTCGATATCACCATCCATAATTCCTGGTAAATTGCTCCAGCTTTCATGAATCCGGTGATCCGTTACGCGATCCTGAGGAAAATTATAAGTACGGATCTTCTCATTACGCTCACCTGTTCCCACCTGACTGGACCGCATCTCCCCCCTTTCTTGCCGAAGTCTATCCTCTTCTAATTGGTAAAGACGTGCCCGAAGCACAGCCATCGCCTTATGCTTATTCTTTAATTGTGATTTTTCATCCTGACAAGTCACTACCAAATTGGTAGGAGTATGGGTAATTCGAACCGCAGAATCAGTTGTATTCACACTTTGGCCACCATTCCCGCTAGCCCGATATACGTCAATTTTTAAATCGGCATCATTAACCTCAACATCCACCTCCTCAGCCTCCGGTAAAACGGCCACAGTACAGGTAGACGTATGAACGCGACCCTGGCTTTCGGTAACCGGAATTCGCTGAACCCGATGAACGCCGCTTTCGTATTTAAATTTGGAATAAGCGCCACTACCTTCAATGCGGAAAATAACCTCTTTTATTCCACCACTGTCCGCATCATTCTTATTGATAATCTCGGTTTTAAAACCTACATTTTCAGAATATCTCATATAGGAACGGGATAACTCACCCGCAAAAAGGGCTGCCTCATCACCACCGGCACCCGCCCGAATTTCGATAATCACATTCTTTTCGTCGTTTGGATCTTTTGGAAGCAATGCGACTTTAAGCTCTTCCTCAAGCCGTTCACGATCCTCTTTTGCCTGCATTAGTTCATCCTTCGCCATCGCAAGAATTTCAGAGTCTTTTTCATCGCTGAGCATCGCTTCAGAATCCTCAATGGTTTTTAAGACACCTTCATACTGCTTAATAAGTTCAACAATAGGCCTCAAACGCGACTCTCGCCGGGCTAATTCCTGGTACTTTTTCTGATCTCCCACAATAGCCGGATCACTCATAGATTTATTGAGATCATCGTACTCTTCTTTGATTTTGAGTAATTTTTCTAGCATGAAAATAAGTTAACAGTTAATTAATGCATAAATGAGGTAAAAATCCAAGTTTTTTAGCAAAAAAAATAGACCAAAAAGTCGTATACATTTTTTACTCATGAACACATTTTTTATTCAGCCAAAAGTCATCTTAATCAGGGCTTTTGAGGAATCCCCCCGCCCCCCTAAAAGGGGGAGCAATATTTAGATATGTAAAATCCCCCCTTCAGGGGGTTAGGGGGTAAAACCCAGGGGTCGAGGGTAAAGCGGATACCAATCGACTATTGATTTTCAGAGTGAAAAGTGCTATAATAATAAGATTTAAATCAAAACAAATGGCTGAAGAGCAAGATATCACCGAAGAATCAACACATCCAGGCGCGCAGCACAATCTAATTCAACTTGAGTGGAAAGCCCCTGAATTCATCAATCACTATCGTGGTGCCAAGTGGTTTTTAATCGCCGGGATTCTTACGATATTACTCATTGGCTATGCCATATACTCAGGTTCAGCCACCATGGCCATTGTTTTTATTGTATTAGCCGGTGTGTACTACCTCACCCACAACCAGGAACCCAAAATCATTAACATAAAAATCACCGATTTAGGAATCTATGCCGGCGATGATTATCACCCCTTTAACGAGATCAACTCCTTCTGGATCAATTACCACCCACCCTACGTTCATAATTTAACGCTCAGGCTCAGTGATAAGTCCAGAACAAAGGTAGTGATTCAGCTGGATGTACAGAATCCAGTAGAAGTACGAAAAACCCTGGCCAGAGAAATCCCGGAAGTGGAGGGTGAACATGAAAGCGTGATGGAAATGCTTATTCGATTACTTAGATTATAAATGACTCAGCCAATCCCAAAGCACAGGGAGGCATTTGATCCTAATACTTTAGGCAAACAGTTTGAGTCTAGCTTCAAAAATATAAAGATTCCAGAAAAGGCCACTTCGGATGAAATTTTAGCGTTGGTTAAAAAAGCCTTCGAAAAGCACAACCCGGACAAATACGAAACAGACCTAAGAAAATCGCTGGGGAAATACGCCAGCGACAAAAAGATCGAAAGCGCGGTAAAATATTACAAAAAATTCTTTGACACGGCCAGCGGCAAATTTTACCGATTAGCTGAAAAACGTCGACAGGATTTTGAAGATGCGCGGGAAACAATCTTGCAAGCAGCCAGGAAAAATCTTGATAGTCTAAAAACTGGCATAAAAAGTGACATAAAAGTAAAAGAAGTAACCCCAAAGCTCGGTGATTTTGAATACCAGCATCAGACTGAAAAGAAGTTCAGGGCTTTCGTGGAAGCCATGAGTAAAAAGTACCTTAAAAACAATCAGCACAACGAAAAATTGACTGCTAAGGGTAAGAAGATATACGAGGGATTCAGAGATCGATTCCAAACCGGCATGAAGGCCTACACAGAAGCCCAGCTTCAATATATTTTCGAAAACAGTCACGACAAAACAACACTGGTAAAAAATCTCCAGGGTCTTAGAACTTCAATTCGAAATGCCTACACGTTGAATGACAAAAACGAAGATGGCTCCTTGAGTCTGAAAGAGCTGAGTAAATTAAAAGGCGGCGCAGACTTAGAAGTCATCACTAAGCTCATCAGCAGCTCAGAATCAGAGAATAAAATCCTTAAAAAACTGGAACATCTCAATTTTTTCAACCGAAAAAGTCTGAAGCAAGCTGCTAAATTAATCACTGAGCAGTTTATTGCTAACGTAACCCGAAATGGCTCCGAGGCCAAATTCACCAAAGCAGTACAAACACTCACTAAATCTAAGAAAAAGATGAATTTTGATGATGCCGCCAGCACCTATCGGGATCATATGGCTAAGCTCGCTGGCACTGGGATCAAAGAAGTGTTAAATGCGGCTCGAAAAATGAATGAAGCTGTGAATAAAGGAAACATGGACACTCTAAAGCTTGAACATGTCACTCCCTCTTCTATTCACATACTCGTCCTAAGACAGCGTGATCTGATTTTAAGACGGGAAATTGAACCTAAACAAATCGATGACCGCCAGGTAGCTGAATTTATGAGTACCAATTTAGTAGGAAGGATGAAATTTTTGAACGACAAAGTACAAAGACAAGCTCTTTTTCAATCAATTAAGAATATCAAACTGCATTACCCAAAGATTTACAGGGATAAATACAAAGATTCTATACCCACAAAAGTATCAGATTTATCCACCCGAAGCACACGACCGGACCTGCCTACAACTCACGACCGGATCGCCCGGATGCTGGCTATCATAACGTTAGCTAAAGAGGCGGAATGGACCATTAAAAATCTGAGTCAGTCCGAAGGGCTCAAGTCACAGAATATTGCTAAAGAAATAGATGAAACCAATGCAGATGCAAATCTGCCTAGATTGAACTTTCGGTACCGCTGGAGAAATACATTGTACCGAACCGGCTACATGAGCCGGGCTGTACGAGGCGGTATGAATACCGGGTCTGTATTCCGTCGTGGCCTGCAAGTATGGGCTGGCGCTACTCTCTTCCTCAACTTTATGAATGCCCGTAAGCACAGTTCAGGCAAATGGCTGGAGGGCTTAAAGAATGTCATTCCGAATCCCTACTTTATTGGAGGACTTGCCACCATGTTCGGCCTTAAAAAGCTTCAGCAAAACCCTGAATACAAGCGTTATCTTTTCCAGCCTGAAGGAGGGCAGGAAACCATTTCTACCCATGCAGCGCTGGGCAGTTTAGGCAATAAAAAACAGTCGAAAGGAGAAAAAGTCGGACGCCATCGGGTGATCAGCTATATAAATAATCCCGGTGAGTTCAATGCCATGAAAGCGCTGATGAAAAATAAAAGTTCCGGCGATAAGATTAGAAACGCATTGGAAAAAACCCGTGGAAAAGCGCGGAAGAATAAGCAAAAATACCCTGTCCTCACCCGCGATGATTTAAAAAACACATTCGGTGTACCGGAGGATAAGCTTCCACAAGCCGGAAATGACCGTATACGCTTCCTTTTTTATCAGAAATTCTTAACTACCTCCCGAAGTGTTCGCCAGCTCAAAGCCAATTGCGAAACCTGGAAATAGCTTAAAAGCCCTAAGCAGTAAGCGATAAGCTTTAAGCCATAAGCCGAATAAAACTAAGAACTAAGAACTAAAAAATGATAAACCAATCTCAGCCATCACAGACTCCTGATAACAAGCAAAGCTCAATGAAAGAATTGCAGCAGCAAGCTCCCAAACGAGTTAACCAGCAAGGCAATCCAACCCAAGGTCCTCGGTTAGCTCAGGAGCAACGGCCGCAGACAAACGCAGCCGCAAGTGCCGTCGGTCAGAAAGCTAAAAAAGAAGTGAATAAATGGATTGTATGGGCCGCAGGCGGTGGCACCATTGGCGCAGCGGGCATAAGCACTTGGTTTCTAATATAAACATGAACAAAATCCTCAAATTCATCAAAGGCTCACTGTTAACTCTGCTGGCAATAGCGGTTTTCTCACTCAGTATTGGCCCAGCAGTAAACACCTCAAATGAAACAGATGTAAACACAAGTGTTTATGAAGTTAGCATTGGTGACAATGCTTTTGCTCAAGCAGATAAAAAAAAGGATACCTTTGTAGATGACGTACTTAAAGCAGGTGATGAAAACCTAAAAAAGCGAGCTGAACTCAAAGCTAAAGCAGAAGCTGATGCAAAAGCTAAGACTGATGCAAAAGCTGGAAGTGATACAAAAGCTGGAACAGATTCAGGTGATAGCTCAAAGAAAGATTCAACTAAAGAGAAACCAAAAGAGGCCAGTTTGCCGGAAGACACCGTCAAAAAGATTGCAGCCCAGTCTCAGATAATCTTCAAAATCTTCCACCCAGCCATCTTCTTTTTCACCAAGCACATCAGCAATTTGATGGGAACGGATCTAATATTTGGTGAGGGGATGGGGAAGATGCTCAAGGAGATATGGATAGTGAACAGGAATATAGTAAATATTGCCTTCGTACTCATATTGCTATTTATGGCCTTAAAGTACATCTTCGGTAACGATGAAAATACAGATCTCAAAAAATTACTCCCAATGTTTGCGCTGGCACTAATAGCGGTCAATTTCACCTGGCTTGGAAGTAAACTAATAATTGACTCAGCCAATGTAGCTACTAACGTTGTGTTTGCAATTCCGAAAGGAATGGGGCCGGTAAAAGGTTTAGCCAAAACAAAGGATGTGGAATGTAAAATAAAAAAAGATGGATCCGGAACTGAAGGCTATGGCTGTGCCCTTACTGATCTGTACTATCCTACAAAAGCCGGCTCACATAAACATATGAAAGCGAATGAATGTAAAACTGCAGATGTAGCAGGCCGATACAAAGCTGCTTACGGAGGACTTGAAACGACAGATGGGTCAAGCTCCGGAGAAAGAAAGGACAGTCCGTTTTACGGCAGAGCAACCTATTGCTGGGAAAATCTGGATTTAGCCAAATACGATAATACAAATGCCGCCTATCATTTAACCTATGGCATGGCCCGTGTGCAAAACCTGCCCGTAGCCAAAGCCGGCGAAAAAATAACAGACGTAGCGATTGGCACCTTATTTGCCTTTATTATTGAAATAATCTATCTGCTCACATTCCTGGCATTATTTATAGCGCTGGTTTTCCGTGTCGCATTTTTATGGATATTAGTAGCCTTCTCCCCTTTTATAGTACTCCTGATGTTCCTGGGTAAACTAGGAGCCGGAGGTGAAGGTGGTGATATTAAAAAGTACCTAAGCCTGCAGGCTTTTGCCAGTTGGGCTTTCGCCCCGGCCAAGGTGGCTGCGGTTTGGACGGTCGGCTTCATCATGATCACTGCGGGACAGCTATCCACCACCAATATCTTTGCAAAACTCGACAATCAAGGCTTAGTAACAGGCAAAGTCTATCAAGTCAGCTCTCTTTTTAACGGAATCGAAACCATTCAGGAGCTCATGTGGCTTATTATGACCATCATCATCATCTGGATGGGAACCTTTGCCGTACTCTCCAAACTGGAAGCTGTTGGGCCATTGCTGGATAAGATCAATCAAAAAGGAATTGGTGTGGCTAAATTTGTTGCCTCATCACCTAAATGGGCGCCTATCATCCCTACCATTGATCCGAACACCGGTAAGATGGATTGGAAAAACAGAACCAGTATTGCGAAATTTGAAAGAGAAATTCATGAAAAAGTGAGCGCTTACACTGGTGGTCACATTTCTCCAAATCGTGAAAAGCAAATTCTTGATAAATACAGAAAAGCCTCAAATATCAACCAATTGAGAGATAGTAAAGACGGAAAAAGCGCATATGGCCATCTTGTCACAGCCAGTGGCATGACTCATGAGGAAATAAAAGGTAAGTCTCAGGATGAATTAAAGAATTTCTTGAACGAACACCCAGAGATTAAGAAGTCAGGAAATGCCGCTGATCTCGCAAAAGGCATTCATGATCATGCAAGAACTCAAAAAACGGTAGACAAAGTATCTGCACCAGTGCCTCCAAAAGCACAAGCAGCAAGTGCTAAAACACTATCACAACCTGAAGTTGCAAAAGCTGTTGAAGATGGGGTAGTAGCTGGATTGCAGCGTGAAAGATTTGCAGCAAGCCAGCAAGACATCAAAAAAGCGGTTGATGAACTGAAAAAATCTAGCCCAAAACTTACTCAGAACCAAGCAATAGTAGAAGTGATCAAGAAGTTAAAAGCAACACCCGGCGTAGTTAAACCCTTACCACAAACAACTGGCACTCCAGCACAGAAGCAATCTACTCCTAAAAAGGAGGGTGGTAATACAGGAGGTGATACGAGTGGGACACAAACTAAGCATCCTTAAGCTTCTCAAAGGACTTCTGGGGAATCCCCCCAGCCCCCTCAAGGGGGAGTAATATTTTGATATGCAAAACCCCCCTTAGGAGGCTGAGGGTAAAGCCTCTATTAAGAGGTTGGGGCTAAATCTCCGTTAAACGAATTAGGGTTTAAATAAAACTTCAGAATATTCCTTGCCAAAAAACAATTTTATTTGTTAAACTATATTTAGAATATTTTTCTTGTCATCCTGTTAATTCCAACAGCGATGATAGAAGATCTCATTTTACCTCTGCCTCCCTTCAGGTTCTATCAGAAGGAGTGGTAGGGTTGTTCATTGACAATGAGGCTGAAACGAAAGGAAAAAGAAATGCGTTCAGTTTTTTGTGTATCGTTGGTTCTGATGGCAACGACCATTGCTTATGCGCGAAAATCACCACCTTGTGGGATGTATACCGGAGCAAAAAAATGGGCATTGAAAAAACTAAGAGGTAAGTGCAAAAAGGGGAAAGCCTTCGGATATGGAGAAGCGCAAAATTTTATTGGGTGGATTTACAAGGGTAGTTTCAAAGCGGGACATCGTACAGGAAAAGGCACGTTGATTCGACCTGGGGTGAGTAAGTACGTGGGGAATTTTTACGTAGGATACTACAAAGGAAAAGGTGTGTTTTTCCATTATCCTACAGGAACACGGTACGTTGGACGATTCGAAATCGGTTACTTTAATGGCAAAGGTACATTGACATGGTCAGACGGTGTTAAATACACAGGGCAGTGGAAGAACAATGTACCCCTTGGTTGCAAAATTATCAGAAATGCCGTGGATAGTTTGATGCTAATTCGGGGGAAATGTACAAACGGTTTCGTGGAGGGGTGGGCTAAAGTTAGAGGCTTCCCGTACGCTTGGAACAGAGACAACAAATACAGTGGATTTAGCTATACTGGAAATTTCAAAAAGGGCAAATTCCACGGAAGGGGGACATTTACAAATAAACACGGGTTTACATGGACAGGTAAATGGGAGAAAGGCAAAGGAGTTGATGGTTCCGGCACTTGGGGATTCTCCAGCAAAAGGTACAAAACTCCCAACGCAATGTACGTCTTTGCGGGCAAATTGGAAGCTGAGAAGAAGTTGTTCAAGGCGAAGGTTGTCTACAACCACATCACCTCCAAATTCCCCAATCACCCAGTAGCCGTACATGCCACAAACCGCCTGAACGCGCTCAGAGGCAATGCCGCTGCACAGGCGAAACAACAAAAATTACTCGAAGCCCAAAGAGCAGCTCAAAACGCAGCCCAAAGACAGGCTCAGGCTCAAAGAGACGCCCAAAGAGCAGCTCAAAGGAAAGCGTCAATCCACCGCAGCGCAAGATGTCTTTCCAACCGTAGCTCATGCCTTGCGTCTTGCACGGGATTGAGCAAGAAAGGACTCTTCCACTCCAAATGGCAGAAGTGCAGAGGACATTGTTGGGACGCCTACCGTGCCTGTCCACGGTGATAGTGAGCCCTGCAAAAGGGACTTCCCCCCTTCTCACATCCCTTTCTTCATCCTAGTTTAGCCTCACAAGTCATGGCAGACCGGTATCCCTGGCGATCCGGTCTGCTTTTTTTATTGAAATAGCTAAAGCATCCCGCATCTTCTCCATCACCTTTGTCCAACCCGCAATATTCATTCTAAACACGAAAAACCTCCCCATCACTTCCCAATAAGGACTTCTGGGGAATCACCCCAGCCCCCTCAGGGGGGAGTAATATTTTGATATGCAAAACCCCCTTTAGGGGGCTGGGGGTAAAGCCTCTATTAGGAGGTTAGATTTTTTTCTGCCCCCCTCCTGTCATTCTGAATCAAGCCTGCCTGCCGGCAAAGGCAGGTTCAGAATGACTAAGAGTTATGCGTCTTTCACCTTCTCCATAGTCTTCGTCCCCACACGCCGATAGATCTCCCGTTCTACAAAATCCTTCTCACGGGCAAACTTAAGACGGCTGAGCTGACGGAAAGCCTCGGCGGCTTCAACATCACCTTTACTAGGGTCATAAACCGTCGACATCGAGAATGCTCGTGAAGTGGCGTTATCGATATTAAGCTTGATGTAAGCTTGGTAGTTCGCGATATTAATCAGATCCTGCTCACTGAAAACTGGGCTAAATTCTTTCGCCATATATTCAGCGTCCTGAGCGCCGATCTTAAAACACATCATCGATCCCACATTCCCAAACACCGCATCCCGAATCTGTGTGTCTTCATGCGTCCCCTTTCCACCCCCCTTCATTTTGGTGATCTGACTGATGTACTGATGCGCAATGGTCAAACACAGGCGATATTTTCGGGCTTCAGAAAGAATAGAAGAAAAGCTATCCGTTACAAAGTTCTGAAATTCATCCACATACATATAAAAATCACGACGCTCCTCTTCCGGAGTGTCCACACGGCTCATCGCCGCCATCTGGAGTTTGGCCACCATCACCATTCCAAGAAGCTGCGCGTTCAAATCTCCAAGCTTACCTTTCGATAGATTGCAAAGAAGAATCTTCCCGTTATCCATCACATCACGGAAGTTAAAGCCCGATTTAGGCTGACCGATGATATTACGGATTTGAGCATTGGTGACAAACGGACCGAACTTGGCGCTGAAGTACGGAATCATTTCCTGCTTTTCACGAGCGCCGGTCGCCGCCATTTCTTTTTCCCAGAACGCTTTCACCACAGGGTTTTTAACCTTATTAACTTTATAACGCTGCCAGCTCTCATCCGTAAAAAGCCGAGGCAAGTCGATAATCGTAGCCCCTTCCTCATCGTCATCCATAAGGGTCAGACAACCATTCCGGAAGTAATGCTGAAGCCGCGGCCCCATAATCTCTTCACCGAACATTTTGATGAAAATGGCGAGCGCTTCCTGCGATATAAATTCCTTCTCCTCCTTGGTTTCCGCCTCAAGAATATTGAGTCCCATCGGCCGTTCCAGATCACCCGGATCAAAAATAATCACATCGTCAGCCCGTGAGCGAGGAATATGACTCAAAACCCCTTCCGCCAAATCCCCGTGAGGGTCAATAAGACAGGTTC
>JAJDCE010000024.1 GCA_029260985.1 Patescibacteria group bacterium | reverse complement strand
GGGGGTGGGGTTGCACATGTAGGGGGCGCACATGTGCGCCCCCTACAGTGTGATGGGAAAATGGTTGATCGTTCAAAAATGTTGATGCCCAAAATTGTCCATGGTTTCAAATCATCTGTAACAAGGGAGATTAATGCTGTGCAAAACAAAAAATATTTCCAATGGCAACGTTCATATTATGACCATATTGTGCGGAATGAAAAATCATTAGATAACATTCGTAATTATGTTCGTAATAATCCTTTGGAATGGGAATTGGATGTTGAAAATCAAAAAAATGGATATTCTGAATGGAAAATAAAAAACTATTATAACGATTTATTTGCTTTATGAACGACGAATTTTTGTTACTGTGGGCCCAATGGGGAATTTTGAATTTTGAACAGTATCAGTGTGTCAAAAAACATTTTACGAATTTAGAGGTTGCTTGGAAAAAGATCGATATTTCTTTTTTGCAACGGTTGGGTTTTCGACAGGATAAAGCTGAAAGGGTTTTTGAAATTCGAAAAGGAATCAATTTTCATCAGCTTCTTCAGCAAACTGAAAACGCGAAGGTGAGGGTTTTTTGCATTGATGATTCAGCTTTTCCCAGTTGTCTTCGATCAATTCCTGCTCCACCTGTTTTTATATTTGTGCGAGGCGAATTGCCTTTACTTCATAAATCGTTGGGGGTTGTAGGCACTCGTGAGATCACTGATTATGGGAAATTGGTAACCGAAAAAATGGTGGCTGATTTGGTTCGAAATGGATTTGTGATCAATAGCGGTTTGGCTTTGGGGGTAGATGCGTTGGCTCATGAAACTACTCTGAGAAATAATGGGAAAACGGTGGCTGTCTTAGGGTCTGGAGTGGATTGTATTTATCCAAGTTCTAATTTTTATTTGGCTGATCGGATTCTTAAGCAAGGGGGTGCAATTATTTCTGAGTATCCTTTGGGAACTCCAGCCAGTAAGCATCATTTTCCCGCCCGTAATCGGATCATTTCTGGTCTTTCGCGTGGTGTTTTGATTATTGAGGGTGGTGTAAAATCGGGTGCTTTGATTACAGCTCGATATGCACTTGAGCAAGGTCGTGAGGTTTTTGCGGTTCCGAATAATATAACTAAGGTAGGTTTAAGTGGTACTAATCATCTCATAAGGCGCAGTGAAGCTCAGTTGGTAGAATCTGCTGATCATATTCTTGAGGCATTTCAAATGGAGCCCAAGCAGGCTCAGCAAACTGTTTCCTTTTCATCTATTGAATCTGAACTTCTTGAAACAATATTGAATGGCGGAAAAACGATTGATGAACTCACGGTTGAAACCTCGTACAATGTTGCGCGGCTTTCCGAGGTGTTTATTGGTTTGCAACTGAAAGGGGTGGTGCGGGAGATTAACCGTAAATGGGTGATTGTTTAGAAGCCCATTGGAAGTAGGTAGGTGTTAATCAAATCTTCTATGGGTGTTGCATTGGTTGGTTTTCTGAATCTTTTTAATGAATTGATCTGACTGATTTTTTCATTGTAGGTGATTTGCAGATGCTTTAAAAGCATTAGATCTTTAAAAGAGAGCCTAACTTTAAATTCATCGATAATACGATTATTTTTGTCTTCATGATAGGCCCCTGATAAAGAGAATTTTTCAAGATATCCTTTGATTATTGAAACTCCTTCTTCGGGTAAGGTTTCTTCGGTGATTTTGGCTACCTTTTTAATAAACATTAATAGTCCAGATCTATTTATTCTAAAGGAAGTGAATCCCTTTTTATCCCCTGCTTTGATTGTTTTAGTTTTAAAGAATTTAACTTTTAGTATTTCATTGAATATTTCCTTCATTGAGGCAGCTTCTTCATCTGTCATTCCTGAATTCTTGATTGATAAATCAATGATTGACTCTGTATAAGATTCTATAGTTTTCCTGAACCCCTCTTTCTGAAGGCTTTTTATTATTTCTTCTTCGTCGGGTAGACTTTCTGTATCGCTTATCTCCAGATTGAATGTCGAATAATATTCGTTGTATAGGTCATTTGAAAAGTGAACCCATTTTCCTTTAAATTTGTTGATTTGAGTCTTAAGTTCTTCCCGAAATTCATTATAATTCTCTTTTTCTGCTTCTGGAACACCACGGGCAAATAAGTCTGCATGTTGTAGCTGTACAAACATTTCCTTTCCAGAATATATAATAACTTTTCCTCGAACATTAATAATCAGGTTGTCGAATGCTTTATCTTCCCCTTTCATTCGCAGGTTAATATGACCTCGAATAGTACTATTGATATCTCGTTTGTAGTCATCCTTTTTAAGGATGTCACTGTCGATAATAAATTTATAATTACCATCAATATCTGAACCATCATTAAGAGATAGCCCCCCCGTGAAAGTTTGTTTGATGCTGTAATTGTTGAGTTTTAGCAGGCTGTCTATTGATTCAAAAAAAGTAACAGGGTTAGGTTCGTCTGCTTTGGCGTGAACTGCATTAACTTTTATAATGTTTGCACATAGAATGAGGATGAATACAATTGAAATTATTTTTTTAATCATTGATTTATTGAGTTAATTCATTGATTCTAGTCTACCTGAATTTTCAAGAATGAAGAAATTTCTTTTCCCACTGGTGATCCTATTTCTTGCCTTTAATATCCTGTTTTTTGGTTTTGTTTTTTTACCTGTTCCTAATGCTCTGAAATTTATGCAATCTACTGATAGCGTGAAGGTTTATGATCGACATGGGGAGCTTTTGTATGAAAAGTTGGACATTGCATCAGGTCGTAAGTCTTATTTGAATTTAGATGATATTCCGACTCATTTGCAGAGTGCTTTTATTGCCATAGAGGATAAACGTTTTTATGAGCATTCAGGGGTAGATTTGAGGGCGGTATTCAGGGCTATTTGGCAAAATGTTTCTGAGGGCGAGGTGGTTTCGGGTGGGAGCACGATTACTCAGCAATTGGTTCGCAATATTATTGGTATTAATAAGGAGCGCACCTTTAGGCAAAAGCTAAAAGAAACCATTATTGCTTTTAAGGTGAGTAAGTTTCTTGAAAAAGATGAAGTTTTTGAGCTCTATCTCAACTCAATTTATTTTGGTGGTTTGGCCTATGGGGTTGAGGCAGCTTCGTGGCAGTATTTTAATAAGTCTGTTACGAATCTCGATCTGGCTGAATCCGCTTTTTTGGCAGGTTTACCCCAAGCCCCTAATCGCCTTAATCCTTTCAATAATTTTGAGGGAGCAAAAGATCGTCAGCTTTCTGTTCTTAATGCCATGCTTTCAAATGGTAGGATTGATCAGGAGGTTTACCAATCAGCATCTGATGAATATATAACTCTAAAGAGGGGCGCTGTGGCTAAAAAAGCGCCGCACTTTGTCGATTATGTAATTTCCTATTGTGGATCAAATGGTGGATCAGATTGTAGGTCAAATAATGGATTGAATCGAATTGATACGACATTGGATTATGGGCTTCAGCGACGTGTTGAAACTATTTTAGAATCTGACCTTACTTTTTTATCTCATTTGAACATTGAGAACGTGGCGGCGGTGATTTTGAATCCAAGATCTGGTGAGATTTTGGCGATGGTGGGCAGCGTCGATTATTCGGACTCTTCGATTGATGGAGAAGTGAATGTTGCTACATCACTTCGGCAGCCTGGCTCGAGCATTAAACCTTTGCTTTATGCGTTTGCACTTGAAAATGGGTTTAAAATTGACTCTGAGCTTATTGATGAACCGGTGCAATTCAAAACTGCAGATGGTTTGCCTTATTCTCCAAAGAACTTTGATCTGAAATATCATGGAAAGGTGACATTGGCAGGGTCTCTGGCACAATCTTTGAATGTCCCAACTGTTAAACTTCTTGATAAGCTTGGAGTTCGACAATTTCTCTCGGTTACTAAATTGTTCGGGTTAGCAACTTTTGACCAGAATGCCGATCATTATGGATTGTCTTTGGCTTTGGGAAGCGCGGAAGTTAAGCTCTTGGAGTTGGCGAATGCTTATTCTGTTTTCGCGAATAATGGGAAGCGATCTGATGTTCGCGCTTTGCTCAATCAATCTGTGGACAGCTATTCTGTTTTGAATTCGGATACGGCTAAGGCTATCTCAGCAATACTTTCGAGCAATGAGCTGAGACTTCCTGCTTTTGGTGAAGAGAATCCTCTCAAATTTTCATTTCCGGTGGCGGCAAAAACAGGTACGACCCGCAATTTTCGAGATAACTGGACCCTTGGTTATACTGATGATTATGTGGTGGGGGTTTGGGTAGGAAATTCCGATGGTGAGGTGATGCAAGGTGTGTCTGGAATATCCGGTGCAGGGCCCATTTTCCACAAAATCATGAATATACTTCATGAGGAGACGGGTACTTCTTTGACAGTTGATTCACATATATCACTACCTGTAAGTGAGAATAGCGATTCTCACTTACGGAGGGGGGATGATGATCCTCAAGACTTCCGGATTGTTTCTCCTTTTGCCAATGATGTTTATTTGTATGATCCATCAAAGTCAGCTGGATATCAGAAAATTAAACTAGAGGCTTCGGAAAGAGCTCGTTGGACTATTGATGGACAGTTTTTGGGTGAGGGTGATTCGGTATTATGGCCACTGACGAGGGGGCAGCATGAGGTTAAAGCTTTTTATGAGAATCTAGAAAGACGAGTTGATATTAATGTTAGATAATTTTTTCATTTCCCTGAGGCCCCAATTCAATTGGGGGGTAAGTTATTAAGGGGCAAGAAAGAAAATCTTTTATGAAATCTTATTTGCTTCTGTCAATCCAATTATTCATGACAATTTGACTTCAATGACATCTTGTCTATAATAGCTAGGCTAATTTTGTGTCTCTGATTGTGTTGAGGATATAGGCACTAGTGCAATTTATCGTCATTAGTAAGCCAAAATAACTCAATTGTTTTATGGGCGTGTCCAAGATTAGAATTTAAGTATTATAGGAATTGATTCGGCGCTTTGCCGCCAATTGATTCTTTTTTTATTGTCTTTTCTTGCTGAGCGTCGGCTTAATCCTTAATTATTTACACCTTTAAATCATTATGGCTAATAAAACAGCAACTTCAAAGCTTAACCTGCAACCCACGAAGGTGGTTAATGGTCGACATTACTTCAATGAATCTCAGGATGTTTTTAAACTTCCACCTCTCATTGAAGTTCAGCTTAACTCGTACCAGTGGTTTTTGAGCGATGGAATGAAGGAACTTTTAGATGAAGTCTCTCCTATCACTGATTTTTCCGGTAAAAAGATGGAGCTTCATTTTTTGAATCATACTTTGGATAAGCCTAAATATGATGCGATTACGGCAAAGCGGAAAAATCTATCTTATGAAGCGGCCCTTAAGGCTCATGTTCAACTCATCAATAAAGAATCGGGTGAAATCAAGGAGCAGGATGTATTTTTAGGTTCTATTCCGCTGATGACGGAAAAGGGAACTTTTATCATCAATGGTATTGAGCGTGTGGTGGTCAATCAGATTGTTCGAAGCCCTGGTGTTTTCTATTCCAGAAACTCAGCGGCGCCAAAGTATTTCAATGCCAAAATAATCCCAAAACGTGGAGCGTGGCTTGAAATTGAAACCGATAAGAAAGGAATCATCACTGTTAAAATTGACCGAAAGCGAAAAATTCCAGTTACTCAGTTACTCCGCATTTTTGAATTTCAAAAGGATGCTGATATTCTCAATGCCTTCAAAGATGTGAATGTGGATATTAATAATGACTACATTCAACAGACTTTGGAGAAAGATAATGCCCGAACGGTTGAAGATGCTTATCAGAGCATTTACCGGAAGATACGACCGGGGGATTTGGCAACGCCTGAGAATGCTAAGCAGCTTATTGATGCGCTGTTCTTCGATTTTAAACGCTACGATATGGGGGTTGTTGCCCGATACAAATTAAATAAGCGCTTTGGTACTTCTGTGGGGGATAAATCAAAAGATCGTGTTTTCCAGATTGATGATTTTGTAAATATTCTTAAATTTCTTATTGAGCTTAATAATGGAGAGGGAAAGGCTGACGATATTGACCATTTGAGCAATCGTCGCATCCGAAGTGTGGGTGAGCTTGTTCAGAATAAATTCCGTGTCGGTTTGATGCGTACAGATCGAATTGCTAAAGATAGAATGACAGTTATGGATCTTGAAACAGTCACTCCAACCCAGCTTATCAACTGCCGACCGATAACGGCGGCCCTTCGTGAATTCTTTGCAAGTTCTCAGCTTTCTCAGTTTATGGATCAGACGAATCCTTTAGCTGAGCTGGCTCATAAGCGTCGTATTTCTGCGATGGGTCCTGGAGGTTTATCGAGAGAGCGGGCTTCGTTTGATGTGCGTGATGTGCATACTTCTCATTATGGTCGGCTTTGCCCGATTGCAACGCCGGAAGGTCCAAATATTGGCCTTGTGGTTCATTTGGCGGCTTATTCCCGTGTGAATGATTATGGGTTTATGGAAACCCCGTATCGTAATGTAATGCACTATGTAGAACCGACAGCAGAAAACCTGACTGGTCGTATTATCGATGAGGAGGTGAAAGATGGACGAAAAGTTGTGGCAAAAATTGGTGATGTTTTGACTAAAGTGCAGGCTTCTGCAGTGGCTAAGATCAAAAAGGTTCAAAAAACCCCACCTTCAGAAGAAATTGATGCGTCACTTCCTCGTCCACTGATCAATAAAATTGCTGCGGAAGCGGTTAAATCCGGGCGAAAGGTGATTGTGGATAAAGGTGAAATGATCGATGAGATGATAGCCCGAATTATTGCGAATACTAAATCTATTTCAAAAATCAAAATTCAGGAACGACCGCATCATTTGGTAAAGGTAAGAGCTTATGTGGGAGATGAAATTAAATATTATGATGCGGATAATGAAAAATATTTCATTATTTCTGAAGCCAGCGCTGATATGGATGACAAAGGTCAATTCATAGACACTCGTGTCGCTGCACGTCGTAGTGGTGAACCATCCTTGGTTCATGTTCGGGATTTAACTCATATTGATATTTCTCCTAAACAAATCATTTCGGTAACTACTTCACTGATTCCGTTCCTGGAGCACGACGATAATACGCGTGCTTCGATGGGGTCTAACATGCAACGGCAAGCGGTTTCTCTTGTCCGTCCTACCCGTCCAATAGTTGGGACCGGTATGGAAGGGCTGACAGCTGTCAGTTCAGGTCAGGCAGTTGTGGCTCGAGCAAAAGGGGTTGTTAATGAAGTAGATGCTTCTCAGGTGGTTATTGCTTATGAAGATGGGAAGAAGGAAACTTATCCTGTTCTAGCATTTACTCGTTCTAATCAAGCTACCGCGATTCATATGCGACCTGCCGTTAGTAAGGGGCAGAAAGTTAAAAAAGGTGATGTGCTCGTTAATGGTGCAGCCGTTGATGGAGGCGAGCTCGCTTTGGGTCAGAACTTATTAGTGGCTTATATGCCATGGGGTGGTTATAACTATGAGGATGCGGTAATTGTTTCTGATCGGGTTGTGAAGAAGGGGTTGTATGACTCAATCCATATCGAGGTGTTTACCGTTGATGTCCGGGACACTAAGCTTGGTCCGGAAATTGTGACTCGTGATATTCCTAACGTAGGTGAAACCCGTCTAAAAGATCTTGATGTTGATGGTATCGTTCGAATAGGTGCTACCGTGAATGAAGGGGATATTTTAGTCGGAAAAATCACTCCAAAGGGTGAGACCGAATTGACCGCAGAAGAAAGACTTTTGCAGGCCATTTTTGGTGACAAGGCGAAAGATGTAAAAGATACTTCACTTCGTTTGCCAGGTGGTGAAGGAGGTAAGGTGGTTGATGTTCAGATTTTCAATCGACAACAAGGTGATGAACTTCCCACTGGTGTTATTCGTCAGATTAAAGTTTATGTGGCTCAGACCCGTAAAATTCAAGTGGGTGATAAGATGGCTGGGCGACATGGAAATAAAGGTGTGATTTCAAAAGTAGTTCCTCAAGAAGATATGCCGTTTATGCCTGATGGAACTCCTGTTGATATCATTCTTAATCCACTTGGTGTTTCAAGTCGTATGAATATTGGTCAGATTTTAGAAACTCATCTAGGTTGGGCTGCTCAAAAATTTGGTATTCATGTGGCCAGTCCTGCACTTAATGGTTTGGGTGCCGGGATCGTTAACGAATTAATGAAAGGCGCTGGCCTTCCAGAAGATGGTAAGATTCAGCTTTATGATGGTCGAACCGGTGAACCTTTCTATTATACGACTACAGTAGGAATGGTATATATGCTTAAACTTCTTCATTTAGTAGAAGACAAGCTTCATGCTCGAAGTGTAGGTCCATACTCACTTGTTACTCAGCAGCCATTGGGTGGTAAGGCTCAGCATGGTGGACAGCGTTTTGGTGAAATGGAAGTGTGGGCTCTTGAGGCCTATGGTGCCGCTCATACGCTTCAGGAAATGCTCACGATTAAATCCGATGATGTGATTGGCCGAGCGCGAGCTTATGAATCTATCGTTAAGGGCGAAGCCATCCGAACGCCTAGTGTGCCTGAAAGTTTCAATGTACTTGTGAAGGAATTGAAGAGTTTGTGTCTTGATGTGTCATTAACTAAGATTGCCGATGTAGGTTCAGAAGAAGTTGATCTGGAAGATGTGATTGAGCAGGGCGAAGAAGCAATCCCTGAGACGGATCAGATCAAAGAGCTTGATCCGCTGATGAAAGAAGGCGCTACGGATATTGCAGCCGAGATTAAGGGTGAAAACCTTGGTAAGGCTGATGCCGTAGAGGAGATGGAGGCAGCTCTAACTGAAGAGGAAGGTCCTGAGGGGCAGGTGACCAAGGAAGAAGTTCAGAAGGAGGAAGAGTTCATTGAAAAGAAGGAGAACAAGCTCAATCAAGATGCAATTGAGGCTGAAATGGATAAGGCTGATGTTGATACTGAGGAAGAATCAGCTTAATTAATAATAATTCACACATTGTAAATATGCGAAGTGTAAATAAAGTCATTCTTATCGGAAATATCACTCGTGATCTGGAGCTTAAGAAAACCAATACGGGTCAATCTATTGCTACGTTTGGCTTGGCTACGAATCGTGATTGGGTGACCACAAAGGGTGAGAAGCAATCACTTGCTGAATATCACAATCTAGTGGCGTGGGGAAAGCTCGCTGAAATATGTCATCAGTACCTTAAAAAAGGAAAATTGATTTATGTCGAAGGCTATCTCAAGACCCGTTCATGGGACAGTCCTGAAGGGGCAAAAATCTTTAAAACGGAAGTGGTTATTTATGACATGATTATGCTGGAAAAGAAGCCAACTGACGATACGGATGATTTTGTTCCAGGGGCGGATGAATTTGATCCAATGACAAATTATTCTATGGAGCCTAGCTCTAATGAGCCCACTTAACTAATAAATTCCTAGCTATAAGCGATAAGCTTTAAGCTATAAGTACCTTTAATACAATTTTTATTTAAATTTCCTTAAATATGAATCCATCCAAAACTCAAAAAAGACATGATGAATTTGATGCGATTACGTTGTCTGTCGCTAGTCCGGATAATATCTTGAGCTGGTCTCATGGTGAAGTCACTAAGCCAGAAACTATTAATTACCGCACTCAAAAACCTGAAAGGGACGGGCTTTTTTGCGAGAGGATTTTCGGGCCAACTAAAAACTGGGAGTGCTATTGCGGTAAGTATAAGCGAATCCGCTATAAGGGTGTTGTTTGCGAAAAGTGTGGTGTAGAGGTCACCCGATCAATTGTCCGGCGTGAACGCTTGGGTCACATCAGTTTGGCTGTACCTGTTACTCATATTTGGTTCTTACGTTCCACGCCTAGCCGAATTGGCTTACTTCTGGATTTGCCTATTAAGGCTATCGAGCAAGTTATTTACTTTGCTGCTTATATTGTCATTTCTGTTGATGATGATGCTAGAAAGGAGGTGGTTGAGCAGTTAGAAAAAGATTATTTGGCTTATAAAAAGCAGATTCAGGATGAATTTAAGCAAAAAGAGGCTGAATTTAAATTGTCAAAAAGAGACAAAAAGCTGAAAGTAAATGAAGGTGATACTGATGAATCTCTCCCCGTTGATGATTTGCTCAAACTCGAGGACTCCTACGCTCAAAAAGTTGAGGATCTTGATCAGCAGCATAATCAGGCAAAGGGTGAAATAGAAAACTTAGGTATTGGAAAAGTTCTTGGTGAGCTTGAATATCGTGAGCTATCTATGAAATTCGGCCATATCTTCCGGGCTGGAACTGGAGCTGAGTCTATCCGTAATATCCTAGAGGCAATTGATTTGGATCAGTATGTTCTGAAGCTTCAGGAAGAATACATATCGAGCACTGGACAACGTCAGAAAAAGCTTAATAAGCGAATTCGGTTTGCCAGCTCACTTAGAAAGGCTAAAATCCGGCCAGAATGGATGGTGATTGCACAGCTTCCTATTATTCCACCGGATTTGAGGCCGATGGTACAGCTTGATGGTGGTCGTTTTGCTGCGAGTGATTTAAATGACCTATATAGACGTGTTATTAACCGTAACAACCGTTTAAAGCGTTTGATGGCTATTGGAGCTCCTGAAGTTATCTGCCGAAATGAAAAGCGCATGCTCCAGGAAGCGGTTGATGTTCTCTTCAACAATCAGCCTCGTGGTGGTAAGAGTGCGTTCATGGCTGGTGATAAGCGGAAGCTCAGATCTCTTTCTGACATGCTTAAGGGTAAACAGGGTCGATTCCGTCAGAACTTGCTGGGTAAACGTGTCGATTATTCTGGTCGATCTGTGATTGTGGTTGGGCCTAACCTCAAACTTCATCAATGTGGTTTGCCGAAAGAAATGGCTTTAAAGCTCTTTAAGCCTTTTGTGATCGGTCAGTTGATCCGAGAGGAACATGCTCATAATGTGAAAGGCGCTGAACGCTTGATCGAATCCGGTAAGAAGGAGGTATGGGATATTCTAGAGCAAGAAACTAAGGATCGATTGGTTCTTCTCAATCGTGCGCCTACGCTTCACCGTTTGGGTATTCAGGGCTTTCAGCCGGTTCTTATCGAGGGTAAAGCGATTCAGATTCATCCCCTTGTGTGTGCGGCGTTTAATGCGGATTTCGATGGAGATCAAATGGCGGTTCATTTGCCATTGTCTGAGAACGCGCAGAAAGAGTCAAAACGTTTAATGTTGTCGTCGTCTAACTTGTTAAAACCTTCAGCCGGAGAGCCGATTATTACCCCTTCTCAGGATATGGTTCTTGGTATCTACTTTCTTACTAAGTCGATTAGTGGAAAAGTAGGTGAGGGAATGGTGTTCGGCAATATTGGTGAAGCCGTAAATGCGTATCGGATGGGGTATGTTGATCTTCATGCTGTTATAAAAGCTCGTGTTAACGGAGAGATCTTTGAAACGACTGTGGGTCGTATGATTTTTAACGATTTGCTTCCGGAAGAACTGGGCTATATTAATGAGCCGATGGGCAAAGGAGCTCTTCATCAGCTCCTCTCTGATATACTTGAAATGGTTGGACCTGAAGTGACAAGTAAGTTAGCTGATGAATTTAAGCGAATTGGGTTTAAGTTTGCCACTAAATCTGGCTTGAGTATTTCTGTTTCAGATATGATTTCCCCTGGTGATCGAGAGGAGAAAATATCTGCAGCTAACGATAAAGTTAAAAAAATCAATAATCAGTATTGGAAGGGTTGGATCACTGAAGAAGAGCGATATAATCATGCTATCAGGACATGGTCATCCCTTAAAGGTGAAGTGACTAACCGAATGGTTGATGACTTCAGTAAGTATCCTGAGAATCATATTTATTACATGATTGATTCCGGGGCTCGTGGTAACTGGGGACAGATCACACAGCTTTGTGGTATGAAAGGGTTGGTGGCTAATCCGAGTGGTAAAACTATTGAACTTCCGATCAAATCCAATCTTAAAGAAGGATTCTCCATTCTTGAGTACTTTATCGCTACGCATGGTGGTCGAAAAGGTAAGTCTGATACGGCGCTTAAAACTGCTGAGGCTGGGTACTTAACCCGTCGTTTGGTGGATGCTGTTCAGGATGTGGTGATTAAAGAAAATGATTGTGGATCTTCCCATTCCCACCTTGTAACACGTGTCGAAAGTGATCAAATTGGTGAAAACTTTGAGAAGCGGGTTTATGGTCGTACGGTTATGGAAGCGGTGGTGCAGCCTAAAACGGGTGAAGTTTTGGTCAAAAAAGGCAATGAGATTGATAGTAAGGTTGTAAAAGAGCTGAAAGATCTTGGCATTGATGAGGCGAAGGTACGTGGCATCATGACTTGTAAAACTGAAAATGGCATCTGTCAAAAATGTTATGGTCGTGATTTGGGAACTAATCATACTGTTGATTTGGGAACGGCTGTGGGTATTATTGCTGCTCAAAGTATCGGTGAACCGGGTACTCAGCTTACTATGCGTACTTTCCACATGGGGGGTGTAGCGGAAGGTTCTGATATTACGCAGGGTCTGACCCGAGTTGAGGAGCTTTTTGAAGCTCGTCCACCACGAATGAATGCTACTTTATCTGAAATTGCCGGAATGATCAGCATCGCACAAAAGAAAGACATCATTGAAGTATCAGTTATCGGTCAAGAAATTAATTCCGATGAATATGAGAAGCCCAACAAGTATGAGTTTGTGGTTAAGAAGGGCGATAAAGTTAAAGCCAAGCAAATTCTGGCTCGTTCCAAGACCGACAAGAGTACGATTAAGGCGAGAATGGATGGAAAAGTTTCTGGTATTGAAAAGAATGTACTTACTGTTAGACATAATGAAAAACAAGTGAAGGTTTATACCTTTGGTCATCGAGAGCATTTGTTGGTTTCAAATAAACAGCTGATCGGAAAAGGCACTCCTCTAAATCGGGGTCATCTAAATCTGCAAGAATTATTGCAATTAACTGATGCTTATACGGTTCAGCGGTACATAATGACTGAAGTGCAGCATATTTACGCTTCTCAGGGGCAGACAATTAATGATAAGCACATTGAGATTATTGTAAAACAAATGTTCTCTAAGGTCCGAATCATGCATCCCGGAGATAGTGAATACTTGCCGGGCGAAACTGTTAGTAGCGCGCAATTTGATCGTCTGAACGGGGAGCTCAAGAAGGCTAAAAAAGAGGTGATTATTGGTGAGCAGCTACTTCTCGGTATTTCGCGCGTTGCTATTATGACCGACAGTTGGTTATCTGCTGCTTCCTTCCAGGAAACCATACGTGTGCTTGTCGAAGCTTCGACTACAAAAATGGTTGATTTACTTAAAGGCTTGAAAGAAAACGTAATTATTGGTAAATTAATCCCCGCTGGTCAGGTTTACAGAGATGATCTGATTAAGGAAAACGAAACAAAATAAAACATAATTTAAATATAAATTATGTTAATTCTCTATTTATCTAATTCTCTATTTACTATTTAGAAACATGCCAACTATTAACCAACTCATTAAGAAAAAAAGGCGAACTCCTGCTAAGAAGAGTAAATCTCCTGCATTGCAGTATACCTTTAACACCCTGAAAAACCGCGAGGTTCAGCTTGTAAAGGGAGCTCCTCAAAAACGAGGGGTTTGCGTAAAAGTGACTACTCGTACACCCAAGAAGCCCAACTCAGCGCTCCGAAAGGTGGCCAGAGTAAGGCTTACTAATGGTGAAGAAGTTACTGCATACATTATGGGTGAGGGGCATAATTTACAGGAGCATTCTGTTGTAATGGTGCAGGGGGGCAAGGTAAAAGACTTGCCAGGTACTCGTTACCACATTGTCCGCGGTGTGCTTGACACTCAAGGTGTTCAGGATCGGAAGCAGGGCAGAAGCCGATATGGGGCTAAAAAAACTAAATAATCTTTATTTTCTATTTACTAATTACTATTTGAAATGGCACAGAAGAAAGCTAAGTACATTCCGGAAGATTCATCTGAATTACAGGAAAAATTCATTAATTGCATGATGAAGGGCGGAAAAAAGTCAGTGTCCCGACGGATTTTTTCCGATACCATGAAACTTTTAAAAGATCAGGGCAAGTCAGATCCTGCTACTGTTTTTAGGAAGGCATTGGATAACGTTAAGCCTAACATGGAAGTGCGTGCAAGGCGTGTTGGAGGTTCTGTTTATCAAATCCCTGTTGAAGTGAATCCAAAGAGGCAGCTTGCGCTTTGTATCCGCTGGGTTATAGGAGCATGTCGATCTAAAAAGGGTAAGAGTATGGCTGCAAAGCTCGCTCAGGAATTATCAGATGCTAGCAATGAAACAGGAACTGCTTTTAAAAAGCGGGAAGATGTACATCGAATGGCCGCTGCTAATAAGGCGTTTGCGCATTTTGCGAGATATCGATAAAATTGCATTTTTACCGCGTTGCGGTAGATACGCAAAATTTTGTGTATCTACATTTGGGTATCAAATGTAAAAATGTGGATTTATCTTTGGACAAGGGGTTGTTTGTGGTAAAATAGTGAGGCTTAAAAAATAAAAAAAATCATGAAAACTAAAAAACTATTTTCAATTCTTTTGGCCTTCGCCTTTTTCACCTCTTTTTCAGCTACTGTTTTAGCGGAGGAGGCGACCACTTCGTCGGGCATTAAAGCTGTGACGGATTTTACTGATGTTCTTCGGACTCACCCCTCCTATGTTTCGATCAGCTATCTGAATGAAGCTGGGGCTGTCGGGGGATATCCTGATGGGACTTTTAAGCCTGATAACCCAATTAATCGGGCTGAGGTCTTAAAAATTATATTTAATGGCTCTAAGGTTGATGCTCCTGAGGATTTCGAATCGGTTTCTTTCCCTGATTTTAAAAAGTCTGATTGGTTTGCCCGGTTTGTGATGAAAGCCAAGGCACTTGGTATTGTTAAGGGTAATGATGCCGATGGCACTTTTGCACCCGGCAGACAAGTGAATAAGGCTGAATTTTTGAAGATGCTCCTAATGGCAAATAATATTAAAACAGAGGCGCTTGCAGTTGATGAAGATGTCTCTTCTGATGTAGCGAAAGACGCCTGGTTTTCTCCGTATCTGAATTATGCTTATCAGGTTGGAATGGTGACCAAGGATTCCAATGGAAATCTTAATCCTGCTAAGCCCTTAACACGAGGGGAAGTGGCGGATATGATGTACCTTCTTATTCTTATTAAAGGCAGTAAAGATACTCAATTTTTACTTCATCGATCTGAGGCTGAGTTAGCTCAAATTGAGGTCTATATTGCAGCGAACAAGGTGGTGAATGCCAAAAAGGCTTCAGAGCTTGCTGTCGATTTAACTCAGCAGGCTTATAAAAATATGCCGGACAACAATGTAGTTTTGGGTGCTGCTAAATTAGCCCGTTCTTATGATTGGCTAGTCGATTCATTTGTTTTGGGCATTCAAAAAGACTATGAAGGCGCCGCTGAATGGGCCAATAAAGCTATTGATAAATCAACTGAAGCTTGGGAGGCCAATAACGCTACTCAGCCTATCGCCCGCCATATCAAGGAGAGGGCTAGGGAAATTTTGGCGCAGGTTAGCGCAGATGAAAATTAATTTTCTCCTTCAATGGAAAAGCAAGATAAAAAAACTATCGACATTAAATGTTCGACCATTTCTTTAGAAGAAAAGGAGCGATATTGTTCTATTGTGGAAAGTTTACCCGATTTGATATGCAGTTGTGATGTAGACGGAAAGCCCACGTATGTGAACCAGGCTTATTGTGATTTTACCTCGAAGACGAAATTGGACTTAATGAAATCAAATATTTTTGATCTCATTTCACAGGATGCATTGCCTGATGTGTTGAAGTTGCTAAAAACAATTACCCCTGAAAATCCTATTATCCAGTATGTAGCTTTGCCAGAAAAGGATAAGGTCAACCAATGGATCAGTTGGAATATTAGGGGTGTCTTCGATCCTAAGGGGAAGGTGGTTGAATATCATGCCATTGGTCGTGATGTAACGGATCAAAAAAATACTGAAGAGAGTCTGAAAGAGTCTCAACAGGATTACTATGATATTGTTGAGCGTTCCCCTGACATGATTCACTCTATTGATAAAGACGGGCATATTCTTTTTGTAAATAAGCGTGAGTGTGAGCTTTTGGGATATTCTAAAGATGAATTAGTGGGAAAGCATATTTATGATATTTATCCTCCAGAAGAGCATGAAAGAGTTGGCAAAGGTTTTGAGACGCTGCAAAAGGAAGGTAAATTGTATGTTACTGGTGCCAAGATGTTAAAAAAGGATGGTGATGTCGTTGAAGTTGAAATTGACTCGGTTGCTGTTTCTGATCAGCAGGGTAATTTTATTCGAACTAGGTCTATCATTCGTGATGTTACTACAAAAAAGAAACAAAAAATGGCGGCAGCGGCAAGTGAGCAAAAATATAAAATGGTTGTCGAAAATGCAAATGAGGTTATTTTAGTAGCTCAGGATAATAAAATTAAGTTCGCGAATCCAAAGATTGAAGAGGTTACCGGATATTCTCGTGATGATCTTTATTCGAAACGGTTTACTGATTTTATTCATCCTGATGATCAAAAAATGGTTGCTGATCGATATGCAAAACGGTTGGCTGGTGAGTCAGTGAAGGCTAATTACACTTTTAGGATTGTGACAAAGGCGAAAGACACGAGATGGCTTGAGATTCATTCTGTGCAAATTGAGTGGGAAGAAAAGCCGGCTGTTCTCAGTTTTTTGACAGATGTTACTGAGCGTGAAAAAGCCTCACATGGACTAAAACGGTCTGAGGAGCTCTATCGCTCTATGTTTGATCAGGCGATTGATTCTATAACGCTAGTCAGATTAGATGGTACTTTTTCTCATATGAATCAGGGATTTAAGAAGAAGTTTGGTTATACTGATGAGGAGTATAAAAAAATAAGGATTACTGATCTTGAAGTGAGCGATTCTTCAGAAGAAATTTCTCAGCATATTAACCTTATTAAGGAAAAGGGGTCGGATACTTTTGAAACCAGGCTAAAAAATAAGGCAGGTGATATTTTAGATTTTTTAATCAGTGTAAAGTTGGTTAAGCTTGATGATGAACAGTTTCTACATTCAGTTATTAGAGATATTACGGACAAGAAGAAGGCTGAAGATGAGTTAAACCAAAAAATTGAGCAAATGGAATTTATGGGTCGGCTAAATATCAAGCGTCATAAAAAGATGCTGGAAATGCAGACGGAAATTATTGCACTTAAGAAGCGGTTGGGTGAAACACCGCCTTTATTAGAAGAATTGGATGAATTTAACTCTGATGAATCGTAATTATGATGAGTTTTTCCCCTATCATCGGTTTAATTTTATTGCTGATTCCTTTTCAGGCTTATGCCTATAATAATTGGGGCATCGAGGTTGAATTTATTTCTTTGTTTGACATCTTTTTTGATATTTTAAGCTTCTCAATTGCAATTGTGACTTTTGGCATTTCAATGCAGGTGCTTAATAAGTTGGGCAGTGGACTTAGAAAGGCATGGGCTTATTTATTGTTTTCTATTTTTACTTTTATATTGCTTCAGCTTCTTTCACTTCTCAGCTTACTTCAAATTTTTGATTTGACGAGTATTTTTTCTATTATCAAATTCATAATGGCTGTAGGTGTTATGATTTCCGTTCTTTTGGCTAAAAGTTTTTTTAATAAAATTATCTTAAGTAAGGCATCAAAAAATAATGGCCTGAAGAATGAAGAGTAAAATGTCCCAAATCAATGAACAATAAAGAGTCAAAACCAGTCAGTCAAGATTTGCTTAGAGAAGAAGATATTAGTCCTTTTATTCAGCCTCGTTTTATTTCGATTGGCTGGAGGTTTTTTGCCTATTTTTTATCAATTTCTATTGTTCCTATCCTTGTCTTTGGTTTTTCCGCAATCCAAAAAAGCGATTTTATTTTACACAATGAAATTCAGAATAAATTTTCATCTATTGCAAGTTTAAAAACATCTGAGCTTAAGTTTTGGATGTCTGAGAATAGGACACATTTTAAATCTATACTTGAGGGGAGAAATGATTTGATTGTCTTGGTATCAACTATGATGACTGAGAGGGCAACTGAAAACCGAGATAAGGTCAGATTAACCTTTGATGTTTTATTGAAGCATTCGAACCAATTTTCTGAATTTTTTTTAATTGATCCTGATTCTGGTAAAGTAGTTGTTTCTACAAATACTCTTCGGGAAGGGGCTGATGAAAGTGAAGATAATTACTATAAAGAAGGCAAGAATGATTTTTTCCCAGGTAGTATTCATTTTTCCACATATGCAGATGAAAATGTCTTAACTATGAGTATGCCTATCAAGAATTCAGATGATGAACTTCTTGGGGTATTTGCGGGTAATGTGGATTTGAAAACACTCTATAATTTTTTGTCAGATAGTACAGGTTTGGGTGCTACTGGTGAGACTTATATGGTAAGTCGTTTTTATAAGGCTATTCCTTCGGTCGGTTTGGCAGCAAAAACTATTGATGAGGGGGCTGAAGATGCTAGTAAAATAGAGATTGGTATTAAAGAAAAAACTGTTTATACCGAAGGGGTTATCCGAGCTCTTAATGGGGAAAGGGGCGTTGATATATACAAGAATTATGATGATAGGGAGGTGATTGGTTATTATCAAAACTTTCCTGAGTTTGGTTTAGTTTTTTTGGTTGAGCAGTGTACTGATGAAGCCTTTGAACCCATAGAAAGAATGACTTCAACACTTGCATGGGTTCTTTTTATGGTTTTGGCGGCTGATGCCATTATCGCCTATATGATTGCGAATAGTATTACCAGGCCCCTCAGTCAGCTGACAAAAAATGCTCGTAAGATTAGAAAAGGTAATTATGAAGATATATCCGATTTAAGTTCAAATGATGAATTCGGTGTTCTATCTGATTCATTGAATCAGATGGCCCACTCTCTTATTCTTTCTTTGGGTGAAACGAAAAATATCATCAATACGATGCCTAGCGCATTGTTTATTTTAGATGTGAATGGAAGGGTGACTTCAGCTAATCAGTCTGCTTATGAGCTTTCAGGTTTTGAGGAAAAAGAACTGATTGGAAGGGTATTTATGGAATTGATCCGATGTCCAAACCATTCAGTCGAAGAGTGCAAAGCTTTTACTTTAGGGGAAATTGATAAGGGGGGCATTATTACTGATAAACAGGTTCAATGTTATACGAATGCTCACGAGTATATCCCCATTAGTCTTTCGGGATCGGTTTTAAAAGATAAGGCAGGTAAATCCATTGGTTATATCGTTATTATCCAGGATCTTCGTAAGTTAAAGGAGTACGCACGAGAGCGCCTGCAAAAAATTACGCCTATGCTTCATAGGATTTCTCTTGGTGATTTTTCAGGTCAACTTGAGGCTCCTGCTTCTGATGATGAATTTTCTGAGCTGTTGGTCTCACTTGATTTGATGGCGAGCAACTTGAAGGAGCTCATTACCGAAAATCGGATGAAGGCGAATCAGGTACAAAAATCAAAGACAAAAATTGAGCAGGAAAAAGCCAAGGCTGAAGCTTTTTTAGGTAGTATAGGTGAAGGTGTGATTGCGATTGATTTGAAGGGAAAAGTTATTATGATCAATGAAGTTGCTGAAAAAATGTTTGGCAAGCGCCTTGAAGATGTTGTGGATAAGCAATTTACCGAGGTCTATCGGTTCGAGGATCAGAAAGGGAATGTAATTAAAGAGAATAGTTTTCCTGTTTCAGAGGTGATTGCTAATAAAAAACAGGTATATACTATCACTTACTTTTCTAGCCTGCCTGACTCCAAACTTCCTTTGGCGACTACGGCTTCCCCCATTCTTTTTGAGGATAATATCCTGGGTGTGATCGGAACTTTCCGGGATATTACTAAGGAGATGGAAGTTGACAGGGCGAAGAGTGAATTTGTTTCCCTTGCTTCACATCAATTGAGAACTCCTCTTGCGGGTCTCAATTGGCTTCTCCAGGAGGTGATTCGAAAAGGGAATTTAGATGATGTTCAAAACGAGTATTTACAAGACGCGCTTAAATCAAATGAGCGCATGGTTCATTTGGTGAGCGATCTATTAAATGTCTCAAGACTTGAAACAGGCATTATTAATGTGGAATCTGCAGACACTGACCTCTATGATATGGTCAATACACTAGTAAAAGAGACTAGTGTGGTTGCAAAGGATAAAGGGCAATTGATTGAATTTAAGAAGCCATCTCAGGATATTCATGCCTCTCTTGATAAAGATTTAATTGGTCAGGTGGTGACTAATTTACTTTCTAATGCCATCAGCTATTCAGAGGAAAATACAACCATTCATGTCGATTTATCTAAAGAGGCAGATCAAATATTTATAAAAGTGAAGGATGAGGGAATTGGTATTTCAAAGGAGGAGCAGGAAAAGCTATTTACTAAATTTTTCCGTTCACGAAATGCTTCTAAATATTCCACGACTGGCTCTGGACTCGGACTCTATATTATCCGAAAGGTTTTGGATGTGTGTGATGGTAAGATTGAGGTAGAGTCTGAGCCTGGCAAGGGTACAACTTTTACTGTCACTCTTCCTTTAAAGGGGCCAGTGATAAAAGGAGAGGGGGATAAAAAGCTTATTGAACAAAAATTGCGCAGTCCGGATGCTTCATAGTAAACTGTATTAGTTCTTAACAAAAAATAAAATGCCAAATGAAACAGTAAAAATACTAATTGCCGAAGATGACCCTTTCCTTAGTAAGATTATGGGTAATCGATTGAGGGAGGAGGGTTATGAAGTAGACACGGCTCATGATGGAGATGAGGCTTTTGAAAAAATTAAGGCAGATGGCTATTCATTAGTGATGCTCGATTTAATCATGCCCTTAAAAAGTGGTTTCGAAGTCCTTCAGGCTCTTAAAGACAGGGAGGATCGGACTCCCGTACTTGTCTTTACCAATCTTGCACAAGAAGAAGACCGTCAGGAAGTACTTTCTTTGGGTGCTAAAGGGTATTATGTAAAATCCGATATTGCGATGGATGATTTGGTTATTACCGTTCGTCGTTTCCTTGAGAGCAATTAATTTATATTTATGACAGATGAATTTAAGAAAATTTTGGTAGTTGAAGACGATACTTCAATCATGAAGGTGGAGGTTTATGCTTTAAAAGAAGAAGGTTTTAAAGTAGATATGGCGCGAAATGGAGCTGAGGCTCTTGAGCTCATCAAAAAAAATGATTATGGTGTTATTTTGCTGGATTTGGTGATGCCAAAAAGGACAGGTTTTGACGTTATGCATGATCTTAAGCTCCATGGGAATAAAGTACCAATATTGGTTTTTAGTAATATGACTGAAGCCGTTAGTAAAGAGGAGGCTCTTAGGTTAGGAGCGCGTGACTATTTTCACAAGAACAAAATAGATTTGGATGAATTGGTGGAAAAGGTGAAAAAATTTATTTCTTAATTTGATTTTTTGTTTACATCAAGATTAAAGAGGTCTTATTGTGGTATAATATTTTAAGATAAAATAAAAAATGGCAAAACAAAAAAATAAAAAATCTCTTCAGAAAAAACCTTCTATTAAATCTGCTAAGGAGGCGATAGAAATATCTTGTTTTAATTCTGATGAGCTATTACTTAAAGCCCAAAAAGTTGCAAATATGGGTTTTTTAACTTGGGACTTCAAAACGAATGCTATCTATTGGTCTGATGAAGTATATAGGTTGTATGGGATTGATCGTAAGAAACAGAAGGCTACTTTTAAACTCACCCTCAGTCTTGTTTATCCAGATGATAGAGCTTTTGTGAAGAAAAGCCTTGATTTGGCTGTAAAGGGTAAAAAGAAGTTTGATATTGATCATAGGGTAGTGAGGTCTGATGGTAAAATTATTTGGGTGCATACACAGGCTGAGCTAGTTAGAAAAAAAGGTAAGAATGATGTGCTTTTGGGTACGGTGATTGATATTACTGATCGAAAGAAGCTGGATGAGCGAAGTAAGTTATATCAGAGAGGGCTTGAATCGTCGCCAAATTCAATGGTTTTAGCTGCCTATAAGGACAGAGGGGTTCATATTCTTCATGTGAATAATGGATTTATTGATATGTATGGA
This sequence comes from Patescibacteria group bacterium, assembly GCA_029260985.1. Lineage (GTDB taxonomy): Bacteria > Patescibacteriota > Gracilibacteria > UM-FILTER-43-11 > UM-FILTER-43-11 > JAJDCE01. The sequence goes on along the minus strand of JAJDCE010000024.1, from coordinate 1,976 downwards.
TACCAAAAGAGAGAGGTAATTGATAAAAATCCAAATATTTTGAAGTCAGGTATTCAAGATACTGCTTATTATAAGATGATGTGGAAGGCACTTTTAGATCCGAAGATAGGATTTTGGAAGGATGACATTGTTAATAAACGAAAAGATGGCTCCTTGATAAATGTTATCCTAACAATTAGCACAATATTTGATAAAAATAATAAACCACGTTATTTTACGGCATACCATATTGATATCTCTGAGCGCAAAAAGATAGAGGGGCAATTAAAAGAAAGTGAAAAAAGACTTGCTATGACGCAAAAGGTTGCAGATATCGGCAGTTGGGATTGGGATATTCAAAGAGATGAGCTAATCTGGAATGATAAGACATATATTCAATATGGATTGAAGCCAAATGAAATAACACCTTCATATCAGGCCTTTGAAAAACTTGTTCATCCAGATGATTTAGATAGGGTTAATAAAGCGGTTAAAAAGGCATTTGAGGGAAAAGAGCCCTATTCAATTGATTTTAGGATTATTAGTAAGGGTGGAAGAGAATGGATAATGCATGCGCAAGGAACGGTTTATAGGGACAAGAAAGGTAAGCCGATAAGATTTGTAGGAATTCAACAGGATATCACTGATCGCAAGAAAACTGAAGAAGCTTTAATGATTAGTGATATGCGCTTTAAAGAATCTCAAAGCATTGCCCATGTAGGCAGTTGGCATTTAGATATAGTAAATAATAAGCTTACATGGTCTGATGAGATTTATAAAATTTTTGGATTAAAGCCTCAGGAGTTTGGAGCGACCTATGAAGCATTTTTAAATTCAATACATCCTGATGATCGAAAAATGGTTAATGCCGCATATATTAATTCTTTAAAAAATAAGAAACCGTATGATATTGAACACAGAGTAGTTTTACCTAATGGCAAAGAGCGCATTGTGCATGAAAGGTGTGATTCAGTATGGGATAAAAAGGGTAATCCTATTAGCTCCACGGGATCTGTGCAAGATATTACGGAGAGAAAGAGGGCAGAGGAGGCGTTAAAAGAAAGTGAAATCGGATATAAAACATTATATGAGTTATCTCGCGATGCGATTATGACTTTGGCGCCTCCTTCATGGCAATTCACTTCAGGTAATCCTTCTACTGTTAAAATGTTCAACTGCAAAGATGAAAAAGATTTCATTAGTCGTGGGCCGTGGGCTTATTCCCCAGAGGTTCAGCCAGATGGCACACTTTCTGCTAAAAAAGCGAAGGCTATGATTATGAAAGCTATGGAGGAAGGTTCCAATTTTTTTGAATGGACTCATAAAAAATGGAATGGTGATGATTTTCCGGCCACAGTGTTGCTTACCAGAATGACAGTGGGTGATAAAACATTTCTTCAGGCTACAGTGAGAGATATTACTGATCAGAAAAAGGCAGAGGAGGAAATAAAAAAAAGTGAATCTTTATATAAACTTTTAGTAGATGGCCTGCCTTATTGTATTAAACTTTTTGATTCATCGCCTATCTTATTAAGTATTAACAAGCATGGCCGGGAAGAACATTCATTGGAAGGCTGGTCTGATAAACAGATAGCCAAATGGGATTATACGAAATGCGTTACTCCTGAATCACGTAGTGCTATAGCAGATGGTATGGTTATGGCCCTGAAGGGAAAAGCCAATTCTTTTACCATTGAGCATAATCATAATCATGCTAAGGGAGGATATTGTTATAGTACGTTAATTCCTGTATTAAAAGATAAAAAGGTGCAATATGTAATTTTTGCATCTGCTGATGTGACGGATCAAAGAGGAGTAGAAAAAGCGTTAAAAGAAAAAATTAAACAAATGGAGCTTATAGGACGAGCTAATCTTAAGCGTCATAAAAAATTTCTTCTTTTAAAAAAAGAAAATGCTAAGCTCAAAAATGCCTTAAAGAAATATGAAAATTAAACAAAAGCTAATCATCATTTTTTCATTTATTGTTGTTTTGTCAC
>JAJDCE010000023.1 GCA_029260985.1 Patescibacteria group bacterium | reverse complement strand
TGAACTTGATTCAGGACCCTAAGTCATATAATTTGACATGGGATTCTGAATCAAGTTCAGAATGACGATAAGTGATCATTTCCCGTTTTCAATTCCCACCAAACACAGTATAATTATTGAGCCTTCTATAAAACTTTTATGAGAAAGCCAAAAGTCAAAAAAACCGTCTTCAAAATGCTAACCGGAGTCATTATCGGCTCTGCGGTTGGGTCGATCCTTGGCCTGACTTTGGCGCCTAAAAAAGGAGAAGAGACGAGGAAATACATCAAAGATAAATCGATGGAGGTTTTCCTTCGAAGTAAAGAAGCTATAAAGGATAAGGAAAAAATGGGTTTTTGCAAACGACAACTGGTAAAATGGCTCACCAAAAAAAAGTAACTTCAGATTTTCCACCCTCAACCCAAATGACCAAGAAACTCCTCACTTCAGCATTGGCCCTTCTTATCATCCTTTCTTTTTCATCCTACGCCTTCGCCGATGAGGAACCTCTGAATTCGATGAGGATTAAAACTGATTTTAATATATGGAAGGTTAATTTAAACCGGGTCGACTGGATCAAAGAATACCCTGACCTCAGCTGGAATGGTTTTGATATTAAACTTCCTGAGTATTTAACGGACGACCAGGCGCAGGAAGTGAGCAACTACCTCACTGAAGCCACTAAAATGGGGGTCGACAAAACCGAGATCAAGGCTTATCTGGAAAAAGTTGTAGCGCCTGAAATCACGCGCGACAAACAGGATGTCTCGATTGATCTGAGCGAGAAGGGTGATGTGGTCTTTGATGGATTTGCTTTTCACGGGCAGGAAATCGATTATGAAAAAGCCTATCACCTCTTCAGGGAGGCTTATTTAACAAAAGAGCCGGATGTTCGGTTGCCCATCAAACAGATTGACCCTGAAATTAAAATTTTGAGTGATGAACTGCGTGATAAAGGAATTACCAAATTGATCTCGACCGGAGAAACCAATTTTTCGGGCTCACCCTATAATCGCCGGAATAACATTAAAGTTGGTTTAAATAGTTTTGATAAAAAACTGATACCACCCGGTGAAGAAGGGGGGGCTGGCGACATACTCGGGACCGTGGATCAAACCACTGGTTACCTAGAGGAATTGGTGATCAAGGGTGATAAGACCGTCCCTGAATACGGAGGAGGACTGTGCCAAGTTTCCACCACCGTTTATCGCAGTCTTCTGTTTGGCGGATTTCCCATCACACAGCGACGAAACCACAGCTACGCGGTGAGCTATTACGATCCACAAGGTTTGGACGCTACCATTTATCCCCCATCCGTTGATCTCAAATTCCTAAACGATACTCCCGGTCATATTTTGATCCAAACGGTGACGGTGGGTGATAAGGCCTACTCAAATGTATACGGCACGCCTGTCGATCGGCATGTTGACTTGATCGGACCATACTATTACGACTATAAAGGCATTCCCCCTTCCCGTACCGAATATACCGACAAGCTAAAGCCTGGTGAGAAAAAGATTGTGGGTGGCGCCCATGCGGGCTTTAAAGCGAGCTGGTATCGTCGCATCAGCCACGCTGATGAGGCCAAAGAGGACATCATTGAACATATTTATAGTGACTATCAGGCCAGACCGCTTTATACGCTGATTGGCGAAGATGCGCCAGCTCAGACGAATGTTGGGGTGACGGAGAATGGGACTTGATTCCGATTGCTAACCGATTGCCTTCCGATTGTTGAGAGGGGTAAGTTGTTATCTTTTTTTATTTTAACAATTAGATTGTTCGTTTTTATGGCTAAATCTTTATAATTTTTTTTATAATAGTCCATTCTTTCTTTTGACAAATAGGTATCGTCAAAAAGAGCTTCAGCGTGATTCCTTGTTTCATCACTGGATGCTTTGGATATGCTTAAAAAATGAATATATTCTTTTGGATAACCCCTTCTTCCAAATCCCTCGGCGATATTTGCTGCAACAGATCCTGCTGACCTTTTTATTTGTTTTACATCATCAATTGCCCAATTATTTTGAATTTTCCGCATATCTGCATAAACCTCCTTTCTTAATTTAACTGCAATTTGATAAATCCTTAATTCTTCTAATGTCATAAAATTCTATTTAAATACTAATTAAACTGCCTAATTGAAAACAAAACCTATCACATATTTCAATGGACAGCAATCGGTTAGCAATTGGAAGGCAATGGATAGCAATCGGTTAGTACTCCACCCTCCCCTCAAATGCCCTTTTCAAAGTTTGACGATCAGCGTATTCAAGGTCGCCGCCAATGGGTATACCGCGGGCGATGCGGGTGATTTTTATGTTTTCTAGCGGCTTGATGTAGCGGAGTATGTAGGCTGAGGTGGCTTCGCCTTCGATGGATGGGTTGAGAGCTAGGATGATTTCTGTGATCCCCCCTTTTTTGACGCGTTCGACGAGTTCGGCGATTTTTAGCTCATCCGGGCCGACGCCTTCGATTGGTGAAATAACACCGTGAAGGACGTGGTAATGGCCTTTGTATTCATTGGCTTTTTCCAGGGCGAGCAAATCGAGCATTTCTTCGACGACGCAAATGACGGATGAATCGCGGTTTAGGTCCTCACATATCTCACACGTTTCTTTGGTGGAGAGATTCTGGCAGTTTTGGCAGTAAACCAGTCCTTCTTTAAGCCCTTTTAATACATGGCCAAAGCGTTCAACATCCTCTGTTTTCTTTCGTAATAAGTAGAAAGTAAGGCGTTCGGCAGATTTTTGACCGATGCCGGGGAGCTTGGAGAATTCCTCGATCGTTTTTTCGATGTTTTTGGGAATAGCGCTCATTTGCTGAAATTATGTGCGTTAATATTATCAGACGGATTCTAACATGGGAACAGGATTAAGGTTAATGCCTCGCAGGTTAGAAAACCTGCTCTGCATTTTTTTGTAAATTATTATTTTATTTAACGCAGAGTGGACTTTCCCCGCCTGAATGGAACGGGCAGGCAATCCGCGATGTGTTTAATAAAATTCCTTGCAACACTTTTTGAGGTTAAATTTTGAATGTTGCACAATAGTAATTATTTGCCCGAAAAATGGGTGATTATTTTCTCGGCATGGCTTGCTTTTTTGTTTATGCGGTGTTAAACATGGAAGTGTCGGGAATTTCGACAACAACTTTAAATGGACTAACCACCACCATTATGGTTTCATACGATATTCTTAAAAAGCTTGGCTTTTCTGAAAAGGAAGCGAAGCTCTATTTAGCCTGTCTTGAACTAGGCACTGGCACTGTGATTGAACTCAGCCGTAAGTCTGGCATCAGCCGTGGCTCCACGTACGATCTGCTCGAAGAAATGCTCGATAAAGGTTACGTGAGTAAGCTTCATAAAGACAAACATATGGTTTTCTCGGGGATTAACCCGGAACTCCTAAAGAAGCGTTACGAAGACAGCTTGAGGGATTTTGAAATTGCTCTGCCAGAGCTGAAGGGCCTTTACAACAAACAGTCCAAGCCCAAAGTCCGTTACTTTGAGGGGTTGGAAGGAATCAAACGAGTCTATCAAGACACTTTGACAGCTACTACCGAGATTCTGAATTATGCGAATTCAAAGGAAATTCGGACTCATTGGTCTACGTATGATGATGACTATGTAAAGCTTCGCGTGAAGAAACAGATTTTTCTTAAGGGAGTTGCTCCTGATGATGATTATGGGCTTAAAGTAAAGGAGGAGGATCGGCGCGCCCTAAGAGAGACTAGATTACTCTCTGCTAATGATTTTTCTTTCACGAATGAAATCAATATTTATGATAACAAGGTTGCCATCACTTCCTTTCATGAGGAGTTGATTGGGATTATCATAGAAAGTCAGGAGATAGCCGATACCCAGCGGGATATCTTTAAGATGGCCTGGGCTTTTGCTGCCAGCAAACTTCAGACTGATCCCCCACGCGTTTCCATAAAGCAGCCTGAGGTTAAGCCTAAGCCAAAAGTTAATGTTTTTGATCAGCCTTCACTTCTCTAAATTCAATTTGACAATTTTATATAAATTCTTTATTATATATCCCCATTTTTCTAATTTTGTTCTATGAATGAGTCCTCCAAACTCTATGCAGATGAACCCGAAGCTTGTTTTGAAAATGAGACTCCAGGCGACCGGCGAGCACGGTACCTGAGAGATGTATCTGACTCCACCACTGGTACTCGCCGTAAGCTCATGGAAATTATTAAGGCTGCAGGCTCTAAAGGAGTTGACTACATCTTTATCACGGATCCTAATAGGTCAGGCTATACACCTGAAGACCTGTGGGAATTAAGACGTGATGGCATTGTTCAAGTTGTCCTCGGCGAGCGAGGTGATTTGAAGGCTGTATTTCATGAATTCGCGCCATGCGATGGCATTATACTGCCTGGTGACCATATAAAAAATTGACCCAAACCTATGAAAGAAATAGCCGAAACACCTCAATATCCCGACGATCTTTTAAATGACCGACAAAGAGCATTTGTTCGTATGATTCAGTTATACGGCGAAGAAGGCATTTTAAGTGAATCTCTCAATGAACTGCTTCGTGGGGCTGATTTGAGCTTGGATGAATATCGTAAGCTTGTGGATTCAGAAGTGCTTGAGAATGCCAGCGGAGCTCTTGCCAAAGAGGTAAGAATGCGAGTTAAATCAACCTTTTCCCGCACTCGATTTCTGAGTGACCGACAAAAGGGTTTTCTCAGAGCTTTGCAAGGCTTTGAAAGTGAAATTCATCACGATTTATTCTCAAATATTTCTAACAGGCTTTCATTGTCTCCGGAAGAACTTGAGACTTTGAAGTCCCTTGGTTTAATCAAAGAAGAAAAAGTGGGGCTTGGTGAAACAAAATATACGTTAGCTGTTGCGAAAAGTTCAAACTCGGACGAAGCGACTGATTAAGCTTGTAAATTGACTAGCTAAATTTGACTTACACTTGTTTATCGTGTAACTATTTTAATGAAGATAAAAATTAACCAAAAACCATATGCCTGAAGCTGCCCCAGACCATACTATCGGCCTTCCAACTGTGGAAAGGTCTGTTCAAGTTACGCAAGTTCAGACGGCTGAAGCAAACCGAAATAAAGCCTTGCAGGTTGTCGATACGGATTATGAGAATCGTTTAGCTTTTGAGAGCTCGCCGGAATATATTAGTGCGATGGAAAAGCTGAGGCAAGCTGGCTCAAGAGGTATCTACTGTATGGATCTTAAAGAATTGTGCACGCCTGAAGAGCAACACATTATTATTATGGAAGCTCATCTAGATATCAGACAGATAGAAGGGCTTCATTACGTACATAAAGATCTTTTTAGGGAGCGGAAACCTTTACCTCCGGAAGCAGCCTTATCTAAATGATTTAACTAATCTATCCAGTGTTCTTTTTTGTTCGCGTGATTTAATGGTTTCTCTTTTGTCGTGCTTCTTTTTCCCTCTCGCAATGGCTATTTTAAGCTTAGCGTATTTACCGACCAGTCCAATTTCGAGAGGAATCACTGTGACTCCCTGATTGTTCAATTCGTTATTGATTTTGTTTAACTCTTTTTTATTGAGCAGCAACTGCCGTTGTCTTAATGGATCGTAGTCCGTCACATTTGCAAAGGGGTAAGCCGAAATGTGCATGTTTTTTAAAAATGCATCCCCTTTTTCCACGCTAATATAGGCCCCTTTTAAATTCAGGTTTCCCGTTCGGACGGATTTAATCTCAGGGCCTGTCAGCATAATTCCTGCCGTGAACTCCTGGAGGATTTCATAATCAAAGTATGCCTTTTTGTTGGATTTAATGGTTTTCATCAATAAATTTCAATCGTACAATTATCTGGGTTATATATTTGACGGACCTTTTCTAGTGGAATCTTATTTTTGTAAGCAAACATCATATTAAGAACTCCTTTGTGTCCGACCATTAGCACTTTCTTATCCATAAATTCTTCCATTAATTTACCGATTCCAGTGACTATTCGATCGTAAAAATTCATCAATGGTTCTGCCGTGGGAAAATCGTGCTCAAGAATCAGTAGTCCATCTTCCATTACATACTGGGGATATTCACCTCTTACCTTTTCCGCCTGGACCCCCTCCATACTCCCCCAATGCCTTTCTCTAATCAGGGGGGTCTTCATAGCGATAGGAGTATTGATTTTTTTACCTATAATCTCCGCTGTCTCAACTGCACGGCCCAGATCACTACAAATAATGACATCAATATCTGATTGCGTTAGTTCTTCCGCAGCTGTTTTAGCCTGACTAATACCACGTTCTGTCAAAGGTGAATCGACATGACCCTGAATGATATGGGCTTTGTTGTATTCTGTTTCCCCGTGCCTGATTAGATAGAGGTTTTGATTGTACATCGATAATTTAATGTTCTATTTGGCTAATGTTCTATTTTAGGTGAAAACAGCATACCAAAAATATTGAATAGCAAATAGCTAAATAGTAAATATTGAGTGGAGCCACGACTGGGAATTGAACCCAGGACCTCACCCTTACCATGGGTGCGCTCTACCAACTGAGCTATCGCGGCAAAATCAATTCGCAATTCGCATTTCTGATTTCGCATTTGATTGTACATTTTTCATTTGTTTGTGCAAACAAAAAAACAAGACGAACAAAAGAACCAACGTGCCATTGACTCCATACACTGAGATCCTCATGTAAAGGTGGGAAGGGCCGTTCCCAATTGGGAAGAAAAACCCCTTACTCCCGTATATATTACGACTGATTCAGCATACACAGCTGAGCGAACACATTCGCTACTTTTGTTTTTGTTTTCGCACCCTCCACGGTGGGCGCTTATTTCTTGCCTTCATTGAACCAAAAATTTGTACAAGAAGCAACTATAACTTGTTGACAGAGCTAGCTTCTGATTTTTAACATTACGTGGCCAATAGAATTCCAACTGTAACAAATTCATAACCGTACCTGAGGAAGGTCCCCAAAAAGGAGAAGTGTGTTACCCCTTCAATCAGACGATCCGCCACGATCATCAGGATAAGCACCAAAGGACCTTTCATTAAAAACTGCTGATACCACGCCTCTTTTGAATGCGGGATAACGAGCCCAATCAGCTTTGAACCATCGAGTGGTGCGATAGGAAGGAGGTTGAAGAGAAAAAGGATGATACTGAGACTGAATGTGGCACTTAAAGCCCCTGACACAAATGAAGGCAAATTTGGTATGTATTTGAGGGCCAAGGCGATCACAAAAGCAGTGAGTAAATTACTGATAGGGCCTGCTATGGCAATAAGCGCTGAATCCCGCCTTGGGTGCTTTAAATTGTGATAATTGAACGGTACCGGTTTTCCCCATCCAAAATGGGCGATGAAGATCATTATAGTTCCCAGAGGATCCAGGTGCCGCATGGGATTAAGTGATACTCTCCCTGCCATCTTTGCCGTCGGGTCCCCTAGCCTATCCGCTGTCCAGGCATGGGCTGCTTCGTGTACTGAAATGCAGATAGCCAAAGCGATGATTAAATTGATAATTCCCATATTATTTTATTTCGTAGTTCTAATGCTTTAAGAGATTATCAGAATATTGCTTTAAATTAATTGAAAAGGTTTGACATTTATTTTGAATTATGTTATTATAGTGCGAAGACAAAATTTTCATTCATATATTCTTTTAACCAAAAATAAAAATGAATATTAAGAACTGGCGCTTAAATCAAGGCCACAAAGTTGCACTGTTTAGTGCGGCGTTTTTATTGATGGCGATTTCTGCCGCTAAAGTCAGTAATGACAATCAATTAAAAGCAAATGATCTGCTGCCGTCTAATGAGGTACACGAAGAAGATATGGGCTGTTATCATACAGTAAGAAGTACAGGTGAGCTCATAAAGTGCGGGCCGAATGGCTGCTTTCATATGGATGGAAGGGTGTTTGAAAAAACTCTTGAAAATGAAAGTGACGTAGAATACGAAATCTGCCGTAACGAAGATAGTTCTGAAAGAACATTTGATGATTTCATGCCTCATCCAGAACCTTACTTTGATGATGATCGCTTTGAAGACGACAGGCACTTCGATGATGGGCGAGATTTTGACGATGACCGTTTTGAAGACGGCAGATCAGATGATCGGAATTTTGACGATGACCGTTTTGATGATGACCGACACTTCGATGATGGGCGAGATTTTGACGATGACCGATATGATGATGGCAGATCAGAAGACAGGAATTTTGATGATGATCGTTTTGAAGATGACAGACACTTTGACGATGACCGTTTTGATGATGATCGGCATTTTGACGATGGTCGTTCTGATGATGGTAAACAGTTCGAAGACAATCGGTACGCACCTAACAATGAGCGTGAGTCGATGAGAATGGAGCGTGAATTAATGCGAGTTGAACGAGAAATTAAACGTTTTGAACGACAATTAGAACGTGCTAAAGGGAAGGGTTTTGAGGTTGGCAAAATGGAAGACATGCTAGGAAAAGCCAGAGCCAAAGTTGAGGAAGCCAGAGGATTTATTGGAAATATGGACTTTGAGCAATTTTGGTGGGCTATTGAGGACGCTCGTGAACTTATGGATTTTGAGCTCCGTGAACTTATAGAAAACCTTGAGCGCGGTTATCATATGCAGCGATGGGTGAAAGATACCGGGCGAATGCTAAAAGAAATGACAAGAGAGGTGGAACGACTTGAAAAGCATGGCAAAGCTATCCCTGAGTCTTATGGTAAATTAAAGGAAACTTTTGCAAGAGCTGAGAACTATTATAACAATGGTGACTTTGAAAATGCGCAGTGGTCTTTAGAAGACTTTCAAGATATAGCCTGGAACTTCTGGGACAGCCTCGAAGAGTTCCATCGAGGTGATTTTGAGGATGATCTGCGAAACAGAGGTGGAGACATGGTAATGGACATTGAACGAGGTCTTGAGGATGCAGATCAAATGATCAGAAAATTTGAAGCCGAGGGCAAAGACGTATCGAGGCTAAAAGAACTTTTGAGAAAAGCTGAGGAGCTATTAAATGAGCTTCGAAAAGCTGTCGATAAGGATGATGGAAATCAGATCGAAGAGATCCTTGATAAACTTGAGTTCGGCTTAAAAGAGGAATTTGAGCGCGAAATGATGCGTTTAGACGGAGGACGTCGGGACGGGGCATGGGATGATGCTTATAAACCTGATGACGTCGTCAGACATTTTAATATGGATAGCAAAGACGCTGAGCAGATTATGGAGCGCATGATGGAGAAAATGAGCCAGAAGCTTATGGCCAAATTAATGGCGAAGGGTCTTCCTCCAACGGTGATGGAAGAGCTGATGCAAAGCGGATTTGAAGATGAAGTTCAAAGAACCCTCGAAGGAGTCGGTTACATGGACAAGGGTGCTACCGAAATCATTAACAATAAAGTCGCTATTCTTGAAAAAGTGAAGGATATTGATACTCAGATTGCTGATCTTCAGAAGAAAAAGCGAATTGCTCTCCAAAAACTGGATGAATTAAAATACGTTAAGGAGAGAATTGCTAATTATAACTTTGCCAGTGAAACCGGTACTGAGATCAAGACCAAAATCGATGAATTCATCCAAACGACCCAGGAAAGCGGGGTGAGCAAAGATGAAATCGAGAAAGGAATTGCTGATCTTAAAAAGGAGGCTGAAGGAGTCTTTAAGAAGGCTAAGGAAGAGAAGTTTAACAAAGGAATCATTCCTTTTAAAGACACTGATGATAATGAATGGTATACCCAGTTTGCCAGTGAGGCTAAAAACCAAGGCCTTGTAAAAGGAACCGGTGTATCTGGCGGAACTGAATTTAACCCTGCCGGTATTACCAACCTTGCCGAAGCAATGGCGATGTTCGGACGTGCTATTGGCGCTGATTCTGATGGAAACCCATCATCCGGTGTAGGTAAGCGATTGCCTGACTGGGCACAGGGAGCCGCTGCCGCTCTAGAGACTAAAGGGGTAAACCTTGATGAAATCTTTGGTGGCAAACAGGCTGGTGAATCTGTCACCCGCGCGGAAGTTGCCCGACTACTTATGCAAGTCTTCAGCCTGGCAACCGGTGATGCTTCTCACTTCGCGGACATCGCTGATGCTAATACCGCTGAAAAAGACGCGATCGGCGCTGTGAACCGTGCCGGTATGATGACTGGTGAAGGTGGAACTGACCGATTTAACGTAAAAGGACCTCTTAACCGAGCTGCCCTTGTTAAAATCCTTTCTATCGCCAGTGGACGATAGGCTCGATGATCAACTTATTAAGGCCTTCGATTTATCGGAGGTCTTTTTATTTAATTTGACAATGCGTCAGAGAGGTGATAGTTTATGTGAGCTAAAATTTAAAGACGTCTTATGTCACAAGTTTGCCAAAAATGCGGAAAAGGCCCCACATCGGGTAACAATGTCAGTCACTCAATGCGTCACACCAAACGCCGATTTCTGCCTAATCTAGTCACCAAGAGGATTCACAATCACGATGCCGGTACGTCTAAGCGAATGAAGATCTGCACAAAATGCCTTAAATCTCTCAGCAAAGCTTAGTTTTAAGTTACGGAGAGATGACAGAGTGGTCGAATGTGCTCGCCTGGAACGCGGGTGTACGGGCAACCGTACCGAGGGTTCGAATCCCTCTCTCTCCGCCACTAAAACAGTGCGAGTGCGAGTCTCAAGTCTCAAAATCTAATTCTAATCAACATGCCAAGAGGAAAGAACACCAACGTTTATATGGTTTGC
>JAJDCE010000022.1 GCA_029260985.1 Patescibacteria group bacterium | reverse complement strand
AGCCGACTAAAAAGCCTGCAACACCAGCTCAGGCAAAGAAAAAAGTTGACGCTGCCAAGGCATCAGCTAGGAAATTAGATGCCAGATTGAATAAATTATTAGCAAAGACAGGCAAGGGTACGGAGGCTGATGCTTACGGACCAAAGTCCATTAGTAAGAAATCTCTTGCAGAGATTAAGAAAATGCCCAAAAAAGAAATGCAAAAAGCCTTTATAGATAAGGGTGGAGTTGTAGATTTTAAAGGAAATAAAAAAGCTGAAATGAAAATAGGTCTTAGGGATTTATTCGGAGCAGAAACTCCACTTATATTGATACGCGATAAAGATGAAAACTCATTTTATGCGGAACGTAAGAAAAATGGCCATTATTACAAGCCTGGAACCAGTCAGCGTGTATTTATTTTCACAGGATATTCAATCGATGTTCCAGATGCAAAAAATATCGCTAAATACAAAAAAGAAGCTGGCGAAGAAGGGAGGGGGAATAGGCGGCTTGCAGCACGTGCACGTATGAAAACTCAGAGGAAAAAAGAAAAGGTAATCGCAAAATATATTGAAGATATGAAAGATAAAGTCCCCAAGGAAGGTATACTTGTCCTTATAATGGCTATGAAAAACAGTGGAATTGAAAAAAAGGTACGGAAGATTATTGAAGCTAAGGGCTTGAAGGGCAAGAAGAGTGTTAAAGACAATCCTCTACAACTTGTAGCGATTCATAAAGAATTGATTAATTCAAAAGGTAACTTTTTTAGTATAGCTTATGTAAATGAGTACAATGGGCACGGCAAAGAGTGGTATGCCAAAATAGTAGGCAGTCAAAATAAAGTGGCAGCTAAAAAGCCTAAAACTAAAAAAGAAGCTCCAAAAGTAGCTCGTGCTGATACACGCCAAAGCAGCCAAAGACCACCTTGGATGAAGAGCAGAAATGGACATTAAAACCTACGGCGTCAACCTACTTATCATCCTTGGGAACGGTATTGTTTCACGAATATGATGCACACCTGCTATCCATCCGGTTATTCGTTCCAGTCCGTATCCGAACCCGCTATGTGGCACGGAACCGTATTTTCGTAAATCCAGATACCACTCAAACACTTTAGGGTCGAGCTTGTGCTCCTCGATTCGTTTTAATAACACGTCATAATCATCCTCACGTTGGCTGCCGCCAATTATTTCCCCATAACCTTCTGGCGCCAGAAGATCGCAGCATAAGGCTTTGCTATCATCCTCTGGATCACGTTTCATATAAAAAGCCTTCACTTCCGACGGGTATCGGTCAACAAAGATTGGCTTATCGTATTTTTCAGTCAATTTGGTTTCATCATCAGCTCCCAAATCATCCTTTTCTCCAATATCTGAACCCATTTCTCTTAACTCAGCGATCACCTCAGCATGAGATTTGCGAATAAAAGGAGCTTTAATTTTTTTGAGGGGCTCAAGGTCTCGTTCCAGAATCTTGAGTTCCGCTTCATTTTTCTCCAAAGCCTTAGCGACAATATGGCAAATTAGCCCCTCTTGGATTTCCATATTACCTTCATGATCCACAAAAGCCATCTCAGCATCCATCATCCAGAATTCAGTCAGATGTCGTCGAGTCTTGGATTTTTCGGCACGGAAAACAGGGCCAAAGTCGAACACTCGTCCATGACTCATAATCGCCGCCTCCAAATACAATTGTCCGGATTGCGTGAGGAATGCGCTACCTTCATCAAAATACGGCACTTCAAATAGCTCGGTCGTTCCTTCGCACGCATTTGGGGTTAAAATAGGGGAGTCGATTTTGATAAACCCATTATCCGAAAAATACTCATAAGTCGCATTGATTATGGTATTTCGTACACGCTGGATGGCCCATTGTTTCTTGCTTCTCAGCCACAGATGCCGATTGTCTAAAAGAAAATCCGGTCCATGCTCTTTCTTGCTGATCGGGAATTCATCTGCACATTGTTGGATTACTTCAATTTTCTTAATCTGCATTTCATAAACTCCTTGCCATTTCGGGTGCTTATTAACAGGCCCCGTAATCCGAACCGAAGATTCCATTGTAAGCTCCTCAGCCACTTTCATCACTTCATCAGTGGCTTCACCTTCAGCAGCCACCCCCTGAATCATGCCGCTGCCATCACGAACTTGCAGGAAAAAAATCTTCCCACTACCACGTTTGTTGTACATCCACCCCTGTACAGTAGCTTCTTTGCCTTCATGTTTTGAGACATTATCAATTCGTATAATCATAGTTTAAATTAGGACTAAGAGCTAGGGACTAAGAACTAAGTAGTTTTCAGTCAACGGAAAGAAAATAACAAAAAAAATGTCATCGTACAATTAAAATCCCACCATAGATTCTATTTATTTGCCTCTGCTCAATGATTTATCTATTCTTCTTCGCAGTTCTAATAATGCCATACCTCTTTCTGTTTCATTCCTCAAATCTGCAATCATCTCATTAACAGATGATGTGCGATCACCCGCACTTATTATATCCGGAGCATCTTTATCTTCTATTTTGTCCAGCTCATCGATCAGTACCGCTATCGCATCTTTATCACTTAATCCTAATATTGATTCAGGTTTAACCATTTTTATAATTATAAAATAGAGGGTAAATTACCAGATAGAGGTCTGATTGTCAATATATAGAATCAAAAGCATACTATTTATCACCAGCCTCCTCAGGTTTTTGCAGAGTGAAAACATTGATTTGATTATTGGAATTAGCTGGAGATGAAAAATTGAAAGGCTGTTGTGAAATTATTCGGAATCCAATAAGCCCAATCAAACGCTCGGCATCATCAAGTGACTGGAAATAGACCTGTTTCACAAGATGTCTGATTTTTTCATCTTTACACCCGGTATAATCCAATGACTTCAAATTAAATTCACTTGTACCATCGGCAGTTTCTACCTCAAGCGTCCTGTCAGTTAACTTACCACCTCTATCAAGATAGTATGTATAGAATTTATCATTGTGGGGATTGCCGTGAATCCTGAAATTCACTACACATTTACTGCCGGGCTTCAGGGAGTCATACATAGCTTGAAGCATTTTATCAGGTTTATACTGAAGTGCATTCAGTAATATTCCCACATCTGCAAAACCTTCTTCAAACGGGAAGTGCTCTACATCAGCACAAGCAATAAGAGCGTTCTTCAAGCGCTTACGGGTAGACTGGGCTAATGTCTCATGCGATAAATCTACAGCAACAAGCTGTATATCAGGATCACCTTCAATAAAATCCAGCTCATGAGCATGTCCGCAGGCTATATCTAACACTGTCGCTTTCCTATCTTCGCCCTTAGCCTTCGCTTCATCTATAAGCGGCTTATGAAATCGCTCATGATACTCAGGATTTTTAGCAGGGGTATTTATACGATCCGTATAGTCTGCTTCCGACAGTCCGCCATAATTAGGCTTTATCATAATTTAGTAATTTTGATAAGGGGATAGATTATACTTTTCCCTTGTTTTTTGCAAGTTAAAGCCAAAACCGCCTATCCTAGTCGATCTTAGGAATAAGAATAAAAACTACTAAATCCAACCCACAAAAATTAAAATTTCCCCTCAATAATATGTTTCGCCGGAGCAGGGTCGCCATCA
>JAJDCE010000021.1 GCA_029260985.1 Patescibacteria group bacterium | reverse complement strand
TGAAGGTTTTAGTCCAAAAATTTCAAAATTTTAAGACTTTTTATCTGCATCTGTTTCTTCTGGTTTTTTGTCATAGCCACATCTTTCAGCAACACCTTCCAGCAATTCCCATACTTTGCTTTCCTCTTCTGTTGGTTTGCGCATTGCAGGAAGTTCCTGACCATGCATTAACGCTCTCAATATTTCTCTTACTGCAGTTGCTACTTCGAGCCTCCCCTTTGCAGTTGCGTCTTCAGCCAACAATTCTGTGCAATGTCTTTCCGCATTGGCCAGATCGCTTTCCATCTCATCATGTGATTTCTTTTCTGTCATAATTTTTGATTAGTAATAATGGTTTTTGAATTTAGCACCTAGGCTAATTGTTGTAAAGTAAGCCTGTTCCCAAATTTGCCCTTTTTCCTAAAATATGTAAGTATAGTCTTCCTTAAAATTTAATCGATTTATTATGAATACTACAAACACTGAGCCAGATGCGCGTGATAAATTTATTGTGGATGGCAGGTTGGCTCGTACAATTCCTGAAGCTATTACGGAATTGGGTGACCTTTTGGCTGTAGCTGAGGCTAGTAGGGCTAGGATCACTCATGTTGTTGCTGAGCTGGAAGCCTATTATGGCTCGGTTAGTGATGGCTTTGGCGTTGCCCCGCAACATGAAGTTGATTCAGCTAATACTATGCGTAGTATCCGACAGGCATTATCTGACCCTCGCTTAAATGCTAAAGGTATTACTTCAAAATTGCATTTGTCTGGTCGTCTTATTGTTTAATTTAATAATATGACTGAAGCATTAATTATTCCTGATGAGTGGAAGCGGTGTGAGATTAGTGGTCTTCCCGCTAACCTGTCACCTCATATGATGAAGATTGTTCTTGATACCCGTACTAATCCGCTGTTTAACACGGGTGTATTGGTATTAGCTAATAATGAAGGTTTAGCAAATAATGAAGGAGTAAGAGCGGTTATTGAGAGTTTTCGAAGAGATGCGCCTCTTATGAAGGTTGTGTTTGATGGAGCATCTGAAATACCAGGTGGTAAAGATTTTGGGCCTATACCACCACGTTAAGTTTTATTAAGTAATCAATTTGAATATATGCCTTTATCTAACGAGCCAGCTTCCGGAGAGGCTTTGCCTGAAACACCCGAAGATAGTCGATTTCTTCTTGATATACCTGAGGATTTTGATTATGGGCAAGCTGAACTAAGAATACAGGGGTGTTTGCAGAGAGTTATGGATTCGTCCAGACAGGCTATAAACGCTGAACTTGTTTCAATTATTAAAATTGCCCTTGGGCTAGAGGGTACTTCTGGTCAGAGCGTGGCGACTAGAGTAATTCTGAATGTAATTGCTGAGTCAAAAGCTATTTGTGGATTTGAATCGCCGGAACTTCTTATAGCTAGCTTACGTAAAAGAAGAGAGCGTGTTAAAGAACTACTTGCTCAATCGGATGGGGCGGAGTAGGGTAGGCTTCATTGATATTTGTTACATATTATGTTATAATAATATAAAATATATTAACAAGTATAAACAAATAAGCTAATATATAAACGAATTTAATATTATTATGCCAATAGCCCCAAGAATTTCAGCGGTGATGCAAAAAGAGCATCAAGGCCAAACAGCAATTTCTCTTGATGGAAAAGTGATATCTTTTGGTAAAAATGCTGTTACAGCTTTAAATAAAGCTAAAAAAATCGTTAGGGATATAGAAGAAAAAGATTTTGCAATTTCAAGGGTGCATGGGAAATACCTTGAAGCTTGAACTTCCATACATCAAAGATAGACCAATGGCTATGGTTAAATTGGGGTTGCCGGGTAAAAAAGCTCGGTTTTTTGAAATGCTTATTGATAGTGGGGCTGACCATACACTTATTTCAAAGTCAGATGCAGCAGTTTTGGGTTTAGATTATGAAAAAATTCGCTCAAAGGAGACGACACACACTGCCGCGAACTTAAGTCTCATGCATGGAAAAATGGCAAAAATGCTAATTACATTTATTGTTAGTAAAGATAAGGAAATAGAGTTTGAGATTCCTGTGTTTGTGACAAGGGAGGAGGTCGAATGCCTGATTGGCAGAAAAGGTGTTTTTGATAGGTTTAAAAGTACATTTAAAGAAAAGGAGCAAAAAGTAGTACTTAAAGACTAGTTCTGGCTTCCGCCTCCAATCCCCTACTTCCCATGATATCTACTCTCCTTCTCCCTAAATCCAAGTTTTATCGGAGTTCCGTTGAAGCCGAATGATTCACGGAGCTGGTTTTCCATGTATCGGAGATAGGAGAAATGGAAGTATTTCTTTTTATTCACAAACATTACAAAGTGAGGTGGGTTTACATCGACTTGAGTGACGTAGAAAAGCTTTGGGTTGATCTTTTTGGTGCCAGTGGGTTTATGTTTCTCTAAGAATTTATCGACTTCGTGGTTGAGCTTAGCAGTTGAGACCCTTTTCTTACGCTCTTTGTCGATTACTTCAACCTGTTCAAAGATTTTGGAGAGGTTCTTTTTGGTTTTAGCTGAGGTGAAAATAACAGGTGCCCAGGATAGGAATGGGAATTTATACTGAAGGTGACGGATATATTTGGCGCGTCTTTTCTCTTCCTTGTCCTCGTCTTCATCTTTGATATCCCACTTGTTGGCAACAACCACTAAACCCTTGTTAGCCTTTAAAATGGTACTTACGATTTGTTGATCCTGATGAGTTACGTCTTCGCTGCTGTCGATCACCAAAAGCGCGATATCACAGCGATCAATTGAGGCTAAGGTTCTCAGCACGCTGAAATGCTCAATTCCTGTTCCTACCTTACCCCTTCTCCTCATCCCGGCAGTATCGATAAAATTATAATCTTTACCTTCATGCCGAATAAGAGAGTCGATGCTATCGCGTGTGGTGTGAGGCGTGTCGGAAACGATCAGCTTTTCCTGATTAAGCAGGGCATTAATAATCGAAGACTTTCCGACATTGGTTTTTCCGGCCAAAGCGACATTCAAATGCGTTTTGTCATATTTTTCCTCTTTTTTATAATCAGGGTCTGATTTTGTTAAAAAGTGGCGATCTTTTAACCCCTTAATCACCTCTCGTGTGAGTCGATCAATACTTGTATTGTGAAGGGCTGATATGCCCAGTGGATCTCCGAGGCCAAGTTCGTAAACATAGGCTAATTCCGCATCAGTTACCGGATGATCACATTTATTAACGATGAGCCGAATGGGCTTTTTATTGGCTTTTGATCTAAGAAGCTCGGCGGCCTTAAAGTCAGCTGTTGTTAAGCCTTCTTTATGATTCACCATGAATAAAATAAAATCAGAATCTTCAATAGCAATCTCTGCCTGGCGCTGAATATTATCCTCAATACTTTCATCTGCCTTTTTCTCAAATTCCAGCCCACCGGTATCAACCACAAAAAAGTCCATTTCCGGGTTTTCCACATGAAAGAAGATTCGATCTCGTGTTGTGCCTGCCTCCTCTGTTGTGATCGCTTGGCGAGTACCCGAAAGACGATTGAAAAGCATGGATTTACCCACATTGGGTTTGCCGACGATGGTTACGATTGGGATTTTCATACAAAAAAGTCTCAAGTGCTCTTCGGCTCTGCTCAGAGCCTTTGGCGAGTCTCAAGTGCTTATAAATAGAGAGGGCTGACTAGGGTGAGGTTCGTCGTCAGACATTTAAAAATTAGCTGTAAAACTGTTCGCGAGCTTTCCGTGTACGATGTATAGCTCGGTTAACGGCTGCCGCCCGAACTACTCGCTTTTTTGGTTTACTCTTGTGGAATCGTTCCTGCTTTGCCTTGTAGATGGTTCGGCTGCGCTGAACGACTTGCTTGAAGCGATTCATAAGGCGTTCGTTGGATTCCCCTTGCTTTTTGGTTGCGTAAATCATATTCGCTTATCTCCTTTATTTACTAAAGCTTAATTATTTTACAGATGAATTACAGAAAAGCAAATCAATATTTCAATGGTTGACATTTACGAATTACATGTGTTAGCTTTTTGTACTTTCGGTTTACCTTATTAATTGAGTAATATGCTAAAGAAACTAGGATCAGCAAAAGCTACCCCATTCAAGATAGCAATAGCGAAGCATATGTCTGATACGCCAAGAGTCGACGATGGTGGAAGATGTTGTAGTACATTTGTATCTGAAAAAATGATAGCATTATCTTCAGAGCTCGCCGATGAGGTTAATCATGACGTTTGTGTTACCAACGCCCAGATGCGGCGAATCTTACTCTCCTTAAGATCAATTGCAGTAGAGCTACTAGAGAATCCCAACAATGGAACGGCTCTGTTACCTCTCTCAACATACATAAACAGCATTCGTTTAGAATGTCAGCACTGTTTAAATAACTCTTCTTGCCACCAGCGTCCCGATTCAGCGTGAGCGTATTTAGTAAGTGTCGGAAAATTCGACAACACTTCTCAATAGTCATCCTGAACTGGATTCAGGATCCTGATCACACTAACATGGGATTCTGAATTAAATTCAGAATGACTTAAAGAGAGCTTTTCAATACTTCCACAACTTAAACAAGCTGATCTACCTGCAGTCTGGCTCTTTGGCTTTTGAGTTTCAAATCTCAATTTGAATGTGATAAACTCATTTACGTCTTTTACAAATAACAACAAAACTATGGGATTCATGGATAAAGCCAAGGATATGTACAAGTTGCAGAAACAGGCTAAGGAAATTAAGAAGCAATTAAAAAATATTCATGTCGAGGCGGAGACTGATGGTGTCTCGGTTACTATTGATGGGGAACAGCACTTTCTTGAATGTGTTATTTCTGAAAATGCGCCTTCTGATTCAGGCAAGCTTGGTAAAGCCTTTATTGAGGCTTCTAATAAGGCTATCAAAAAATCTCAATTGATCGGTGCTGAAAAGATGAAGGAAGTGATGGGCGGTCTTGGTGGCATGTTTGGTCAGTAATTCTTATAGTCTCAAGTCCGAGTGCGAGTCTCAAGTGTCTTTAATTTGAACCTCCGACTCATCGCATGGTTATTTATTAGCGTATAAGAAATATGAAGAAGTTAATTTTAATCGGAGCGTTCACTTTTACCCTGATCTGGCTCTACCAGTTTTATGTAGGCGGGCTTAATTATGTACTCGATCCGACCTCTGACAATAGGGTTGTTTTGGATATAAAGAAGGGTTCCTCTGCCAATATCATTGCGGATCAGCTTTATGAAAAAGATTTGATTCAGAATCCCACGATTTTCAAGTTCTACCTTAAGCAAAATGACCTCAGCAGCCAGCTCAAAGCAGGACGTATTGTTTTGCAGGAAGATTTTACGATGAAGCAGATTGTAGATGCCCTAGTTGAAGGAGGAAGTAACGAGGTGGTTGCTACTTTACTTGAAGGATGGACAATAGAGCAGATGGGAGAATATCTGGAGGATTCAGGTCTGACAATTGCTGATTCTTTCGTTGAATGCGCAAAGATTTGTGAGTTTGATTATGAGTTCCTCCCTGAGGGTTATTTGGAAGGCTATCTCTATCCTGATACCTACTTTGTCGATCCATCCTCCTTTACCGATATATCCTTTATTGATCGGCTTATCAGCACTCTTAACAATCGCTTATCTGAAGCTGACTGGAAAGCTGTTAAAAAAAGTGGTTACTCCTTTGAGGAGATTATGACGATGGCGAGCATTGTGGAGCGAGAAGAGCGTATTGAAGCTGAACAGCCCACCATTGCCGGAATTCTTTGGGATCGTTTTGATAATGGTGTCGGATTGGGCGCTGATGCAACTGTCCTTTATGCATTAGGCCGGACTAAAGGGGGTTTAAGTTATCAGGATTTACAGGTCGATAGCCCTTACAACACCCGTAAATACCGAGGTCTTCCCCCAACCCCGATCTCGAATCCAAGTGTTTCGAGTATCAAAGCGG
>JAJDCE010000003.1 GCA_029260985.1 Patescibacteria group bacterium | reverse complement strand
TTGGGATTTTGGATTTTTTTCGATTTTCGAGCTTCGATTTTCGAGTTTTTCATGCACATATTTGTGCATGGATTCCGCCATCTTATGATTATTCTGAAAAAACCCCTGTGCGCTGTAATGGAATTTCTTCCCCATCAACTCCTCCTCCAGCATATCCGTCCCCTTTATCACAATAAATTCCTCCCCATAACTCATATCCGTTTTGGCAGGCATATAAGTGACTAAAACGTTATTAGCCGATGTCTTTCGTGAGAAAGCTTTGATCTTTTCAACTGCCTCACCGCATTTGCTGGAGTCTTTATTGAGAACGAATGAAATAGAGGAATCATTATTGGGAGTTCGGATAACCGCGTAACGATAAGTCCCCGTATGCTCTTTCGGCTCAAAATCATCCGCCTCCGCAAATTCATCCCGAACCTCATTAATAAGCTCATTCAGACGCTCATTAGAAATCGCACACTCCTTAATATCAACACGCCACCTCCAGCTCTTTTTCTGCCGAAACCCAATCCCCTCCTCCGTAAACACCATATCCATCCGATTACGATAAAACCATTCGTTGTCTGAAAATATCTCGACATCCTCGAAACCTGTAACCTGAGAAGCTCTGTTCTTTTTATTCTCCAGCTGCACCTCGTAAAGTATATGCTGAGTCACACAACCACCGCATTTATCGCGAAACCCAGTATCAGGCAAGGCAAAGTACGGACATTTTGGCTCTCTCATGAGCTATTGATTAAAGTGCGAGTATGATAAAATAAATAGGATTATAAATCCACTCTTTATAACCCCATCCTTTCCCCTTTTCATCCCGACCTTGCTGGAGGGATCCCTTATACATGAAGCGATTTCTCCGCTTGGGTCGAAATGACAAAAGGAGTTAATAGTTATTATGCACCACTTCCCCAAAATCACGATCGGCCTCGTTCTCCATGGAATCAACCCCCACTTAAAGGTAAGCCTTCAAAGTTTGGTGGAACAGGATTATCCCAACTGCGAATTTTTAGTGCGAGATCAAAGCCCAAAAGGAGAAGCTTATGACTTCATTAAAAAAGAGCTCCCTAACCTCTATGATCAAATACAAATCGAAAAAGGTGAAAATCTGTGGCATAGTGGCGGGCACAACAAGCTGATCAACAAGATGACCGGCGAGTATTATCTCTGCTGCAGCAACGACATGTGGTACCCCCCTCATTTTATAACTGCCATGATGAAAGAGTTCAGCAAACCTGAATTCAAAAAAGTCGGATCTGCCACTTGTAAACTCATGGTGTGGGATTTTAAAGAGTACCGAACCGAGCACATCGATGCATCACACACTTTCATCATCGATAGTTGCGGATTGGGCATCAAAAAAAACCACTATTTCTACGACGTCGGCCAAGGTGAAGAAGACAGACACCAATACGATCACAAAAAACATATTTTTGGCGCCTCCGGAGCACTAGCCATTTACCGCAAACAAGCCCTGGATGACATTGCCTATCAAACTCCAGACTCCAAACTCCAGACTCCAAACTCGAAAGAATATTTCGATAAACTCATACATTACAAAAACGACGTCGATCTCGCCTACCGGCTCCAATGGGCTGGCTGGCCTTGCCTTTTTATTCCAGAAGTAAAGGTTTATCATGACCGCCTGACCTCAAATAAAGCCAAATCCCCTTCTCTGTTTGTCCGAATCCTGAGGGGTCGCAAAGGGAAAATGAAATGGGTCAAAGAAAGTTCATTTTTTGGTCATCAGGCAACGTTAGTAAAAAACTTCAGCGATCAATTCTCACTCTGGGTACGGCTCCGAACCACCGCACACCAATGGGGCCGCCTCCTGTTTACAGCCGTGTTCGAACCTTATGTGCTCAAACAGCTCCACAAACTAAAAAAACACGAGAAGGAATTGATTGATAAACGAGCCGCTGTTGAACGGAAAGTCAGTGCGCAGGAAATTGAAAAACTTATGAACTAATGAAGCAAATTGCTATCAAATGGCTATCAAATTGCTGTCAAATGGCAATGTGATAACAATCTGAAAGCGCGATCCCGACTAAGTCAGGAGAGTTGAAAGCAATTTGGAATCAGTTATGAAACCCAAAGCAAGCATTATCATCCTCGATTTCTTCAAAAGTAAACGCGTCGTCAAAAACGTGGAAAGTTTGATGAGTCAGAAAGTAAACTTCCCTTTCGAAGTGATTGTGGTTGATAATTCCGCCAATCCACTCAACGCCAAAAAACTGGCCCCGCTTAGTAAATTCAAGAATGTAAAAGTCTTTATCAACGAAAAGAACATCGGTTATGTTCAGGGGAACAATCGAGGAGTCAAAAGGGCAAAAGGTGAATTTATTCTAATCGTTAACCCGGACATTTTATGGGGCGATAAACACAACTTTCAAAAACTCATCGACCAGATGGAAAAAGATGAAAAAATTGGAGTTCTCGGCCCACAGCAAATCAATGATGACGACGGCTCCATTGCCATGACAGTGAGAGCGTTTCCGAAATTAACCCTCCAAATCGCCAGACGAACAAAATTGAGAAATCTACCCATCATTCGTCATTTTGTAGCAAAAGATGAATGCAGAAACCTCGATTATCACAAAGCGCAGGAAGTCGACTGGCTTCAGTCGAGCTTTTGGGTGACCCGAAGAAAATTATGGAACAAGTTCGGAGGCTTAGACAAACGTTATTTCATCTTCATGTCCGACCCGGATTACTGCTGGAAGAGCTGGACTTCAGGGTATAAAGTAGTTTATTATCCCAAAGTTAAAGTGCATGCAGATGGCATCAGAGCTTCTCATGGAGGCATCAAAGCTTTTTTTAAGAAATGGATATTAAGACAGCATCTAAAAGACGCCATCAAATACCGATTTGCCCATTTCTTTAAAAGAAATCCGCGAAATAAATAATTTTATCCTGTAGAGGTGGCAGATCTGCAACCCCTACAGGATAAAATTACACCTAAAATTAATTATCCAAATTTAACGATATATAATATGAAAAAATTAATCACCTTTTTCGCCTATTTAGCTGCAATGTTCTTATGCGTTCTTAGCTTAAGATACGCTTACGCAGGCTTTTCCGATGTGCCTTCCTCACACTCAAATTCGGATGCAATCAGCTACGTACAAACCCAAGGTGTAGTATCCGGTTATCCCGATGGAAATTATTATCCCGACCGAACCATAAACCGCGCTGAATTCACTAAAATTGTAATCGAAGCTGAATTTGACGATAGTGACATCGCAGACTGTATTGCAGACAGCGTTCAGGCAAGCTGGTCTTATGCATTCTTCCCGGATGTGCCCAAAGACGCATGGTTCGCTAAATATGTTTGTGTTGCAAAAACGAACAATGTTATCGGAGGATATCCTGATGGCACATTTAAACCGGCAGATAATATCAACTTTGCCGAAGCTGCAAAAATTATTGTAAGTGCCTCCGGATACGAAGTGACTTCAGATCCTGTTTGGTACAAGCCTTATGTAGATGCCTTAAGTGAAGATTCTGCAATACCTGTTAGCATTTCATCGCTCAGCAAAGCCATTACTCGTGGTGATATGGCAGAAATCGTATATCGCCTGATGGCAGAAATTTACGATAAGGATTCAATGGAATTCGCAAGCGACACGCTTGTTGCGCCGGAAGGAGTAAGTGTTCCATCAACCCCATCAATACCGTCCACACCCTCAACTCCAAGCACTCCGGTTTCTTCTAATTACACTCCAACCCTTTACGTTGGAAAAACCAATTGTTCAGATGCAAGCTCAGGCAGTCAAAGTCAGCCTTTTTGCACCATCCAGGCAGGGCTGCATGCAGTAAACGCTGGTGATGTACTTATGATTATGGATGGCTTGTATGAAGAGCGCGTCTACCTTCCAAACACTGGGACAAGTTCAAAACGAATTGTCATAACAGGTGAATCCGAAAACGCTATTCTGGATGCAGGCTGCCCCTCTATCCCCTGCCCTTATAATAATATCAAAGGATCTTTTTATGTAGAGGCAGATGATGAATATTTAATGAGTGGATTTTCGATGAATGATCAAAGTTACGTTACACTGGATGGCTTTACAATCAGAAACAACCCCTGGTACGGAGTTGAAGTCAATCGATCAACGGGCTTTCTTTTGCAGAATATGACCATCCAAAATTCAGTAGCCAGCCTGGTCAATATTTACGACTCCTTTGATTTAAAAATATTAAATAATCGTTTAAACGGAGCGCATCTGGGCCGAATAAGTACAAAAGGTATTAATGTTAACTACACACCTGAAGAAGGTATCACGATTGTGAATACGGATGGCTATGAAGTGGCTTATAACGATATGTCTGACGGGATGAAAGAAGGTATGGATCCTAAAGTCGGCTCTAAAAACGGAAAAATTCACCACAACACGATTAAAAGGTTCTGCGCGGTTGGTATTTATATAAACGAATCCACAGATGTTGAAGTATACGAAAATACAATATCTGAAATAGGCTTCTTTAAAAAAGATGGTGTTGTACAAAGATGCAATGATATTCTTTCGGGAACGATAAATACTGAAGACACATTCGATGAAATTGAATCAGAAGAAGGAGGATACGGTTACGAAGTGGGTACAGGAATCATGCTTGCCGTGGGTGACCTGGGATTTGGGCTGGAAAAAGGAATTCTCAGAGATGTAAAAGTTCATAACAATGTTGTTTACAATAATAATGTAGGTTGTCTGAATATTTGGGACCAGATTCGGGACAGTAGTGTTTTTAAAACCGGTACTTTTGAGAACGTAGAAATCTACAACAACACTTTTTACAACTGCAATAAATCTAAAATTGCTACCGCACCAGCAATTATTGTGGATAAAAGCTCTAGCGGCACAAAAATCTACAACAATATCTTTGCCGTCTCCAGCGACCCGGCTATTGATGACCATGGATCAGGAACCAACATCTCTAATAATCTCTTTTTCCAGGCCGGCGACGCGCTCGGAACAGGTGCCGTTGAAGGCGATCCCCTATTTACCAATCCAGCAAGCGGAGACTTCTCCACAAAAGCCGGTAGCCCTGCAAAAACGAATAAGGCTGGTGCAGAATACTAAATATTTTCCAAACTTTAAAAAAATAAGCATGAAAAAATTACATCTTTTAATAATATCAATTTTAATCCTGTCTTTCGGGTTGGCAGGTAATTCCGCACACGCAGGTTTTTCCGATGTTCCCACATCACATTCAAATTCGGATGCAATCAGCTACGTACAAACCCAAGGTGTAGTATCCGGTTATCCCGATGGAAATTACTATCCCGACAGAACGATCAACCGTGCTGAATTCACTAAAATCATAGTCGGTTCTTCATTTGATAAAGCTGACATTGACGATTGTATTGGAAACAATACTCAATTAGGTTGGAACTACGTGTTCTTTCCAGACGTTCCAATTGATGCGTGGTTCACACCCTATATCTGCATGGCTAAAGATGAAGGCCTGATCGATGGCTACCCGGACGGAACTTTTAAACCGGCAGACAATATCAACTTTGCTGAAGCTGCCAAAATAATCGTAAACGCTTCCGGATACGAAGTCACTTCAGATCCTGTTTGGTACAAACCGTATGCAGATGCCTTAAGTGAAGACTCAGCCATACCGACAAGCATTACCTCACTAACCAAAGCCATCACAAGGGGTGATATGGCAGAAATTGTATACCGCATTATGGCAGAAGTTTACGATAAGGATTCTATGGAATTCACAAACAACACATTGGTCGCACCCGGAGGTGTAAGTACGACACCTTCCACTCCATCAACACCCGTTACATCAAACTACACCCCAACCCTTTATGTGGGCAAAACCAATTGCTCCGATGCAGGCGCAGGCTCTCAAAGTCAGCCTTTCTGCACATTACAAACCGGACTTGATACTGTAAGAACTGGTGATGTACTCATGATTTTAGACGGAGTTTATAAAGAAAGGGTCGATCTGCCCAACTCAGGAACAAAAAGTAACCCGATTGTCGTAACCGGCGAATCCGAAAACGCGATTCTGGATGCGGGCTGCCCCTCATTCCCCTGCCCACTCAATAACATTCATGGATCCTTTTACCTGGAAGAAGAGGATGTATATCTTCTGGGAGGATTCGGCATTCTCAACCAGAATTATATAACCTTAGACGGTTTTACGATTCGTAACGCGCCTTCGTACGGACTTGAAGTGATGGGAACTCGCGGACTAACAGTGCAAAACATGAATATACACAGTGCAGTCTCTAGCTTAATAAACATTTATGACTCTTTTGACCTGAAAGTACTGAATAATAAATTAAACAATGCCCATCTGGGACGGATTAAAACTGACGGAACAACCATTCACATCACCGAAGAAGAAGCGATGTCGATTGTGAATACGGATGGTTTTGAAATCGCCAATAATCATCTTGCAGATGGATACAAAGAGGGTCTCGTCGCAAAAGTCGGCTCCAAAAACGGGTCAATTCATCACAATATTGCAGAAAGGCTTTGCGCTGTCGGAATTTATATCGATGAGGCCAGCAACGTGGACGTTTACGAAAACACGGTCAGCGATATTGGTTTTTTCAAAAAAGATGGTGTCGTTAAACGATGTGACGATATCTTGTCCGGTACAGTCAATATCGAGATTTCAGAAGGTGATGTTGAATCACTAAACGGACTCGGCTACGAACCGGGAGTTGGCATCTCGCTCGCCGTCGGCGACCTGGAAGGATTGGACAAAGGCATACTCTCGAACGTAAAAGTTTACAAGAACGTTGTAAAAAATATTAATGTGGGCTGTTTAAATCTATGGGATGAGTTAAGAGAAAATACTCTGACTAAAACCGGAACATTAACAGGTGTAGAGATTTACAACAATGTTTTCTACAATTGCTCCCGGTCAAAAGGAAACTGGGGCCCAGCAGTAACTCTGGATAAAAGCTCTGTAGGAACAAAGGTATATAACAATATTTTCATGCTGGCCAGCGAAGCAATAGACGACCAAGGCTCAAGTAATCCGGATATTTCAAATAACCTCTTTTATCAGACAAACGGCACTGCAGGAACAGGTGCCATTGAAGGTGACCCTCTCTTTACCGATCCATCAAATGGAGACTTCTCCACAAAAGCGGGAAGCCCTGCGAAAAGCAATAAGATTGGGGCTGAGTATTAGGATTGACAAATAAGCATATTTACATTATAATATTGCACTAATAATATATTACAAATGAAGCAATTTGACGATAGACTGTCTCTTTCATCCGCAGAAAGAGCTGAAAAAAAGAGAGTATAATACTGCCATAATAGCAAGGTTATTGCTGGCAAAAATCTTAGAGGATTTAAATCCGAATGAATTCACACTTCAGAATATTGAAGATAATTTCAACGCAGCCAGCAGAGTATCCGCTGAGTCTCACGGAATAATGACTCACTTTTCAAAAAAACACCTACATCATTTAGTCGACATAGGAGCAATTACATTAAACACAGAAACTGGTAAATACTCCATTGATAATGATGGTTGTGAATTCATAGACTTAGATTGGGACAGATTGGAAAATCCGATCAGCTGTTATCATGACGAGTAAGATTGGGGCTGAGTATTAAATAAAATAATCCTAAATAAAAAGTGTCGTCGAATTCGACGACACTTTTTTAGAACCGCCTTTTAGAGAATGTGCTTTTGTGATAAAGTATTGCAAGACTAATCTATTCTACCTATGAAAAAAGTTATTTTTACCCTTACAGCCATTATACTACTAGCAGGTTGCACAGCAAAAGCATGTCCTGAAATCGACAATAAACCAGAATGCCAGGAAAACCCATCCTGCATCGCCATCCATAAACCCTGCAACAGCAGTGAAGAAGGCTGCAAAGACAATGTGATGTTCTCAGAATGCAAAACCCGAAAAACCGCCACTAAGTAACAAGCGGAAAATAAAGTCTTAAGACTTAAAACTTAGGACTTAGGACTTAAGACTTATGGCTTAAGACTATAAAGATATTTTCTTCTTAATATCCTGAATCTCCACCTGCATACTCGACAGATGATTGAAATCGATCCCCAGGTCGTTCTCACGTACAATCGTTGAAGCTTTATGCAAGCTTTCAAAAGTACCCGCATCAATCCATTCACCAGGCAATATCTCTGCAGAAAGTTCATCTTTTTCTAGGTAAGTTTTAGCCAAATCAACAATTTCAAGCTCACCTCGCTTTGAAGGTTTAAGATTCTGAGCACGCTCCACAACCGTCTGATCAAAAAGATAGAAACCGGTTTGCGCCAACCTTGATTTAGGCTGCTCCGGTTTTTCCTCAATCGTGATCACCCTACCTGACTCATCCATTTCAACCACCCCAAACCGTTCAGGGTCAGAAACTTCTTTCACAAATACTTTAGCCCCCGTTTTAAATGATTTTATAGAAGGTGAAAAGTCATGAGTAAAAATGTTGTCTCCCAAAATCATCGCAACCGTATCATCACCAATAAACTCAGATCCTATCAAAAAAGCCTGAGCCAAACCTTCTGGCTTATCCTGCACCTCATAAGTAAAACGAGCACCAAACTGCTTACCACTACCCAAAAGATTCACAAAATCACCACTGTGATCCGGCGCCACAATAATCAAAATATCTTTAATTCCTGCCTTCAGCAAAGTCTGAAGCGGAAAATAAATCATCGGCTGATTGTAAACCGGCAAAAGCTGCTTACTGGTCACTTTAGTAAGTGGGTGCAACCGTGTACCTGTGCCTCCGGCTAAAATAATTCCTTTCATATAATTTAGTGCGAGTGCGAGTCTCAAGTCTCAAGTATCCGTCTCTTCCCCTGAGACTCGCACTCGCACTTGAGACTATTTTAAATAGTAGTCCTTAATCAATTTTACCACATCCGCCATTTTCACTTCCTTCGCCTCAGCTTCAGAACGCTCTTTCCATTCAACGGCGTCTTTTTCAAGAGTACGAGAAGATATCACAAGTCGCAGAGGAATGCCAATTAAATCAGCATCATTCAATTTTACGCCAGGTCGTTCTTCACGATCATCGTAAAGCACCTCGATACCCTCAGAAAGCATTTTTTCGTACAATTTTTCAGCCTCTTCCGCTACATCGCCAATCGATATCAAGTAAACCTGATAAGGAGCAATGGCTTTGGGCCACAAAATACCTTTCTCATCATTAAAAACTTCCACTACAGTCCCCATCGTTCGTCCAACTCCAATCCCATAACAGCCCATATAAAAAGGTTTATCTTTGCCATCTGAATCTGTAAATACCGCTCGGGCCATTTTATCTGAATAATGAGTCCCCAATTGAAAAATATTACCCACTTCAATCCCCCGCCCTTCAGATAAATCCTGACCATCCTCAGATTTACAACCCGCAGGCGGCAAAGCCACATCAACCAATTCATCCATCTCAAAATCACGGCCGTAATTCACATTCAAAGTGTCTTTCTTGTCCTCATCAGCACCAGTATAAAAGTTCTTCACGGTTTTAAGAGACAAATCCCCGATTTTTTTACATTTGAGCTTAAGCGGAGAGACGAATCCAACAACTGAGCCCAATTTCTCAACCTCCTCTCTAGTCGCTGAACGGAACTTCTTCCCTTTAAGAATATGACCTAATTTCACTTCACATATATCTAAATCTCCCCTCAGACAAACCAAAACCGGCTCTTCATCATTGGTGAAAAACACAATCGTCTTAATTTGCCGCCAGGCTGGCTGGTCATAAAGCTTCACTCCATCAGCAATAGTAGGGCCTCGAGGAGCGTCCTTCACTTCAAGTGGCAATTCCTTCTCATCAGGATTCATGTCGCCCCGTTCAAACTTAGCCACTTCTTCGTGAGCCGCATAACTGCGATCCTTCGTCATCAGAAAACGGCTCTCACCCACAGGTGATTCAACCACATACTCATGACAGTAATCCCCACCAATATAACCATTATCTGATTCAATTCGAACAGTGCTAAGCCCCAACCTTTCAAAAATCCTTGAATAGGCATCACCCATTGACTCATATTCTGATGCAAAATCCTTTTCATCGGTATGAAAAGAATAGGCATCCTTCATCATGAACTCACGGACCCTTAAAAGACCGCCGCGGGCACGTAATTCATCCCGGAATTTCTGAGAAAACTGATAAATATTAAAAGGTAAGTCCCGATAACTGACATTAAATTTCCGTACCACATCCACCATCATTTCTTCAGCCGTTCCCCCAAGGGCAAATTTGCCTCCGCGCTGATCCTCAATAGTCATGAGCTCAAATCCAACAGATTCAGCCCGATTGGTCTCTTGCCAAAGCTCAAGAGGATGAAGTACTGGAGTAACCATTTTCTGAGCGCCAGCCGCATTCATCTCCTCTTCTATAACCCTCATTATCTTATCCCGAACCCGAATCCCAAGAGGTAAAAAGAAATACCGACCTGCAACCGATTCACGAATAAAACCAGCCTGGTAGAGGAATCTATGACTTACAAGTTTAATTTCACTTGAAACTTCTTTAACGGTTTTTCCGAACAATTTTGAATATCTCATCTTTCTTAAGGGACTAGGGACTAAGGACTAGGGACTAAGCTGTTGACTGGTCTACTTTTGCGATTTTATCCAGCCTCTCAATATCTTTCCAGTTCTATCTTCCAATTTACTTAACTCTGTGTAGTTTGTCGAATCCAAATAGCCCAAGTCATGCGCTAGCATGCTTTGACATTTAACTTCTTCGAGTGAGGATTCAGAAATTTTGTAAAAATGTACTCTATCTTTTATGCCAAGTCGTTTGAATCCTTCTGCAATGTTCGAAATAACTGAAACGGCGGCACGTCTTATTTGTGATTTAAGACCGAATTCTTCAGATTTCGGGAAATTGGCTGTTAATTTGTATATTTCTAAAGTAAGTTCGTAACTTTTTTGCCACGCAATAATATCTTTAAATGTTTTCATAATAATTCTCTTAAATACTAAATATTCACCTAGTTCTTAGTCCCTAGTCCTTAGTCCCAAGGTTAAATAGTATATTCGAAATAGAAATTGCCTACAAGGTAAAGATTTGTTAAGATTTTAAGGAAAACTAAAGATATCAAATGAAAAAATTCATCCAATTCACTTGTTTTATGCTGCTCTTGGGCATTGCGCTAACAATGATTCTTCAGACGGGTGATGTTTTAGCGCAAACCACTAATTTCGATCCTCCAACTCTCATTCCTGCCGAAGACACCAATTTAGGAGGAAAAGGAGATGCCTGTATTGGACTTGCCACCATGATTCAAACCGGAGATATTCATCTTAGAAACATCCCCTGCTTCATTAAGTTCATCACCCAAACCCTCATCGGAATCGCCGGCAGTCTTTCGGTAGTTTTTGTCATGATTGGCGGTTATAGATATGTAATAGGACGGGATGAGGACAAAGAGAAAGCCAAAAAAACCATCACTTTTGCCCTTATTGGCTTAGCCGTATCACTGATGGCCTGGGTCATCGTCGATCTTGTGTTGCAAGTGGCCACCGAATAAAATTAAGAAATAATTCTCTTTTTCAACTCTTAATTTTCAACTCTTAATTTTTAATTATTCAAGTTATGGCAAAGCGTCAAACCCAATCTTTCTTCCAAAGATCTCAGAAAAAAATCAGTCAGCTCAAACGAACCCTTCAGGCATTGACCCAAAAGGAAAAGGCGCTGGAACACGATGAAATACAGCTGAGCAAGATGGTTGAAAAGCCAATAAAGGAAATGAAAGTAAGCCTTTCGATTGATTCAATTGTGAAAGCAACCTTTGCCGTTTTAGGAGTGATCGGATTTGCCTATCTTCTTTACTACCTAAAAGACGTAATCATCATCTTTGCGGTAGCCTTATTTTTGTCAGCCGTCTTCAATCCAGCCGTAGATAAACTTGAAAAATACCGAATCCCAAGACCCCTCGGCATCATCCTAATGTATATCGTTGTATTGGGAGTGATCACCGTTATCTTTACCAGTTTAGTACCGATCATAGCCAGTCAGGTCAGTGATTTAGCCGGCAGAGTAAAAGATTATGTTCAGACTATTGTTTCTGGCGAAGACGCTGATTCTTGGTTCATTCAAAGACTTCAGCCCTTTGCCAATCAGATATGGCAGAATGTGGATAGCACTCAGATACTTAACGGTCTGACATCCGGTCTAAAAGAGATCGGATCAAAACTCACCAGTTTTGCCGGCAATGCCATTGGAGCCATCTTTGTTATCTTTAATGGCTTATTTAATCTTGTTTTAGTCCTTATCCTCACCTTCTTCATGGTGGTGAACAAAAAACACAGTAGCAACTTCTTCCACTCTCTATTTCCTCGAAAATATTCGGGTTATATTTCTCAAAAAACCAAAGAAGTAAGTGTTAAAATCGGTGAATGGGTTCGTGGACAAGTGCTTTTAGCGCTAGCCATGGCGTTCCTCACCTTCGTTGTATTCTCTCTTATTGGATTAAACTACGCACTTACTCTCGCCATGGTCTCAGCTTTGGCTGAATTCATTCCTTATCTTGGACCGCTCATCACCTTTTTATCAGCGGCTCTCATCGCCCTCAACCAGGACCCAATCATGCTCCTCTGGCTCATTCCGGCCTATGGAGTAATTCAGTTCCTGGAGGGCAATATCATGGTACCCCTCATCGTTGGTAGATCAGTAGGGCTAAATCCTATTATTGTACTTTTTGCATTGCTCTCAGGTGCCACCATTGGCTTAAAGCTGGGAGGCAGTTTAGCTCTTGGACTGGTTGGCATGATCATCGCCGTTCCCGTCGCCAACATCATTTCAATTTTTGTGGCTGAATACACTGAATCAATCAAATAATTGCGTATTTCACCCCACTGTCATCCTGAACTAGATTCAGGATCCCAACCAGACTAACGCGGGATTCTGAATTAAACCTATCTGCCGATAGGCAGGTTCAGAATGACCTTTAAAGCAAATAGTTTCATGCATACTTTAAAAAAAATTGATACACTCTTGTTATGCTAATTAATGAGATTTTTTACAGTATTCAGGGTGAAGGTCCATCAATTGGGAAACCATCTGTTTTTCTACGTCTTGGAGGGTGTAATTTAAAGTGCAAATGGTGTGATAGTAAATACACCTGGGATCCTAAAGTCTCAGACAATAAAGTAATGAAACTGGATCAAATCATTAAAAAGATCGAGTCCTACCCATGCAATCACCTCGTCATCACTGGCGGTGAACCCGTTCTCCAGCAGGATGGATTAAAAGAATTACTATCTGAACTCAAAAAGTATTATGTAGAAATTGAGACTAATGGCAGTATTGCGCTTAAAATAAACAAATATATTGAACAATTTAATTGTTCACCAAAACTGAAAAACTCAGGTAATCTCCCCTACCCTCTTAAAATACTACCGACAAACAAAAAAGTTATTTACAAATTTGTCATAAGTAATAAGTCAGATCTTAATGAGGTAAAGAAATACTGCAAAAAATATAAAATTCCAAAAAATCGAACATGGCTGATGCCTGAAGGCACCTCTAAAGCTGATATCCTGAAAAGATCCAAATGGTTAATTGAGATTTGCAAGAAAGAAGGTTATAATTTCAGCCCAAGACTTCATATAATGCTTTATGGCAATGAGCGTAAAAAATAAAGAGGCTGTAGTCCTCCATTCCGGCGGTCAAGACTCTACAACCTGTTTAGCATGGGCGCTTAAAAAGTTCGATTCAGTACGATTGATCAGTTTTGACTACGGACAAAGGCATAAAACTGAGATCAAAGCCGCTCAAACCATCGCTAAAAAACTAAAACTATCCCATAAAACGATAAAACTCCCGATACTCAAAGAACTCACCAAAAACGCGTTAACCGATAAGTCAGTAAAAGTAAAAGCAGGCAAAAAAGGGACATTACCAACAACTTTTGTAGATGGGCGAAATGCTCTATTTTTAAATATAGCGGCCATATACGCCAAACAGCATAAAATCCCCAACATCGTAACGGGCGTTTGCCAAACCGACTATTCCGGCTACCCGGATTGCCGGAATGACTTTATTAAATCGATGCAAAAAACCCTTCAATTGGCCATGGAATTCCCCTTTAAAATCCACACACCGCTTATGTTTCTCACCAAAGCTCAAACAGTAGCTCTGATGGATAAGCTAGGTGGTTTAGAACTCCTCAAGTACACTCACACATGTTATGAAGGAGTATCCCCAGCCTGCGGCAAATGCCCCGCCTGCAAATTAAGACTGAAAGGCTTTAAGGAATATGGGATTGATGATCTAATTTATTACAGATAGAATACACACCAGCCATCTGAAGGCGAGGATAATTATCCTCGCCTAACCGATATATACGACATGACCAATAAACTTTACAAAGAAGGTGAGCACTACAAACAAGTAGATCTCCAGAAAATCCGAAAACAGCTCAAAAAAGCGAGCCCCTTGGAAGTATTTAAATTTACTTCACTCACCCCAGGTGAACAATGGATCAAAATGAGCACCCCCGAATTCACCGCCATCTGCCCCTTTTCAGATTATCCGGATTTCGGAAGTGTATTGATCGAATACGTGCCTGATAAAGTCTGTTTAGAACTCAAAAGCTTCAAACTCTACATCAACGCCTTCCGGAATATAAAAATCTTCCACGAAGCAGTAACAGAAGTGATCTTCGCAGACTTTTTAGAAGCCGTAAAACCCAAAAAAGCGCGCATTGTGGTGGATATGAATGTGCGGGGTAATGTGAAGACGGTTTGTGAGAAGAAGTTTAAGTGTTAACCCAACTCATCAGCCAATTCCTGAAAATCGATTTCTTTCAGGCCTGACTGGAACATTTTATACAAACCTGCCTCATCATCAGCATCATCCTCGTTTTTTTGCCTTAATTGATCTGCCAGATTTCCAAGGGCGATCTTAATCTTATCAAAAACAAAACCAAAATCATCTACCTCCA
Source organism: Patescibacteria group bacterium (assembly GCA_029260985.1). Taxonomy (GTDB): domain Bacteria; phylum Patescibacteriota; class Gracilibacteria; order UM-FILTER-43-11; family UM-FILTER-43-11; genus JAJDCE01. The sequence goes on along the minus strand of JAJDCE010000003.1, from coordinate 1,887 downwards.
CAGCCTGAACCGTTCTATATAAATCCCTTAAGTATTCCAACGATATCTCCAAACCCGGATCTACGGGCAAAGCATGAGCATCGCATAAAGTATATTCAAGCCTTCTGTTGTTATCAAACAACCTTGTTACGGCATACGCCTTAAGCGCCTCTGCTTGCTTAGGTGCAACTTCCCCATCCATCCTGCTGATACTATCTGCACTTTCCAATAATCTGGCTGCATACAAGTTAAACGGCCTTAACTTAAGGCTTTCAAGACCTCTTAGGTGCATCAGGTGCTTACTATCCCCATCTTGATGAATTAGCTCAAAAGAACTTGAATACAGCTGAATCACCTTTTCAGCCCTGTCAATCTGCTCATCTAATGTTTTTGCGTCCTCAGGAGCCGCAAGAGAAGTCGTAAAAACTTCATCACGCCTGGTTTTAAGGTGTCTTAATATTTTAAGTATTCGAGCCAAACTAGCCCCTAAATTCTCTCTATCAAGCTTATCCCTCAAATCAGCAACTTTTACCAGATCAGCTTTTGCCATACGCTTATGATAGGTAACGGATCTTGCGAATTCAGATAATTTTTCACGAAGCTCACTTTTAATTCCATCTTTTTCAGCCTCAGCTTCATCACCTTTCTGTCCGCGCAATGCAAGTAAGTTTTGCTGCAGCCTTTTTAAATCCTCCTCAGTATTTATAATAAAACGAGTCTCACCTTTATACTGCCTGTCTACATGTTCGGTCTTTCGGAGAGTTGCATAAGCATTATCAAAAACCTGTGGAACCTTTCGGCGAACTGTTTCTTCTTCGGTAGTGACATATCGGGGATAAACGATCTTCCCATCATGCTCCGATCCAAAATTGTTAACAACAAGAAGCCTGTAATTATTACGAACCCTTCTGCCCCTTGCAGGCTTTTCAAGAGGCTCCAAATGATTCGTGAAAAAATCAGCCATATTACCGATCTGCCCCTCCTTAAACATCAAACGCTGCAACGTGTTCATACCCTTATCTGGTACAGGAAAACCAAATTCCGTCAAAAACTGATTAGGTATTCTTTGTGGGTCGACCACACAATGTTGCAAGTTCAGATCGTCATATCTTCTGCCTCCATAGGCACCTTCACGCTTAGGCCGCATCCTGTATTTTGGCGGTGAAAAAATATCCTGAAAAGTCTTCCACACAGAATTTGGAATAGCCCAGTGTTTTGTACCTGCAAAATAATATTGCTCCTGAACAACCTTGCTTCTAACCTGCCTTTGTATAGGATTATATCTCAAGAGATCTGCCTTAAGCCTTCTTAGGCATGCAATTGCTTTCCGAGCTTCATCGATCCGGAGCTCATCCGCACAGATCATATCTTCCTTGTTATCAGCACGCTCCTTAGTTACATCAAGTTTTTTCTCTTCTTTGAGTTCAGCAGCAGCTTCAGGATCTGAAGGTAAAAGCTCATAATATCTGTCAAAATGTGAGCTCTTGTTTTCCAATGTGGCCAGATGCTTCTGTAAAATACGTCTGGAATCCTGAATTAACTCCGTAAGTCTCTCAATCCTGCTCTGAAGAACTTCGATTTTTTTATCAGCTTTTTCCACAAATTGTGGATAGTCAGGTTTACGCTTTACCATATTTTTTAATTAAGTGGGATATTCTAAAACACATGAGAATATTTGTCTAGCTTGAAAAATCTAATGACTATAAAAGCAAACTCTGATAAACTGGGCTCTGTTAAATGCCCGTGTAGCTCAGTGGATTAGAGCACTGGTCTTCGGAACCAGGTGTCGGGGGTTCGAATCCCTCCACGGGCACCATCTCACTTTGCTAATTGATAGTGGTTTTTTAACTAAGGGTGAGAAGCCTGTGCTGAGCGAAGCCGAAGTAAGTCCCTCCACGGGCACCATCT
>JAJDCE010000020.1 GCA_029260985.1 Patescibacteria group bacterium | reverse complement strand
TCACTTATCGTCATTCTGAACTTGATTCAGAATCCCATGTCAAATTATATGACTTAGGGTCCTGAATCAAGTTCAGGACGACAGTAGGTGATTTCTACCACTTAATCTCAGGATATCCTTTCAGATGCGTAAGAACTTCAGATTTAATAGTGTCGAGAGCTGCCTGAGTCTTCGCTTCCATCGTAATCGAAATCTTAGGACTCGTGTTGCTGACCCGGATTCCGGCCCAACCCCCATCTCCAAAGTCAATCCGCACCCCATCAAGCGTATTGCAGTCGTATTTTGATTCAAAGTGTTCGGTGACTTTAGCAATAATTTCAAATTTAGCCTCATCAGGACAATAGGGTCTGATCTCAGGCTCGGCAAACGTTTTAGGGAACTCATGAAATAGTGCTGAAGCAGGTTTTTCGTCATCAGAGAAAATTTTCAGCAGACGGCACGCGGTAACCAGCGCGTCATCATATTGATAATAGCCTTCCGGTAAAAAGAAATGCCCGGATTGTTCACCGCCTAAGATTGCTTTATGTTCAGTCATCGCATGCTCTACATAAGAGTGCCCCACCTTAGCCATAATTGGTTTTCCACCCCACTGCTCAACTAGTTCAAATAGTACCTGAGAATTAGAAACGGTAAATACCACAGCACCACCCTGATGTCGAGATAAGGCATCTTTGGAAAGCAATATCAGAATTTTATCAGCGTCAATAAATTCACCTTTTTCAGTCACCATAGCACATCGGTCCCCATCACCATCAAAAGCAAATCCAAGATCAGCTTTTTCCTCGACAACCTTGTACTTCAGGTCGGTCAGGTTATCTTCTACGATCGGATCAGGTTCATGATTGGGAAAGGTCCCGTCCAGCTCAGTGTAAAGTTCAACCACTTCGTGACCTAGCTTTCTCAATATGCTTGGATAGAATGCACCCGCAATACCATTGCCGGTATCAACCACAACTTTTAAAGATTTCTTGAAATTAAATAGTGATTCAATCTTTTTAAAATATTCATCCTGATAATCAGCTTTTCCGAGTTCACCTCTTCCATCAATAAAGTTTTCGGCCTGAATCAAGTCATAGATGTTCTGAATCTCATCACCAAAAACTGCATGGGCATCTTTGGTCATCAGTTTAAAACCATTGTACTGCTTTGGGTTGTGGCTGGCAGTGATATTGCACCCCGCATCAAACTTGCCGAATGTATTGGCGAAGTAAAGATAGGGTGAGGCAGCTAAGCCTAAATTCTTAACTTTGCACCCGGATTCAAGAAGGCCACGGATGAAAGACTGCTGAAGCTCCTTGCTGTGAGTTCGGGCATCACGACCAACAACGATCGATGGGGCCTGAAGACCCTTCTTATGATGCAAAAACGAGGCAAACGCCTTGCCTATCAAAAAGGCAACATCAACATTTAGCTGATCCGGATACGTACCACGAATGTCATAAGCTCTGAAACTGTTTCTATCAACCATTTTCATTTTTTAAATCAAAAACAGTCTACCACGAGGTAAAAGGGGAGTGAAGTTGGATTGCAGAAAAAGGCGGGAGAAGATGCAAGTACGGTTCATACGGTTCAACGCACAAATTCCTGCATCTCTCCCTACCGGTATTTTTTTTCAAAGGAGGACGGTGCCTCAGTGCTTGCGATGGCTGAGGGAGCCAATGAACCAAACTCGGGAGGGTCAGTTTCATGGCGGCGACAAGTCAGCACAAGCGCAGATCAAGATTCTAAATCAATTTAAATTGAAGTCAACCTAATTGATTAATTGTTTAATAGAAATAGAAGAGCAGAAAAATAGATAATTAGAAAAATAATAAATAGTTGGCTTGCAGTTAAGGAAAAAAGAATGTACATTTCTAACGAACAAATCTCAATTAACTGACAATTGGCTTACAATCGGATGGCAATTGGCTAGCTATGGAATATAAAAAGTTAAAAATAGCATTATTGTGCGGCGGCCCATCTCTTGAGCGAGGAATTTCATTGAACTCAGCCAGGTCCGTCTGTGATCACCTCGATTCTGAGGATATTGAAGTCATGCCGGTTTATTTTGATCATCAAAAAAAAGCCTACCAAATCTCAAGGGGCCAGCTTTACAGCAACACCCCCTCTGATTTTGACTTCAAACTACATCAAAACGCCAAGCCGCTTTCAAATGGGGGGTTTAACCGTTTTTTAAAATCGGTTGATTTGGCCTTTCCAGTGATGCATGGGAGCTTTGGAGAAGATGGTCAAATCCAGAAAATCTGCGAAAAAGCAGGATGCCCTTATATAGGATCTCCGGCAGTGGCATGCAAAGAAGCATTCGACAAATACGAAGCCAATCAAATGATTATTCAAAATGGGTTTTACGCAAAACCCTCAACCGTTCTCAAAAGTCACCTTAAAGATCATAAAAAGATACTGGATAAGTTTTTTAAGGATCATGATTTAAAGCGGGCAGTTATAAAGCCTGCTACAGGCGGTTCCAGCATTGGAGTGTATTCGGTGTCTACAGTAAAGGAAGCTCTGGAAAAAACTCAGGAGTTATTCAAAAAACGGGTAGATACACGAGTGGTCGTTGAGCCTTTTTGTGAGGGGGTCGAGTTTACGGTGATTATTCTTGAAAATAAATTCGGTATGCCGGTGGCCATTCTGCCAACCGAGATCGAATTGAGCTACAAAGACCACCAGATTTTTGATTACCGAAAAAAATATCTCTCTTCACGGCAGGTCACATATCATTGCCCACCCAGGTTCAGCGATGAGGTGATTGAGAAAATTCAAATTCAGGCCGAACAGCTATTTAAGTTATTCGGAATGCGCGATTTCGCTCGCTTTGACGGCTGGCTTTTTCCGGATGGGAAAGTCTGGTTTTCAGATTTCAATCCCATCAGCGGCATGGAGCAGAATAGTTTCCTATTTATGCAATCGTCCCGTATCGGCATGAGTCATCGTGATCTGCTTCGGTATATCGTAAAAAACGCCTGCCGCCACCACAACATCCAATTCCCGCAATCGGCAAACAATCGGCAAACAATCGGGGATTAATGTTCTATTTGGCGGCAAAACTGCCGAACGCCAAGTCTCCGTCATGTCCGGCACCAATGTATGGCTCAAGCTTAGACGGTCAAAGAAGCTGGAACCCCATCCATACCTATTAGATATGAATCATAATGTATGGAGGCTCCCGTATTATTTAACCCTCAATCACACCGTTGAAGAAATTGAAGCATCGTGTAAATCGGCAGAAAAAGACGAAAAAAGACTGACCCACTTAAAGGAGATAGTGTTAAAAAAGCTTAAGACTGACGAAGGTCAAATCACTGAAGATGTTTTTCTACCCAAAAAGGAGTCCATCGATTCGTTTATAAAAAAATCCGATTTTGTTTTCATCGGCCTGCATGGCGGAATAGGTGAGGACGGAACGCTTCAGAAAATGCTGGAAGACGCTAAGGTCTCTTTCAACGGCTCAGGATCTAAAGCCTCACATCTTTGTATGGATAAATTTGAAACGGGTGAAGCGATTAAGAATCTGAAAGAAGAGGGGATTCATTCAGCGCCAAGAGAACTGGTGAGTGTAAATGACTTTAAAACTTTTAAAGCTCTTGATTACAAAAGATATTGGCGCGATCTGACAATGGAGCTTGGCAGTGAGTCAGTGATCGTAAAGCCTCAGGGGGATGGTTGCAGTGCGGGAATCGCGCGCCTCTTTTCCGCCTCCGATCTCCAAAAGTACATGAAGCATGTAATGGGAGAGTCAGAAGTGATCCCGGACGGCACCCTTAAAAACCAGCACGGGATGATTGAAATGCCTCATTGTGCGATGGAGAAAGTGATGTTCGAAAAATTCATCATCACCGACAAAGTTCGTGTCATCGGCAATAAGTTAAAGTGGCAGACCCGTACCAACTGGATCGAGATCACCATAGGTATCTTAGAGAAAGCGGGAGAAGTTCACGCTATGAACCCAAGCATCACAGTTGCTATTGGCAATATTCTAACCTTGGAGGAAAAATTTCAAGGCGGTACAGGAGTCAACATAACTCCACCCCCATCTGAATTTGTGAAGCCGTCCGCCGTGAAAAAAGCAAAGTTGCGAATGGAAAAAGTGGCCAAAGTGTTGGGGGTCGAAGGCTATGCTCGCATCGATGCGTTTATGCACATTAAAACCGGTGAACTCATCATTATAGAAGCTAATTCAACACCAGGCCTCACGCCCTCAACCGTCATCTACCATCAGGCATTAGAGGAGAATCCTCCTATGTATCCGACTCAACTATTGGAAAGAATTGTAGCCAATGCTACGCTGAAGGCTCGCACAAGAAAAATTTAACCATTATAATTAAACACGTAACCCAATTAACGATGAAAAAATTAATTTTAGTACTATTTGCTTTCGCGTCATTAACTGCTTTAAGCGGTTGTAAATTTATCCCAGAACCAATGCCGGATCCAGGTGTGGAAAATGTAATGTTAGATGAAAATGAGGAAGATGATGGATTACATGAGGAGGATGGTGATGCAATGGAAGACAGGGGAGTTAATGAGCCAGCTGAGGAAGTGTCGGCTGAAAATGAAGATGTGCCAGATACTATGGAAAGAAAACCTGAAACACCTCCATCAACTGATGCGGTTTATGAGGATTACTCAGAAGCCAAATTTCTACACTATAAAGGCAAAGAAAAGGTGGCCGTTTTCTTTCACGCAAGCTGGTGCCCAAGTTGCCGAGTCACCGACGCTAAAATTAAAGAAAATCTAGCGTCACTGGATAACGCGGTGATTTTCAAGGCCGATTACGATGCCGAGAGTGATTTAAAAAGGGAATTTAAAGTACTATTGCAAGATACTATTGTCTTTTTAAATGCGGATGGCTCTGTAGCCAAAGTCAAAATCGCTGCCGGTGTCGACGACATCAAAAGCTTCTTTGGCTCTTAGTTGTTGCAGCAATAAAAATTGCAAAAATTTAAAAATTACAAAGTTATGGATTTACTTTTGTTAGGAACATCATTTCTTGCCGGGATGCTCACCATTCTAGCCCCCTGCATCTTACCTCTTTTGCCGGTGATTATCGGTGGCAGCGCGGCAAGTCAGGATCGCGCAAGACCCTTTATCGTTGTTGGATCACTGGTGACAAGCGTTGTGCTGTTTAGTTTGATACTCAAAGCATCGACTGTCTTTATCTCAATCCCGAATAGTGTTTGGTCCTATATGTCCGGAGCAATCCTGGCAATCATCGGAATCCTGATGGTCTTCCCACAAGTATGGTCTCAAATCACTCACTCAATTGGTTTCGAACAGGGTTCTGGAAAGCTCCTGAATAGAGCCGGTCAGCAAAAATCCTCAAGATGGAGTGCCGTGTTCATCGGAGCCGCCATGGGGCCGGTCTTCAGTAGCTGCAGTCCAACCTATTTCATTATCCTTGCAACGGTTCTGCCAGTGAGTTTTGCATTAGGTATTTTCTATCTGCTGGTTTACGCGCTTGGATTGGCATTGGTACTCGGTCTTATCGCCTTTTTTGGCCAACGGATTGTAATGAAGCTTAAATGGGCAGCCGATCCTAAAGGGTGGTTTAAAAGGGGAATGGGGATTCTGCTCGTGATCGTCGGGATCGCGCTTGTAACAGGCTTCGACAAAAAAATTGAAGCCGCTGTTTTAGACGCGGGTTATGGAGTAACGACAATTGAAGAAAAATTATTAGATAAGATGGAAGATAAAGGGCTGGAGCAGGAAAGTGATGAAAAAGAAGATGGATTCGAAATATTAAAGGAAGAAGGATTAGATGAAGAAAATGAGATCGTCGAAAAAAAATCAGAAGAAAAAGTCGCTGAAATAAAAATTGTACCCGACTCGCAGTATGAGCACGATGATGCCGTTGCACTGCCGATTCGGAACATCAAGACGAATACTAAAGTTCGATCCATCGACACCAAAAAGATTTTAGGCGGTGGTCCGCCAAAGGACGGCATTCCAGCCATCACAAATCCAAAATTCATCAGTCAAAAAGAGGCTAAAGTTGAAGATGATGTATTAGGAGTCTATTTAGATGTCGACGGTGATGAACGTTTCTATCCTTATACAATTCTCGTTTGGCACGAAATCACAAACGATGTAGTTGGTGGAAAACCAGTGGCCGTCACCTTTTGCCCACTATGCGGCAGCGCTATTGTATTTAACCGGAATGTGAAGGGTCAGGTGCTGGAATTCGGAGTGTCCGGCATGCTTTTTGAATCAAATCTATTGATGTATGATCGCACGAATGAATCGCTTTGGTCACAGGCAAGAGGCGAAGCGGTAGTAGGGGATTATACAGGCACAGAACTTGAAGTTCTACCCATGAGACTGATCCAATTCAGCGAAATGAAACAGAAATATCCAAACGCCAAGGTGATGAGTGATGATACGGGTTATAATAGAAATTACGGCGTATATCCATACGGTGATTACGAAGAAACCGAGCGGCTCATCTTCCCGGTTTCAGTTAGCGACAAGCGTTTCTTTATCAAAGAAATCATGTATGTGGTTGGCGTGGATGATAAATCAGTCAGCTTTCCTCAAAAAAAGATCACAGAGGGGTCAACTGACATCGACTCACTGAATTTAACAATTGCTAAAAATGGAGGAGAGATCATTGTGTCGCGTGATGGGAAAGAAATCCCCGGATACTATGAAATGTGGTTCTCCTGGGCCACCCATCATCAGGGGGATGGTGTCGTTTATGATGATTTCTAAATAGATGAATGCTCAATTAAATCAGAAATGCGAATTCAGAAATCTGAAATCATTTCTGTTCCGATCCATTGATATAAACCTTCACCACTCGCTCAACCTGCACCTTCATCGGCTCACCCTTAATATTATAATCGTAGGATGAGAGATCCTGGCCTTTATTCACTTTCGCCATAGTTTCCCGTAGTTCAGCATTTTTTTCCTTAATCTGATTCTTCAGAGTGAGCTCATCGTTGCTGGCTTGTTCATAGTCCTTATCTTCTAAAAACCCATCCTCAATGCTCCGTTTCTCTTCATCAATCTGGTCATTCAAATCCTTTTTTACCCTTTTTAGCTGAGTGAGTTTTTCAGATTTCATTTTGTAGCTCTTAAGAACCACTTTCGCATCCTGATATTTATCTTTCAGCTCAGTGATTTTCAAAAGTAATGTTTCAATCTGATTGGGTTTTAGATCCGCCATATTTATTTTAGGTTAATTTTAAAAACAAGCTGATACAGATTACCAGTTGTGGATAAATTTTCAACAAATTTTATCGTCCACCATTCAGATGATGCATATGCATTGCTGTGACAATGTGAGTTTCTACGAAGGCGAGATTCTCGTCAAACGTCTTATTTGTAGAGATGATGATTATACCTTTATTTACCTGAGGTTTCTCTTGCTCCTCACCAACATCAACCAAGTTCTTAAGTGTCCAATCATTAATATTGTTTGATACTTCCTTTGGGTCTAGATTTGCTGCATAAGCTCTAAAGGATTGAAGATATTCTGGCATTCTCTTTTGTGCGGATTCAGATTGATGTATAGCCTCCCGCAATTCTCTTCCGAGCGTCGACAAAGGATTCTCTGTTTCAGTTTCAGAAGCAGGCTTTATATTCAGAAGCTTTAAAATTCCCCTTCTTATGATATTAAATAAAGGTGCATCTTCCTCATAAGAAGTAAATCTTTGTAGTTTTCCACGAAGGGTCTGTAATTGAGCATACGACAAATTACGCAGCATTTTTCCAAATGATCCGCTCTGGTAAGCCATATCAAATAGATCAGAAAGCATTTTAGACTTTTCGGCCCAAGCTTCTATCTCCTCCCATCTCTCACCTCTTTCTATATCACTCATAAAATATATTAAAGGTCTATTATCCTAACATGTTTTACTTAAATAGCAAGTATATCAATCCTAATAAAATAGGCTGATGAATGAGATATATCCAAAGGGACTTTTTACCGATCTTCTCCAAAAAAACTAAACGCTTTGAGTAGAAAGCATTCTTAAGCAGTTTGAAATAATCAAGGAGATAGGCTGCTACTATCCCGGCGAAAACGATAGACAGCCACGGAAAAAGCGGAAAATAATCGACAGTGAAAAAACCCCTGGGAACTATTCCGATAGGAAGAAGTAGGGGGGTGTTGAGCACAATTTCTGAAAAAAGAGCAGCAGGGATGGGAATAAGAATCATCAACACAGTTAAAACGCGTGGAAATCGAACAAACAATGCGCCAATAGCAATTGCGACGGATATAAAATGAATGACGCCAAAACGAATGTAGGCCTCGGGGACTACAAAGTAAGTCACTACAGTTATAAGTAAGGCAACAGCAAATAATTTAACCGCTCGCTTCATCTGAAAATGCAAAAAAGACCGATACGTTTTCTGATTCTGATAAGAAAGATAAAGAGAGACACCCACTAATCCCAAAAATAAGAACTGAATAATCCGGACAAAAACGAGCCAGAAGCCTGAATATAGGGCTATTGATTTAATATCCAGATAATCGAGATTAAAAGCGAAATGAAAAATCACCATCATTACAATGGCAATGCCTCTTAGAGAATCAATCCAATGAATACGTTCAATTTTCACAAAAGTCTGATTAAATAGCCTAATTACAGTATATACGTGAGTATGCTAAAAAATCCAGATAGAGCATTTAATGGAGTATTTATATGAGTAAGTATCTGATATAAATTCAGAATTAAGTGGATTCCTGCATGATTCGAATGTAAAATACTAATAGTTTATAAATGCAATAAAAAACCAAAAAAATGTTCAAAAACCTAAGAATTAACATAAAATTATCAGGCTTACTCCTTATTGCGCTCGCAATAGCAACAGCGATTGTTTATTTTATTGTGAGCTCTAACGAAAATAATCTTAATCAAGTTCTTGAAAACCGCATTTTAACAGAAGCAGAAAGCCTGGAGGTGAGATTTCAAATACTTGAGAGGGAGGATAGTAAAATGCTCGGAGCATCTTTGGAGGTATTCTTGCACAATGGCGATGGATTAAAGGAAGCGTTCATAGGAAAAGACAGAGAAAAGCTCGGTAAACTTGGAGAGGCTTTATTTCAGGATTTAAAAAATAAATACGATATTACCCATTTTTATTTCCATGGTAAGAATGGTGTAAATTTTGCCCGTCTGCATAATAAAGAAAAATACGGAGATATTATAAATCGGATTACTTTTAAAAAATCTCAGGAAACCAAGGGGCCGGGCATTGGAATTGAGCTTGGTAAAACAGCTTTTGCACTCAGATTTGTTCAGCCTTATTACAATGAAGATGAACTCATCGGCTATGTAGAGCTTGGGAAAGAGATAGATAGATTTTTGAAAACTTTACGAGAGGAAACAAAGGGTGATTATGCCATTCTTGTAAGGAAGGAATTTTTGGACGAAAAAGATTGGGCATCTGTTGTGGAAGTTAAGAAAAAAGAAAATAACTG